>CAYFMI010000004.1:0-81199 GCA_964344175.1 uncultured Anaerolineales bacterium
TCCTGAAAGGTTATGCTACTCATACCCTTATTTTACTAAATGTCAACAGAACCTAGATCTTTCGCTTCCTGATAGCCAGGGCCGCGATACATTCTTCGAAATGCAAAAACTATCTCCTGATCTGCCAATTGTTGTACTCACCGGTCTGGATGACGATGAACTGGCTGTTCAACTTGTGCAGAATGGCGTTCAGGATTACCTGGGTAAAGGAGAGCTTAGCAGCACCTTGCTGACGCGATCGATCCGCTATGCTATTGAGCGCCACCAATTGCAAATGAAACTAGAAAATCTGATCCTGGAGGATGAGCTTACCGGTTTGTATAACCGACGCGGTTTTTTTACCCTTGCCGAACAGCAGTTGATTCATGCCCGAAGAACATCTAGAAATCTGCTTCTGGTATACGCTGATCTCGATGATCTAAAAAAAATCAACGACAACTATGGACACCATGCAGGCGACCATGCCCTACGAGTCGCAGCCGCGATTCTCAAAGATACTTTTCGAGCCTCAGACATCATTGCCCGTATTGGCGGTGATGAGTTTGCAGTGGTGGTTTTAGAAAGTTCTGAAAAAAGTGCCGATACAATAAAAGCGCGAATTTTACAGGCCCAAGCACATCATAACCAGCACTGCCAATATGATTTTCGAGTCACCCTGGGCGTTGGCATTACCCAGTACAACCCTGATATGCCATCTTCGATCGATGCATTACTCAGCCAGGCTGATGCGTTAATGTACGAGCAGAAGAATAGCCATCAAGATAGCACATAAGTCGCTACAAAGGGAATGAAAAATAGGAGACAGTTATGAAGAAGAAAATTTTTCTGAGTATCATTGCGTTGTTGGTATTCAATGCGCTGATTATAGCTTGTGGCTCAATGCGGGGTGAGCCAGAACTGGAGCAGATTTCAGTGCGCCTCAAATGGCTGCATCAAGCGCAATTCGCCGGCATTTATATTGCCGATCAGGAAGGATATTACGCCGAAGAGGGCTTGCAAGTGAAAATAGAGCCTATTGACCTGGAACGTCAAATTACCTATGATTATGTACTCGCTGGCGAACAAGAGTTTGCCATCGGCGCCGCAGAAGAGATGATTATTGCTCGAAGTCAGGGTTTGCCAGTCCGTGCTGTGGCGGTGATCTTTCGCATCACGCCTTTGGTGTATTTCCCATCAGATACTTCTGGCATTACTTCTCCGGCTGATTTTCCGGGAAAAACACTGGCGCTCTCCCCCGGACAGGGCACATTTCTCTACGAAGCGATGATGGGGCAATTAGATATTGACCGCAGTCAGATCCACGAAATCGATATGACCGTATGGGGGCTAGATTGCTGGGAAACCGCCGATGTGTGTTCCCATTATGCCACCAATGAAGTGGTGCGCGCTCAACTCAACGGAGTGAACACAGCGCCGATCTGGCCTCACGAATACGGTGTGCCTTTCTACGGCGATGTGATTTTCACTTCAGATACCCTGATCGAAGAAAACCCTGACCTCGTAGAACGTTTCGTGCGCGCGACTCTCAAAGGCTGGCAGCGCGCCATCGAAAATCCTGAATTGGCTGCACAGGCAACCCTAACCGTCGCCCCTGAGCAGGATTACGATTTTCAGCTCGCCTCTATGATTGCCAGCATTCCATTGATTGATACCGGCGAGGGATCTATTGGTTGGATGGATCCAAATGCCTGGGAGCATATGTACGAAATCCTGCTGGCACAAAACATAATTCCCGGCTCAGTCAATCTTGACACTGTTTATACCAATGAATTCATCGAAAAGGCCGATGACTAAAATCCGTGCCCGAGATTCTATCCGTACTCGTTTATTGATCGCTTTCACAGCCCTTGTAGCCATCCCCGTATTGGTTACCAGCACAGTTTCTGGGATATTAGGAGCGGAGAGTCTCAAGCAGCGCGCTTTAGATCAATTGGAGTCGGTTGCAGTTCTGAAAGAAGCGGAGGTCACCAACTGGCTGGCAGAATTATACAATGATCTCACCCTGGCTATACTGGCGGATGAAAATCAAGCGGCTGCATCTACACTGCTGGGTTCCGACGCGGAGCCAAACCAAGATACATATAGCGGCCTGGAAGAACATCTTCAGCGGGTACTGATCAGTTCGCCGCGCTTTCAGGAATTGTTCATTTTGAACTCAAATAATCAAGTAATCCTGTCGACGGACGCTGCCCAGGTTTCGAAAATTTACAGCGATTGGCATCTCTTTACCGAAGGGGCGCAAGGCCCAGATTATATTCCCCCTTTTTACTCCCCCTCCCTGCAAGCCATGTCGTTGATTGTAGCGCGCCCTATCCTCAACAAAGAAGGCCAGTTGCTGGGCGCTTTGGCCGGGCGTGCCAGCCTTAATGCCCTGGACGAGATTATGCAAGAATCCAGCGGGTTGGGGGCGACTGCAGAAACATATCTGATCGGCCTTAACCATGCCATGCTCACTCGCTCACGATTTGAGAATGGAAGTGAAAATACCTTTGTGCGCAGCGCTGGCGCGTCGGATGCTTTGGCAAACCAGAGCCGCGGCTCAGGCATTTACATAAATTATCGGGGGCAAACTGTGGCAGGCGTTTATCGCTGGTTACCTGATCTCCAAATGGCTTTGCTGGCCGAACAAGAGCTTGCCGAACCCTTAGGAGAACTCCTGCAGCCACTAACCATCAATCTGGGTCTAACGACGGTTTTGTTCGTTGTAGCGATTTTCGTCGGGTCGCTGATCGCTCGCAACATCACCGACCGCCTTATTGGTCTATCTCAAACAGCAGAACAAATCGCAGACGGCAACCTGGGGTTAGTCGTTGATGTTAAACGACATGATGAAATTGGCGAATTAGCGCTGGTATTCAACAACATGACGGCACAATTAAAAAAGCATCGCGACCATTTGGAAGAACTAGTGGCCGAACGCACACGGGAAATGCATCGCCTTGTTCAGGCGGTGGAGCAATCCATCGATGGGGTCGCGGTGGCTAATCTTGAAGGTGAGATCATTTTTGTCAATCACGCCTGGGCCCAAATGCACGGATATTCCCCCGAGGAGCTAGTTGGTAAACCCTTGAGCATTTTTCACAATCAGAAACAGTTGAGTGAGGAAGTCATTCCCTTCAACAAACACGTACTATCTCAAGGATCACATCAGGGTGAGATCGGGCATATTGATCGGGAGGGTAGAATCCTTCCGACCTGGATGACGACCGCCATTCTCAAGAATCCCGCGGGCGAACCGGTTGGATTCGTAGGTACTGCGCGCGACATTACCGAAAGAAAGGCTGCCGAAAATGAAATTAAGAAATATGCCGATGAGCTGGCGCGCTCAAACCAGGAACTAGAACAATTTGCGTATGTCGCATCCCATGACTTGCAAGAACCGTTACGCATGGTTTCTAGCTTTACCCAGATGCTGGCGCGTCAGTATCAGGATCAGTTGGATGCGGATGCTCAGGAGTTCATTACCTATGCTGTGGAAGGCGCTAACCGGATGCAACGCCTGATTAATGACTTGCTGACCTTCTCGCGCGTACGCACAAGCGGCGAAGTTCTTGAATTGGTTGACATGAATGAGGTTCTTGCTCAAGTGCGCGCAAACTTAAGCATGGCAATTGAAGAAGAAAATGTGCAAATCGCATACGATGCTTTGCCAGTTGTAATGGGAGATGACAGTCAGCTTGTCCAATTGATGCAAAACCTGATCGCGAATGCTATCAAGTTTAAGGCTTCGGAACCTCCACACATCCAAATTGCCGCTACTTTCTCCGAGAAGGGGCAAGAAGAGGGGAAATGGGTTTTCTCAGTACAAGATAATGGCATTGGCATCGACCCTCAATATGCCGAACGCATTTTTGTTATCTTTCAGCGTCTGCACACCCGGGAAGAATACCCCGGGACCGGCATTGGTCTGGCCGTCTGCAAGCGCATTGTGGACCGTCATGGTGGGAAAATCTGGCTAGATTCTCAACCTGGCGAAGGGGCTACATTCTTTTTCACCCTGGCAGCCGGGAGTGATGCCGACGTTCGTAAAACGTAACGCCGCCCCAGTTTTCGACAACAATCAAAGCGCCCAGGCAATCATAAATCCCAAAATTCCCAAGATCACCCCCAGGTGCAGGAAAACATCATTCTCCGCGAGCCAGCCTCCCCCAGGGATGAGCTGCAAGATGAGGTTGGCAATCACCAGGAGAATGCCCAGCAAAGGGATCAGGCCTTTGCGGCGCGACAAATAATCCGACAAACTATCCAAAAACCGGTTGAAGCGTTGCATCAGGCTTGCTCCTTGATGAATGCACGGAATCGGGCAATCAGCCGCCCAGGAATACGGCCTTGAATCGAGACACCCTGGCTGCTGTGTTCAACGCGCTCGACCTCGCCCTGGGCGTGGAAAAGCGAGATCAGGCTGCCTTCCTGGTAGGGGAGCAGTACTTCCAGCGGGGTGTACGTCTCGAAAAGTTGTTGCTGAACCGCGCTCAGAAAATCGCCAAGGCCTTCGCGTTGCAAAGCTGAGATTGCGACAGCGTTGGGGAAGGAATCCATCGCCAGGCGGGCCGCACCGGGATCGTTGAGGCGGTCGATTTTGTTGAGAGCGGTCAGGATGGGGATGTGCCCGGCCTCGATCTCGCCCAGGGTGTGTAGTACGGCTTCGGCCTGGGCGTGGACGTTGGCATGCGTGATGTCAAGGACGTGCACAAGGAGGTCGGCCTCGGCGATTTCTTCCAGCGTGGCACGGAAAGCGGCCACCAGCATTGTGGGCAGTTTTTGAATAAAGCCAACTGTGTCGGTGAAAAGTACGGGAGTTCCATCGGGAAGTTCGACGCGGCGGGTAGTAGGGTCGAGAGTGGCGAAGAGTTGATCGGCCACATAGACATCGGCAGATGCCAGGCTGTTAAGCAAGGTTGATTTGCCGGCGTTGGTATACCCCACCAAAGCCACAATGGGAATGCGGGAGCGCTTGCGCTGGGCGCGATGGCGCTGACGATGGGCGCGCACTTTGTCGAGTTCGCCGCGCAAGTGATCGATGCGCCGCCGGATGTCACGACGATCGACCTCGAGCTGGGTTTCACCGGGGCCGCGTAAGCCTACCCCCCCGGCGCTGCCGGTGCGCCCGCCGCCGCCGCCTGCCTGACGGGCCAGGTGTGTCCAGGCGCGTGTCAGGCGCGGCAAGCGGTATTCATATTGCGCTAATTCAACTTGCAACGCGCCCTCGCGGGTGCTGGCGTGCTGGGCGAAAATATCGAGGATCAGGGCTGTACGGTCGAGGATGCGCATCTCCTCCCCAAAGATTTTATCGAGTTCGCGCTGATGGCGGGGGGATAGTTCGTCATCGAAAATGATGACTTCAGCGTCAAGTTCCTCGGCCAGCAACCGGACTTCATCCACTTTGCCTGCACCGATAAACGTCTTGGGGTGCGGTTGATTGCGCCGCTGGGTTTCGGTGCCCACGACTTGCAGTCCGGCTGTTTTTGCCAGCAGGCTGAGTTCTTCCAGTGAGTCGTCCAGGGATAGGAGGCTCTCTTGATCACGCAGCTCTACGCCTACCAAGAAAGCGCGTTCGCGCGGCGGCTGCGTGGTTATGATTTCTTTTGCCATGATGTTCCGTTTGTTAAAGTCTCTCTCATTTGTTCGACAGAAAATTCTTGTGTATCATCAGGGGATACTTCCCCGCTGATCGGTTGGAAGAGCTTGTTTAGTTTGTCATCGGGAGACTCTTTTCGAGCAGGCAATAAGATATGGAAAGTTGAGCCTGGGCAGGCTTCTTCGTCGTAACCTTCTGACTCAACCCAGATGGCCCCACCATGCGCCTCGATAATACCTTTTGTAATCGGTAACCCTAAACCGGGGCCGCCGCCTTTAAATTTTGTTTTGCCGCTGGAATGCAGGGCTACATTTCCCAGGCGGCCAAATTTTTCAAAGATGCGCGGCTGATCGTCGGGGTGAATGCCAATGCCGGTGTCAGAAATGGTTACTTCAATAAACCCAGGGAGACGGCGGCCATCAATGGTGATGGCCCCATTATCGGGGGTATATTTTACGGCATTGGTGAGAATATTCCACAGGGCCTGATACAGCCGCTCTGGATCCGCGAAGGTCATTTCATTGTAGCCGGAAAATTCTTTGATAACCAGTTGGAGAGAACGGTCTTCAATAGCTGTTGTGATTTCATGCCGGGCAATGCCAATTAGCTGATTTAACCAGATCGGCTGATAATTCAACTGCATCATATCGTTGTCGATCAGTGAGACATCAATCATATCGTCAATGATTTCGCGCAAGCGTTGGATGCCATTGCTCACCCCGGTGAGCATGACTTCAACCTGAGCGCGGGCCTGATCGTCGCGGGGGAAGATATCTAGCAGCATTGAGGTATAGCCTTCAACAAGAGTCAAAGGGGTGCGCAGTTCATGCGCAGCGACCGAAATGAAATCCGATTTGCTTTTGTCGAGGCGTTCTAGGGTGGTGCGGGCCTGGGTCAGCTCATTGGCAATATGCTGGATGTAAATATCGGTTTCTTGCTGTGATGAATATTGCAGCGCATGGGTGTGAAGCGGCAGCATGGCGTTAATCAACTCCAGCGCATCTGCGTCGCTCAATGCTTCCTGAGCAACATGGTTCAACGAAAGCAAGATATGGCTCAATATAGGAGCCAAACTAGCTTCATGCCGCTCTCTCTCACTCTCTGTACGGGCGGCTGTCCACTGGTCGAGGATTTCGTTCAGCCAGGCCGGGTCACCGCTGATGATGGCTTGCTGCATCAAATCGAAATAGCGCTCAATTTCCTGGCGGAAACTCTCGCGCACGCTTTCGCCGCGCGCCAACCGGTGGGCCACCCGGTCGGCCCACCGCTCACGAATTTGATCCATCAATTCTACAACGCGCATAACGAGTTAAGTGTACGCTAACTTAGGCCATTTATCAAGAAAACTAACGCTTGCTCTCCAGCCATGCTAGCAGCGTATCCCCGACAATTTGCAAACTTTCGGCGGAAACTTTGTCAAATGTGTCGGCAGTAGTATGCCAATAGGGATAATCAAAGTCGATGATGTCTACTGCGGGGATACCGGCTTCCAGAAAGGGTGTGTGATCGTCGAGCATGCGGTAGCCGGGGATGAGCTGAAAGGTGTCGCTGTAGCCCAAAGCGGCGGCCTGCTCCCAAAGTTCGAGTTGCAGCTTCTTATCCGAAGTGATCTCCATCGGCAAGTTGAGATCAGCATCCCCAACCATATCCACAATGATGACAGCATCTGGCGCGCCTTCTAAGCCTGCTACAAAGGCCCGCGAGCCGAGGATCCAATCCCACCCGGCAATGCGGCCATTATCCTCCGCATCGAAAAACACCAGCCAAATATCGGCTGGATAATCTTGGGGAATGCTGCGCGCCAACTCCATGAGCACCGCCACGCCCGAGGCCCCATCGTTGGCTCCCGGGACGGGCTGCGTGTGGTTGGCGCTGTCCGGGTCTTGATCGGCGTAGATGCGAGTATCATAATGGGCGGCAAAAATATACCAGGGGTGAACGTTGTTTCCGGGTTGAGCAGCCTGCCGTCTTGCGACCAGGTTTTTAATATCATGGCCCATAAATTGCGTTTCCTGAAGTTGCACTTGCCACCCCGCCCCAGCAAGCTCAGTCTGCATCCAGGCCAAAATTTGAGTGTGCCCCTCGCTACCGGGAATGCGCGCTCCAAAAGATAGCTGGGTGGCAATATCTTGTAGGGCGCGCTGTCCATCGAACGCTTCTACTGTCACAGGAATGAAGCTGCCGCAAGCGGTCAGGGAGAGACAAATCAGGGCAAATAAAAAAATTTTGGTGTGGTTTGTTAATGTAGCAATGTTTTTAAAAGACATCATTGAATGGGTATTGGCTATGCGCATCACTTTCTGTCACATCAATTAACCGCACTGTCTGCGGGGGCTTGCTATTGATTTGACAGAAAGTCTTCCAGGGCGCGCCCGGCTCTTTCGGCGTAGGCCTGCATCCGTTGACGCTTGTTGCGCCGCCCCTTCCCTGCCCCAGCATCCAATGGCGGCAGTATCCCAAAATTGGCCTTCATCGGTTGGAAGTCTGCCGGGCTGGCATGGGTGATGTAGTGACACAATGCGCCCAACATCGTATCGCGAGGCAATTCCAAAGGGGTCTGCCCTCGCAGGTGTCGGGCCGCATTCCACCCGGCCAACAGCCCGGTGGCTATATTTCCGGCATACCCTTCTACACCGGTGATCTGTCCGGCGAAAAACAAATCTCGTCGGCTGTGAAACTGAAGCGTTGGCTGCAACAAGGTCGGTGCGAAGATAAATGTATTACGGTGCATCTGACCGTAGCGGGCAAACTCCGCTTTTTCCAGCCCTGGGATCATTCGAAAGACGCGGCGCTGCTCAGAAAAGGTTAAATTCGTCTGAAATCCTACCAGGTTGTATAGCGATCCAGCCAGGTCGTCCTGGCGAAGCTGAACAACTGCATAGGGGCGCTTGCCGGTGCGCGGGTCCACCAAACCGACCGGGCGCAACGGGCCGAAGGCCAATGTATCCTGCCCGCGTTGCCCCAGGATTTCAACCGGAAGACATCCCTCAAAGAAGGTGTGCATCCCGGCTTTAACGCCACTCTCCAGGTTTTGCTCAAACGACTTCAAGGCAATCCGCTTGGCAGAGGTCAGGGCATCCACAAAGGCGTAATATTGGGCCTCATCGAATGGGCAGTTGATATAGTCGCCGTCCGCTTGCTCGCCGCGCCCATAACGCGAGGCCCGATAAGCCACCTGCATATTGATTGATTCGAGTGTCACGATGGGCGAGATGGCATCGAAGAAATAAAGATGCTCTTGCCCCGTCAGGGAGGCGATAGCGTCGGAGAGGCGGTTGGATGTTAGCGGGCCAGATGCAATGATGGCTGGGGTATCTGGGATCTGGGTTATTTCCCGACGCACAATTTCGACCTGGGGATGCTCCACCAGGCGGGCTGTTACTTGTTGGGCAAAGGCCTGGCGGTCCACCGCCAGCGCACCTCCGGCGGGAACCGCAGTTTCGTCGGCGCAGCGGATCAGGAGCGAACCCATGCGGCGAAGTTCGTTCTTAAGCACACCAGGGGCGCGATCGGGCAAGTTCGAACCGAGAGAATTTGAGCATACCAACTCGGCCAAATCGCCGCCGGTATGCGCGCCAGTTTCGAGCTTAGGCCGCATTTCATACAGCCCTACTCGTATACCTCTTTGGGCGGCCTGCCAGGCTGCTTCACTCCCCGCCAGACCGCCGCCAACAATTATCAGTTCATGCGTAGTCGTCATCAATAGTAGAAAACGGGAATTCGAAAATCCAATAAGAATCTCAAGTGGCCGTATTGTACCAGGGAAGATCGGTACCACTCTTGCAACTTTTGGCACATTTCTTGCAACTTTAAGGATTAATCGCTATACTATCGATACCGGAAAGGTCTTCGTATGTACCCAATCCATCTTCAGCAAATTGGCCCTCGGACTACGGCACACCTGGCACAAACAATGACTTTACTCGGCATGACCACCGCCGAGTTAAAGCAAAAAATTGAGGCCGAATTATCCCAAAACCCGGCCCTGGAATTACTTGAGGCGCGTAGCTGCCGCACCTGTGGGCGCACGCTGGTTGGGTCAACGCCTTGTTCAATTTGCTCTCGTCCCCATAATCCCGACAACGCCGAACCGATTGTCTTTACCTCCGCCCGGCAGGATTTTTACGTCAACGCCGGGGGGAACACAACGAACTCACTTTCTCCCGAAGATTTACCGGATGACAATATCTCGCCCGAGGTTGATCTAGCCAGCTATGTGCTCCGGCAAATTGCGCCGGAGTTGGCTGAGCAAGACCGCGGGATTGCGGCCCATATTCTCACCAGCCTGGATGAGGATGGCTTGCTGCCAATCCCCCTCTTTGAGATCAGCCGTTACCATCATGTTTCTCCCGAACGCGTCGGAGCAGTATTAGAATTGATCCAGCACTCGGAGCCAATTGGCGTAGGCGCCGGCAGCCCTCAAGAAGCGCTTTTGATCCAGCTCAACATTCTCGAACAGACTCAGGCGGTACCTCAGCATGCTGAACGCGCTATTCGAGAGGGGATGCACTTGCTCAGCCGCTACCATTACGCCAAACTCGGCCAACTGCTGGACATCCCTCCCCAGGAGGCAGAGGCAATTGCTCAATTTATCAGTGCCAACCTCAACCCTTATCCGGGGCGCTCTCATTGGGGCAGTATCCGCCAGGGAAGCGAAGCTCATCCGGAGGTCTATCATCATCCCGACATTGTCATCAGCATGCTCAACGGGAAGAGCGATGGCCCGTTGGTCGTCGAATTGCTTTTCCCCTTATGGGGGTCCTTGCGCATCCAACCGCTCTTTCGCAGAGAGATCAAAAACGCCCCGAAGGACAAGGCTGCGGCATGGCATGAAGATTTAGAAAGGGCCAATCTTTTGATAAAATGCCTGCGGCAGCGCGAGAACACCATGCAGCAACTGGCAACCGAAATCGCCAGAGAACAGCGCGGTTTCATTTTGCGGGGCGACCGGCATTCAAAACCGATGACGCGCGCCAGCATTGCTGACCGTCTCGGCGTGCATGAGTCGACAATTTCGCGGGCAGTATCCGGAAAAACTGCGCAATTGCCAAATGGGCGCATCATCCCACTGAGTAAGTTTTTCGACCGCAGCCTTCACATTCGCGCCCAAATTCGAGAGATCATCATGCATGAAAAGAATGCGTTGACGGACGCCCAAATTGCCGATATGCTCAAAGAATATGGGCATGATATTGCCCGGCGGACGGTTGCCAAATATCGCTCCATGGAAGGGATACTATCGGCGCGCACGCGTCAAAGAGTCGCAAATCCATCCAATGGTTAATTTCTTTTCTCGCTCCCGAACAGCGGCTTTGCCGCAACTCAGCATTGAAGATCTTGAAGAATTTCTATTGGTCATCTCCAAAGCGGCTATTCTGATTAACAACGAAAGCCGCCAGATCGTCGCTGTGAACCCAAAAGTGATGGAGATTAGCGCCTACACGCGGGCCGAGTTAAAGAGTATGCAAATTGAGCAACTTTTTAATGAGTGCATCGACGCCTATCTCGTCGCCCGTCAATCTCAAAGAGAACCCACTCTCCCGCGCCTGATTCTGCTGACGCGCAACGGGCATCATATCCCGGTAAGTTTACATGCCCAACCATTGGCGAATAATCGTCCCTGGGTTTTGCTGACCTTCGAAAGCGTTGATTTGCGCAAGCGAAAGAAGATTGGCGAAAGCCTGTTGAGCAACCTGCTTAACGAACAATTATTGGCGCTGGCTGTCGCCCTCTCTATTGCGGATCCCGACGCGGCCCTGAAGCGGGTGCTCGAAATTGGCGAGACATTGCTCCCAGAGAGTACATTGGGCGCGTATATCGGCCAGAGTCAAAAACCCAGCGCGAGGCTGGTCAGCGCGCGGGGGCCAGATGCAGACGTGCTCCCCGACGAGGTGTCTGCTCAGGACTTAAACCATTTGTTCAAGGCCTCACTCTGGCGGCAGGGCGAACGCGCCATTCTGACATTGTTGCACCAGCGCGTTCGCACAGCCAAATTCGCCTATCTGGCATCATCCCCCATCAGCGAACCAAGTGAAACAAGAGCCTGGCTGGGGTTTCTCGTTGCAGGCGGGCGGAATACGCCCCACGAAAGCACTGCCCAAATCCTAAATATTCTGGCTGCCTTCACCGGCACAATCATCCGCAATACTATTTTGTTGACCCACTTGCGCAGGTCGATCACAGACTGCCAGGCCCGCCTCAACACATGGGAATTGGCAAAAGACCATATCCGGGATGGCGTCATTGTGATTTCACCTTCTATGCAGGTCGTATCGGTCAACCCATCGGCAGAATATATCTTCGGCTACGCTGCCCGAGAGATTCAAGGTGTGGCTATCGAAAACGTTCTCATTGGCAACAAGCATCTGATCCCGGCGATCCAAAACGCTTTGGAAGGCACGACTATTCCAAATATTGGTAATGCCACCCTGCACCGCCGCGATGGGACAATCTTCCCGGCAGAATTATCCATCACGCCACTCCACAATGGAGATCAACTCTCCGGGGCGATCATCATTGTGCGCGATATTAGCAAAGATGAACAAATTCGCATCCACACCCAACAACTTGAGCAACGCGCCTTACTCGGTGAAGTCACGGCAGTCTTTGCCCACGAAGTGCGCAACCCCATCAACAACATCAGCATGGGGCTGCAACTGCTCGACCGGAGATTCGACAACGATCACCCTGAAAAAGAACGCATTCTGAATATGCAAGACGACTGTCAACGCCTGACCGCATTGATGGATTCGGTACTCGTTTTTTCACGCACGGGGAATTATGCATTCGTCCCCACAGATGCCCATCAGCTTCTGCAGCGCATTCTGAAGCGCTGGCACCCGCGCATGGCTCATGTCGGCGTTGAATATCATCTCCAGGCATCCAAAGATCTACCCGAAATCTCTGGCGATGCCCGCAGTCTGGAGCAAGTTTTTACCAATATTATCAGTAATGCCATCCAGGCTATGCAAGAGAATGGCGGACTGCTTTCGATTAAACTTTCTACAAAAAACAACCCTGGCGGTAAGACTATTGTACAGATCGATTTTTCCGATACTGGCCCAGGGATCCCTGAAGCGCATATCGAAAAAATATTCGACCCCTTCTACACGACCAACCCGCAGGGCACCGGCCTGGGTCTTGCCATCACCAAACAAATTATCACCGCCCATCGAGGCACAATTACAGTGACATCCTTCCCCGGCGGCACGATCTTTCACGTCCAGTTGCCGGTTGCCACCCCCACAACGGAGACACCCGCCTTATGACAGCGACGATCCTTATTGTCGACGATGAAGAAAACGCCCGCAAACACATCGGAGATTTTCTTACCGAAGAGGGCTACGAAGTACTGACCGCGGCAAACCTGAGTGATGCCCGCACTCAAATAGCAAACGAGAGCGCCGACATCATATTGCTGGATGTGCAGCTCCCAGATGGCTATGGCCCCGACTTGCTCGAAGAGACCGCACAGATGAGCGCGCGCCCGCCGATCATCTTGATCACGGCACACGGCGATATCGACATGGCTGTCGAAGCCATGCGTAATGGCGCTCACGATTTTTTGCAAAAGCCGATCCAATTCGAACGGCTCGATCAATCGATCCTGCGGGCTAAAGAACTGGTCGCTCTGCGCCGCGAGTTAAACCACCTGCGCGGTCGGCAGCGCGGCAGCAACGATTTTGTCGTGGGGAACAGTGCAGCCATGCGTAACCTGCTTCAGCATGCCCAACGCGCCGCCCAAGCATCGGTGTCGGTATTAATCACTGGAGAAACCGGCACCGGAAAAGAAGTGTTAGCAAGTGCCATTCACCAAATGAGTCCCCGTGCCGAAAAACCCTTTGTGGGCATCAACTGTGCCGCCATTCAAAGCACGGTCTTAGAATCGGAATTATTTGGCTATGAGGCCGGCGCCTTTACCGGTGCGCAAAAACGAAAACACGGCTTGATGGAAGTCGCCGACGAAGGCATATTATTCCTCGATGAGATTTCGTCCATGCCGGTGGATATGCAGGCCAAACTGCTGCGCGCTATCGAAGAACAAGCCTTCCGCCGGGTCGGGGGCACCAACCTCATCAAAGTCGATGTCCAAATTCTGGCCGCATCGAACCGCGATTTGCAAAAAATGATCGCATCCGGTCAATTCCGCGAAGATCTCTATTATCGTCTCAAAGTGGTTGATTTACACCTGCCCCCATTACGCGAGCGCAAAGAGGATATCCCCGCGCTGATTGCCCTCTTCATCCAGATGAACAATCTCCGCATGGGGTTGAACATTAACGATATGTCCCCGCGGGCAATGTCAGTGTTGGCACAACACGACTGGCCGGGCAATATTCGCGAACTACGCAACGTCATCGAACGCGCCATGCTGTTCTGCGATGATGCCGCAATTGACCTGCAGCACCTGTCGCCCGAACTGACTTCCGGGTAGAAGACAGTTTGATTTTTTGACGATTTCGCAGTAAACTAGACTCACGTTGATCAACAAACCAGGAGTAGTACTATGAATTTAGGTCCAACTGAGCTGATTATTATATTGATTATTGTTATCCTCCTCTTTGGTGTTGGCCGCATTGGGAAAATTGCTGGCGAACTCGGTGGCGGCATTCGCGCCTTCCGCGAGGGCTTGAAGGACGACGAAGAAAACGAAGAGGCACCCCCCACCGACGAACATCAAGCCTGACCTCTTGTTAGGTTTATGTCTTTATGTATAAAAGGTCTTGCTGGGTTCATTGCCGCAAGGCCTTTATTCATGCGGAAAATCGCACATGTCACGGCAGTCAAGATTGCTTCTAACTTTGGCGCTCATCATCGCAACGCAAATTAGCGGTGGTTGCCAGAGTATGCAAGCACCTCAAGGCTTAACCATTGCGGCTGCATCCAGCTTGCACACTGCCTTTCGCGAAATCGGCACATCTTTTAGCCAACAAACCGGGGTTCCGGTCACATTTTCTTTTGCAGCAACCGGGACACTCACCCAGCAAATGAAACATGGTGCGCCTTTTGACATCTTTGCCGCCGCAGATACACGCCACGTCGCCGATTTGACCGAGCAAGGCTTTATTGCCCCAGGCAGCCAGGCAATATTCGCCAATGGCGAAATTGCGTTAGTCTTTCACCGAAATTCCGGGCTAGAAATTAACACCCTCGACGATCTGACGACCGAATCGATTGAACGAATAACGATTGCCAACCCAAAGATAGCGCCCTACGGCATGGCCGCCCAACAAGCGCTCGAACATGCTGGTTTATGGCAGCAATATGAAGATCGCCTCATTTACGGAGAAAATGTGCGCCAATCGCTGCAATTTGTTGAGAGCGGCGAAGTTACCATTGGCATCCTGCCCGTCTCCCTGCTGCTTGAAAGCGACCTTCTTCGCATCCCCATTAACGCCGAATTCTATCACCCTGTCGAACACGGCATAGGGATCGCGACTCAAACTCAGCATGCGAAGGATGCGCAACTTTTCTTGGCGTTCATACTCAGCCCCGAGGGGCAAACAATCTTGAACAAGCATGGGCTATCCTCGCCCAAAAAACCCTAATCGTCTACGTACATGATCCCCCTGTTAATCTCGCTGCGCGTGGCAACGCTGGCAACATTCATCGCAGCCTTCGTTGGCACCACTCTGGCAGCCCTGCTCGCCAAACGTCAGGGCTTGTTCTGGTATTTCCTGGATGGCGCCATCAACCTGCCCCTTGTTCTCCCGCCAACGGTATTGGGATACTACCTACTGATACTCTTTAGTCAGCGCACACTGTTAGGGGGCTGGCTGGCTTCTTTGGGAATTCAACTCACCTTTACCTGGGTCGGAGCCACACTCGCTGCCAGCGCGGTGGCGCTGCCCCTGGTGATGCAATCGGCGCGCGCCGCCATCGAAGCGGTTCCCCAGGACTTCCAGGATGTTGCCCGAACGCTGGGACGCGCCCCCCTGGGGGTCTTCTTCACGGTCACATTGCCCTTAGCCTGGCGCGGCGTGATGGCCGGCATCATCCTGGCCTTTGCGCGTGCCTTAGGCGAGTTTGGGGCCACCCTGATGGTAGCCGGTAACATTCCCGGAAAAACCCAGACGCTTTCTATCGCCATTTATGATGCCGTTCAGGCCGGAGAAAGCCTGCGCGCCAATCAGCTCTCGCTGCTGCTCACCGTAGTAGCCATTACCCTATTGATCTTGATTCGCACGCTGACAACGCGCCTGGCCGAGAAATGATGCAGCCAACCCAACCGCAAAGCACAGCCCTCGATGTCACCATCAACCTGGTTTTAGAAGATTTCCATCTCGAAGCCAACTTTCAGGCCGACGCGGAGATCATCGCTATCTTTGGGCCTTCGGGAGCCGGAAAAAGCACCACCCTGCGCGCCATTGCCGGGTTGCTCTCGCCCCAGCATGGCATCATCCGCCTGGGAGAAAAAACTCTCTTCGACGACAGGAAAAAGATCAATTTGCCGCCCCAAAGCCGCGGGGTTGGGTATGTGCCTCAAAATTTTGCCCTCTTTCCACATCTGACCACCTCCGCGAATATTGCCTACGGCCTCCACCGCGCCACAAAAGAACATCGCCGCCAAAGGGTGTCTGAACTATTGCACTTGCTCCAGCTCGAAAAACTCGCTCAACGCAAAGCCAGCGAATTGTCTGGCGGGCAGCAACAACGCGTTGCCCTGGCGCGGGCACTGGCCCCCAATCCAGACATTTTACTCATGGACGAACCCTTTGCCGCGCTAGACGAGACTTTGCGCCACACCCTGCGCGGCGAATTGCGCACCATTCCACAGCGCTTTGGGGTTCCCCTGATTCTGGTTACCCACAACCTCGGCGAAGCGCACAGCCTTGCCAGTCAATTGGTGATCCTCGATCAGGGTAAAATGCTCCAGGCTGGGCCGCGTAAAACCATCCTGCATCACCCCATCACACCCGCCGTGGCACGCATTGTCGGCATGAACAATATTCTCAAGATGACAATTGCAGAACAGGATGAGGGAAAAAACGTACTCAACTGGGGCGGGATTCAGCTTGCCGCGCCGCCTCTCCCTAGAGGCTTGCAACTCGGACGTGAAGTTTTGGTGGGCATCCGCCCCGAGGGGATTCGCCTCGTCGAGACGCGCCCCCCAAATTGTATCCCCCACACCAACCGTATTGAAGCGCACCTGCACACCGATGAAGACCTGGGCCACGAGCACCACCTGACCGTCCTGCCCCGCGCGGCCCCCGACACTCCGCTCGAAATCCGCATCGCCGCGCCGGATTTCGAAGCCAGCGGTTTGCGCGTTGGCAGCCGCTGTCATCTTGAAATCTCCCCTGAGGCAATGCACATCTTCCATGAACACGCTTCGATAGCCCCGGCATGAATATAACCTCGCTTCTCAGTCATTGGCGGGCCGACCCAACCGTAGGCGGTAACCTCACCGCCTGGGAAACCATGCCTGCCCGTCAGGCATCCTACGCCCCCCTGCCAGAAACCCTTCACCCCTGGCTGCGCCAGGCGCTCAACGAGGAGGGCATTCAGCAGCTTTACACACATCAGGCACAAGCCTGGCAATGCTTGCAGGCTGGAGATCACATTGCCCTGGCGACCGATACGGCCAGCGGCAAGACACTCGCTTATAACCTCCCCATTCTCAATAGCTTACTGCACAACCGGCAGGCCCGGGCGCTCTATTTATTCCCCACCAAAGCGCTGGCCCAGGATCAACTTGCCGGAGTCGAGCGGTTGCTCAAAACCGCAAAAGAGCCATCCCTTTTTATTTATCCGGGAAGCTATGATGGTGATACGCCTCGCAATACCAGAGTGGCTATGCGCAGCAAATCCCGCCTGATTATTTCCAACCCCGACATGCTGCATTTTGGCATTCTTCCACATCACACCAACTGGGCAGAGTTTTTCGGCAGCTTACGCTATATCCTGCTTGATGAGATGCATATTTATCGGGGCGTGTTCGGTTCGCATGTCGCCAATGTCATCCGGCGGCTGAAGCGCATTGCCCATTTTTACGGGGCGCGGCCTCAATTTGTGCTCACCTCGGCGACCATTGGCAACCCGGCAGAACTCGCCCAAAGATTGACCGAAGAGCCAGTTACCTTGATTGAACAAGACGGATCGGGGCGCGGGCCAAAACACTTTTTGATCTACAATCCCCCCTTGATTGACCCTGAACTCGGATTGCGGGCCAGTATGCTGGGGGAAAGTGTCCGTCTGGCAGCTGATTTACTCAGCTACGACATCCAGACAATTCTCTTTGGGCGCACGCGGCGCACGGTAGAAGTGCTGCTGAAATATTTGCGCCAGGCCGTCCCCCTCCAGGCTGCCCAGGTGCGCGCCTACCGCAGCGGTTATTTACCCAAATTACGCCGGGAAATCGAGAGCGGCTTGCGCACCGGCAAGACACGCTGCGTGGTTGCCACTACGGCCCTGGAACTGGGCATTGATATTGGCGGAATGGGAGCCACACTACAAGCGGGCTACCCCGGCACAATTGCAGGAACCTGGCAGCAAGCCGGGCGGGCCGGGCGCGGGCTGGAGGCATCCATCTCGGTTTTAGTGACATCCCCCAGCCCAGCCGACCAATATCTGGCGCGCCACCCGGAATATTTTTTTGAGCGCAGCCCGGAACACGCTCTCGTCAACCCGGATAATTTGCTCATATTGCTCCAACATCTACAATGTGCAGCTTTCGAGATTCCCTTCAAGGACGGGGAGAACTTTGGGGATCTCACCCCCACTGAGGTTGCCGCGTTCTTGAACATCCTACACAAAAATGGGGTCTTGCATAAATCTCAGGATCGATTCTTCTGGATGGGCGACACCTATCCTGCTGCCGAAATCTCGCTGCGCAGCGCTTCGACGCAACCCTACCTGCTGCACAACACCGCTACCCATCCCCCCGAGATCTTTGGCAGCGTTGATAGTGAAGCGGCGCTCTGGATGGTGCACCCCGGTGCGGTTTACTTGCACGAAGGCGAAAGTTTTGTTGTCGAAGAACTGGATCTTGAACGGCATCTCGTACAACTCAGCCCACAAGAGACAGATTACTTCACCCGTCCACGGCAAGAAAGTGATGTCCAACTCATAGAATTGGGGAAAGCGCAGCGTTGCAAGGGCGGCAGCAAAGCCTTTGGAGAAATTGGCGTGACGACAACGGTCACCGGTTACCAGATGATTCGTTGGGAGAGCCACGAAAAAATCGGTCAGCGCCCTCTAGAGCTTCCCCCAACACAGTTGCTGACAAGCGGCTATTGGCTGAGCGTTTCTGAAGAAAGCGTTGACCATTTGCGTGCGGATGGGCTTTGGAGCAATGCCCCCAACAATTACGGGCCGGGCTGGCGCAAACAACGCCTGGCTGCTCTAGAAAGAGACCAGTATCGCTGTCAATCCTGCGGAGTCAGCGCTGAACATACCCAATTGCACGTCCACCACAAAGAACCGCTGCGGGCGTTTTCCAGCTATCTAGAAGCCAACCGCCTGGAAAATTTGGTCAGTCTATGCCCGTCTTGCCATCGCCGCGCGGAAAGCCGGGTGCGCATTCGCAGCGGGTTGGCCGGGCTGGCCTATGCCTTCCACCATCTGGCCCCGCTTTTTCTGATGTGCGACCCGCGCGACCTGGGTGTGCACACCGAGGCGCAGTCACCGTTGGGCGAAGGGAAACCCGTTGTGGCGATTTACGAAATGATCCCTGCAGGGATCGGCTTCAGCCAACGCCTTTTCGAGTTTCACAATGCACTGATCGAGCGCGCCGGCGAGGTAGTCGCGAATTGCCCCTGCGCCGATGGCTGCCCTTCTTGTGTTGGTCCTGGGGGTGAGGCCGGGGCCGGGGGCAAACCCGAGACTTTTGCGCTGATTGAGCAATTGCGCTAACTCACTCGCCTGGACTTCTGTCTTGTCAAATAAAAAGAGCCGCACATGATGGTGCGGCTCTTAAGATTTCATATGATGCATTACCTAAAATTCATCGTCATCATCTAACCAGTCGTCGTCATCAAAATCGTCTTCTTCCCATTCGTCAAAACCTTCGAGTTCATCTTCCCAATCCGCGTCTTCGACTTCAAAGGGATCATCTAATTGCGTAAAGGTTAAACATCCCTCATCCGGGTCGATATTTACCATTGGTGCAGTGCAATAACCTTTCTCAAGATAAACACACCCAACATAAAGGCAGCGTATTTTGGGCATTGTTAGTTCTCCTCGATTGTCATCTCAAGAGTCAATTTCGATGTCTTCATCCTGCAACAAGCGTACCACAGAAACCCCCAACAAGGCAACCATCACAATGGCGGAAAGCACGCAGTACGGACAAATAGCACGGAGTACGGCTACTTCAATATAGGTCAGATAAGCGGAATACAGCACCCCGGTTAGACTAAAGCCAAACACAATCATCGCGGCATATTCTTGGAAGAATTTGCCGCGATCTTCCAGCAGCAAAAGAGCAATCATCAACAGATACGCCCCGGCCCCAAATATAGCGATGGGGATTCCGGCGAATTCTGCGTAAGGGCTATTATTGACCGATTCGCAATCACCAATGCCTGCACAAGCAGCCGTTGCGTTCGCAATTTTAAGCCAGGCCAGATAAATTGAATCTGCCAATCCGATTAATGATAAGACAACCGAAATATTTTTGAGATTAAGTTTTGTTTTTTTCATAGCACCATTTCTTGTACATATTATTATTTTTGGAGTTACGCACTTGTATAGTAATTGCCCATAAACCTATTTTACGCCTTCGAAGAACCAGGCTTCTGCCGTGGCCCCTTCGGGTAAGAATTTAACACCAGATGGAACAATTAGTAAAGCGTTAGCATGTACCAAAGAACGCAAATTGCCTGAACCCTGGTGGCCGGTTAAACGCGCTACCCAGCGGTTATCTTCTTGAGATGCAACCACGCGCAAGTAACTTTCGCGACCATCCGATTCAAGCGCTTCGAGTAAGGTTACCTGACGAGTAATTCGGGGTTCATCGGGTAAGCCCATCATCTTGATCAACGCTGGACGCACAAACACTTGAAAGCCGACATAGGCGGACACCGGATTCCCCGGCAACCCAAAATAGGGCAGCCCCCTATAACTACCAAAAGCCAATGGCTTACCGGGGCGCATATTTACCCGCCAAAGAGTCAACGTACCTGCTTGATCGAGTACGGCGCGCACAAAATCAAACGCGCCCACGCTGACCCCGCCCGTAGAGAGTAGTAAATCTACGCCATCATCAACTGCATCTTCTATTTTTTGGCGCACGCTATCCAGATCATCGGGGACGATGCCCATATCCAAGACTTCAGCGCCTAACTGCGAAATGAGGGCCTGCAGCATATAGGAATTGGACTCGTAGATCTTGCCTGGCTCCAGTGCTACACCCGGTTTCAGTAATTCGTCCCCAGGGGACATCACCCCAATGCGCGGGCGGCGAAAAACACGCACCTCTGCCGCCCCTATCATCGCCAAGACACCCACATCTTGAGGGCGCAGCCGCCGATTTGGCACTAATACTCGTTCGCCCTTTTGAACATCCTGTCCCTGAGGGCGCACATTCTCGCCAACCTGGGCGGCATGAAAGATGCTTACCTGCGCCGGCGCCGAAATCCCTGCGGAATGGATGCCGACATCGGTGCGTTCAACCGGCACAACCGCATCGGCCCCGGCGGGCAGCGCTGCCCCGGTCATTATGCGGGCGGTTTGTCGTGGGGCTATTTCCACTTTGGGCAATAACCCGGCAGGAATATCGGCCACTACCTTCAGTGCCACGCCCTGACCGGGAGCAGCATTTTGCACGTCTGCGGCGCGCACGGCAAAACCATCCATGCTGGAATTTGCAAAAGCAGGTAAATCAAACTTCGAAAAAATAGCCTCCGCCAATACCCTTCCGGCGGTCTGGCGTAACGGAACCAGTTCTGCTGCTAAAGGCGAGAACGCCTCAAGCAGATAACGGCGGGCAAGTGGGATGGGGGTGAGGTCAGTCTGGTCAGCCATTTTTTAGGGCGACATTATACCACTGCCATACCGCCATCACCCCGGACGGACGCGGCGGGCATCTACAACGTTGTCCAGGCGCTCGACGCGGTCGAGAATACGGCTTAAGTGACCGATGTCATGCACCTCTAGAATTAAATCGAACACCGCCATATTGCGCCGGTTAACATCGACATGCACCCGATTCATGCTGACGCCCTCTTCGGTCAAGAGTGTCGAAACATCCCGCATCAGGCCTTCGCGGTCATAGGCCTTTATGCGCACCGGGACAGGGAAGGTTTGCCTGGCCTCTCCCCAAGAGACTTTTACCAGTCGCTCCCCCTCGCGGACGTTGAGTACATTGGGGCAATCCCGCCGGTGAATTGTCGCGCCGCGCCCACGGGTAATATAGCCCACGATCTCATCGCCGGGTGCAGGATTGCAACAGCGCGCCATACGGGTTAGTAAGCCCTTCAAGCCTCGAACGACCACCCCATCGGTCGCCTTTTGCTCCAGGCTGGGCATGGGGGGTACGGGAAACTCGAAATCATCATCTTCATCTTCTTCGATGAGGATCAACTCATTAGAAACGCGCGTTAGCGGTAAATCGCCACATCCAATGGCTTCGGCCAAATCGTCGATGGTTTTATAGCCCAGGGAACGGGCCAGGTGTTCCAGGTTTTCGTCGATCAAGCCGAGTTGCCGCAACTCGCGTTCGAGTAATTCCCGGCCATGTTTGACATTCTGATCGCGAGCCTGACGCTTGAACCAGCGGCGGATCTTCGCACGTGCCCGTTGCGTTTTTACCAGCCCGAGGTGGGGATTGAGCCAGTCCCGGCTGGGGCCGCCGCGCTTGGCTGTCAGAATGGACACCTGATCGCCGGTTTTGAGTTCGTAGTCCAGTGAAACTAACTTGCCGCCAATCTTCGCTCCGCGACAGCGGTGGCCCACCTCGGTATGGACATGGTAAGCAAAATCAATGGGTGTGGCCCCTTGCGGGAGATCGATGATATCGCCCTGAGGGGTAAAAACATAAACGCGGTCGCCAAAGACATCGGACTTCATGCCATCGACGAATTCCTGGGCGTCGTCCACGTCTTGCCGCCACTCCATTAATTGCCGCAAGTAGAGGATACGACGCTCGAAAACCGGGTCATGCCCGGAGCCTTCTTTATAGCGCCAGTGTGCGGCAATGCCATACTCCGCGCCCTGGTGCATCTCTGGGGTGCGGATCTGTACCTCGAGGGTACGGCCATCATCAAAGACAACGGCTGTGTGCAACGATTGGTAAAAATTATCCTTTGGCGAGGCAATATAATCGTCGAAAGAGCCGGGGATAGGCCGCCAATTGGCATGAATAACCCCCAATGCAGCATAACAATCGGCATTTTCGGGGACCAAGATGCGCACCCCGCGAATATCGTGCACATCTTCGAAGGGCACACCTTTGCGCACCATCTTGCGATAGATTGAATAAATGTGTTTAGGACGCCCTGAAATATCTACATTCTGGATGCCCGCCTGGTTAAGCACCACCAGCAAACATCGTTTAATTTCTTCAACTTTCTTCTCGCGCTCCGAGCGGCGTTCTGCCAATTTATTGGCAATTTCGAGATATTTAGAATTTTCCAAATAGCGAAAAGAAAGATCTTCAAGCTCCCATTTGATCTGCCAGATTCCCAGGCGGCTGGCAAGGGGCGCGAAAATATCCATGGTTTCGCGAGCAATACGGGTGCGTTTCTCCTCCTTCGGCACGAAGTTGAGTGTACGCATATTGTGGAGACGGTCGGCCAGTTTAATTAAAACAACCTGTGGGTCATCAGCCATTGCTAAAAATGTTTTTCGCAAGCTGGCTGAGGCCAGCGAGATCCTGTGTTCTGGGTGCCCGCTGCTTACACGAGACGACTCGCTATCAGTTTTATCGTTATCTACCTGGTCGCCGCGCGAAACTCTCGGCAACGAGGTCAGCTTGGTAACCGCATCAACCAGTTTGGTTACTTCTTCGCCAAAATCATTTTGCAGGTTTTCGATAGTGATCTCAGTATCTTCTACGGTATCGTGGAGCAAACCCGCCGCAATCACCTCAGGTGGCACAAACATTTCGGCAAGAATTTTGGCGACCGCCAAACAATGCATAAAGTATGGCTCCCCCGAGGCGCGTGTCTGCTTGGAATGTGCTTTTTCGGCAACGCGAAAGGCCCGGCGAATGAGATCGCGGTCTGTCGGAGCATAGCTTGTGGGCAATAGTGCCAATAGTTCATCAACAGACATACAGCATCCTAGTATAATCAGGCGCGCGCAATGGAGCAAGGGCGGGAGCAGATGCCCTAATGGTCGCTTAGAAGTATATCCCAATCAATCGCATGAACGGTCTCATACAAGCCATGCTTATCCTCCACGACTCGAAAATCCAATTGAGTAAAGGTCTCCTCTGCAATCTGGCGCGTTACAGGCAGCGGGATCAATTCATCATCCCGGCCATGAAAAATTACACACGGGACATCAATGCTCTCAGGTCGTGTCCACACAAAGTCTGGGAAGATCAGGGCTGGCGCAAAGAGCACCAGCTTACGCACCCGGTGTGGATACTGGCCGGCAAATAAAGCAGCCATCAGCCCGCCAAAGCTGGAGCCGATCATCAGCCATTGCTGCTCATCACCTGTCAGAAAGGATTCCAGGGATTGCATACGGTCATGCAGGGTACCGCGAAAATCGGGGATAAGCATATGCGGATACCGCTCTCTCAACAAGGTTGCCTTAACGCCCTGACTGCTACCTTCAAGCCCATGAATAAAGATTGCATCCTTCAACTGCATATTAACTCCAGCTTCACTCTCGACGAACGGACAATTTCTGTTACACTATGAAAATACCAATTTTTGACGTCAATCTAGCTTGATAGTTAAAAAACCAGGACGCAGATTCGCACTGATGATCGCTGAGAAAAGCAAAAAGCAGTGAAATCGAAACAAAAAATCATGGTTATCTGCGTGAATCAACGTACAAAACCTGAAGTATCAGGTAACTAGAATTCGATCAACCACCAAAAAATCAGGCAGTATTCTTACATGATTCCAGCCCCAACAATACCCGTACCCAGTAAGAGAATATTACTTGTAGAAGATAATGATGCTATCCGTGAAGGCATTGCCCAGCACTTACAGATCGATAACTTCCTGGTTGTGCAAGCCACCAATGGCGAAGAAGCGTTAAAAGTACTCCAGCATTTTACCCCCGATTTGATCCTTTCGGACATCAATATGCCGCACAAAGACGGCATTGATCTCTATCAAGATATTCGGAAAGATCCCCGCTGGGTTACCATTCCCTTCCTGTTCCTCACCGCCGATAACTCCCCCCAAAGCATCCGCCTGGGACGCGAACTGGGCGTTGAAGATTATTTAACCAAGCCCATCAATCATCAAGACCTGGTACGCACAATCAATGGGCGCTTGCTGCGTGCGGCCGAGGTCGAAGTCGCGCATATCGGACAAGCCTATCTCGAAACCGTAACCGTGCTCGCCAATGCCATCGAAGGCCGCGACCATTACACGCGCGGTCATGTTGATCGTGTTACCCAATACGCCCTCTGGATGGCGCAGGAACTCCGCTGGCCCGAAGAACAAATCCGCAATCTTGAGTTTGGGGCGCGCCTGCACGATATTGGAAAAGTGATTGTCCCCGATCATATCCTTAACAAGAAAGGCAAACTCACCCAGAGCGAATGGGAGTTAATGCGCCAGCATCCGGTTGCCGGAGCGAAGATGCTCGAAGGCATCAGCCATCTCCAGGCGATTCGGCCTTATGTTTTGTACCATCATGAACGCTGGGATGGTCAGGGCTACCCTGAGGGTCTCAAGCAGCGTCAAATCCCCCTTGAGGCGCGCCTGCTCGCTATTGTTGATGTTTACGATGCGCTGATTTCCGAAAGACCCTATCATCCCCCCAGGCCTCACCAGGAAGTGCTACACTATATAGAGTTAAATGCAGGCGCTTACTTTGACCCTGATCTGGTACTCATCTTCCACAAAGTGATGCAATCCCGTAGGCCCGAACAACCATCAGCATGAACAACTCCCCTTCCCTGCCATCGCTTCGTAAACTTATTCTTGTCGTTGAAGATAGTGCGCAAATCCGCAATATCATTGTCCGCTCCCTCGAGCTAGAAGGCTACTCCACCAAACAAGCAAAAAATGGGGTGGACGGACTGGGGATACTCAAAGAGAGTACGCCTGACTTAATTCTCTCGGACATTAATATGCCCCAGATGGATGGGCTGCAATTTTTTAAAGCTGTGCGGAAAAACCCCCTATGGACGGCGATCCCCTTTGTCTTTTTGACCTCCCACAGCACATCCGAAGATATTCAACGCGGGCGCGAATTGGGGGTCGAAGACTACCTCACCAAACCCATCGAACCAGCCGATCTGGTGCGCATCATCAACGCCCGCCTGTACCGCTCTGCGGCAGTAGAGGTTGCCCAGGTTGGTCAGGCCTATTTAGACACAGTCAAGGTACTCGCAAATGTCATTGAGGGGCGAGACCGTTATACGCGCGGCCATGTCGAGCGCGTGACCATGTACGCGCTTTGGGTTGCCAAAGCGCTCAATTGGCCTGCAGAGCATATTCGGATGTTGGAATTTGGGGGGCGCTTGCACGACATCGGCAAAATTCTCATTCCCGGAAGTGTGCTCAACAAACCCGGACGCCTAACCAACGAAGAGTGGAGCATGGTAAAAAAGCACCCGGCCGCGGGCGCAAAAATGCTTCAGGGGATCCAGCATTTACGCGGCACCCTGCCTTATGTGCTCTACCATCACGAGCGCTGGGATGGCTCCGGTTATCCCAAAGGATTGAAGGGTAAAGACATCCCCGTGCAGGGCCGCCTGCTAGCCCTGGCCGATGTCTACGACGCCCTGACCACCGCCCGGCCTTATCACAAAGCCCGGAGTCACAGCGAGGTAATCCAAATCCTACAGGTAGATTCCGGCACACATTTCGACCCTCAGCTGGTGCCGATTTTCATCGAAATCATCAATAAACGCAGGGCAAAAGCAGCGGCGAAGAAAGCCGCCTGACTGGCATCAGCGCCAATAGACGCGTTAAACTTTCCTCAGTAAATCTCGAAAGGCAGTTTCCACATTCGGAAACCGGAAGGTATATCCCCACCTCAGCAATTGCTCCGGCAAGACGCGCTGCCCATCGAGTACCACTGTGGATACTTCGCCAAACATGGTCCGCAGTACAAATCCGGGCAGGGGCAGCCACGAAGGCCGCCGCAGCACCCTGCCCAGGGCGCTGCCAAAATCGGCATTGGGCAAGGGGTTGGGCGCGGTCAGGTTAACCGGGCCGTGCGCTTGCTCGTGTGCAATCAGAAAACGAATCGCCGCGCCAACATCGTCGATATGCACCCAAGAATACCACTGTCGCCCGCTGCCAAATGCCCCTCCGACAAACATGCGGTAGGGCAGTAACAAGCGCGGCAGCGCCCCGCCTGCCAGACTCAGCACAACGCCAGTGCGCAAAATCACGCGGCGTACCCCAAGGGCTTCAACCGGCGCGGTGACCGCCTCCCATTGTTGAGCGATTCGGGCAATAAAATCATCCCCGGGGGGAGCGTTCTCGGTCAGGGGCGCATCGCCATGCGTGCCATAGTAACCAATCGCCGAGGCCTGTATCAGCACGGCGGGCTTCCTTCCGGCATTTTGAATGGCCTCCACCAGCGCCAGACCCGCCTTCAGGCGGCTTTGCAAAATACGTTCCTTGCGCATTTTCGTCCAGCGGGCGGGGAAAAATCGCCTGCCGGAAATATTCTCCCCGGCCAGATTGATAACGGCATCAACATCGTTGATGATCTCTCCCCAACCCTGGGTGGTTTCTCCATCCCATAGATGAACCTGCACTCCATCAGGCAGCCGTCCACCCGCTTCGGGTCGACGCGAGAGTACAATCGGGGTGTCACCTGCCCCCAAGAGTTGACGCACCAATTCACGACCAATCAAACCAGTTCCGCCAGTGATCAAAATATTCATGCTACACTCCATCTTCAAAAGTCTGTGCAAGCCAGGATACAATCGGCTGAACTGCCTCGCCCATCACATCCAGCAAGGCATGCTGATAAGCACGCATATACAACCCCAAGCTTTCCGCGGGGAGATCAACATTACTCAGCAAACCGGAAATCCATTCGTACTCTGGTTGCAACAAAGCCAAATCCCCCAGCCTTAGCGCAGCATGGATATTCTTCCCCAAAGAATGATTCGCCACCTGCAAATGCTGTCCAGTAATCTGGCCTTGCAAGCTCCCGAGAAGATGGCTCACTACAACTGCGTGAGCGGTGGGGAAATTTTCTATAAGTTCCTTCTCGAATTGCCCATGCGCTATTACGAGGGCCTGCCGCGGTGATTGGATCAGCGCTTCGACACGTCCGGCGGCCTGGTATAAATCATCCCCCAAATAGAAACCGGGCAAATGCTTCTTAAGCGCGGGGGTCGCGCTAAAAACCCAGCCCCCAAAAGCCAGGGGGGTTTTTTGATACTCTAATTTTGCAGTAATTTCGAGCAGCGATGCAGCCGTATGCAACTGATGGGCGGTCATCACCACCAATGCCGGAAAAACTGTCGCGACCATCGTTTCTAACTGAGCAAGCGGCACATCGGCCCCCAGGTTTATCACATTCCAGCCGCGATTACGCAGCAACAGGGTCATCAATAGCGCCGGAAGGGCATGCTCTTCGTTTGGGGGGCAACCCACCACAATATTCGGAGCATGGATTGGGGGCGGGGCCGCCGCAATCAACGCGTTGATGCGGCGGGCCACCAGGCCGGTTGTGAAATGCTCATGCTGAACAGTCGCTTCCCGGCGATACCAGGCCCAGCCAATCTCAGACAGACCAGCAAACAAGACATCGAAACAAACCGTCTCAGCCGGGAATAGAGCAAAGGCATATGCGGCAACCTGTTCGGCGCGCGCTTCATCGTAATTTAAGCAGGCTTCTACCCAGGCATTACGCAACTCGTCGATTTGGGCGCCTTCGGGAAATTCAACCGGCGCAACAACGCGTGCCCCTGTGACGGCAGTAGATAACTCCGCCAACGGATCGCGCCCTTCGGCTTCTAACGTGCGCCACAAAGCCACCGCTTTACTGATCGACATGCCTTCATCTTGTCGCGCCAGCAGCCACTTGATGATCTCAATGTCGCGCCGGGAATACAAACGGTGACGCCCCTCTGTGCGGGCAGGTTCGGGCAGGCCATAGCGTCGCTCCCAGGCACGCAATGTATCGGCATGGATACCGGTCTCATGAATGACCACGCCCAAGTTGAAGGTTGGGGTAGGTGAAAATTCTGCCATAGCGGTCCTTTGCGGCGATATTTCTTCCATCGTTACTATCTGCAATCCTACCCCAAGAAGTCTACGGTGTCAATATTTTGCAAATATATTGAAAAGAAAGCGTTGACGAAATCCGCGCATGCTGCTCTCCTAATCCGACACATTCTGAGCAGATGTGGTTTAATCGCCCCCATGACATACGCAAACAAAATAGCCTCTTCACTGAAGATAACGCCCGGTCAAGTCTATGCCGCCATCGAGTTACTCGATGGCGGGAATACCATCCCCTTTATTGCCCGCTACCGCAAAGAGGCCACCGGCAGCCTGGATGAAACCCAGATCCGCCAGATTGCCGAACAACTCAAAACACGGCGCGCCCTCGACGATCGCCGCCAGACGGTGCTGAAAACAATCTCCGAGCAAGGCAAATTAACCCCCGTATTGCGCAGCCACATCGAGGCCGCCGAGACGCGCACCGAACTCGAAGACCTTTACCAACCGTACAAACCAAAACGAAAAACCCGCGCCAGCGCTGCCCGCGCAAAAGGGCTGCAAGCGTTGGCCGACATTATCGCCAGCCAAGATACCAGCGGGAAAACACCCACTCAACTAGCAGAACGTTTTCTCAGCGAAGAGGTGCCAAGCGTGGCCGAGGCCTACGCCGGGGCGCGCGACATCCTGGCCGAAATGATCAGCGACAATGCCACCGTTCGCCAGGAGACGCGCAAGAAAGCCTCCCAATGGGGGCAAAGCCGCACACTCAAATCGAAAAATGCCGATGATCCACGCGGCGTCTATGAAACTTACTACGAATTCGAAACCCGCGTAGACCGTCTGCGCCCTCACCAAATTTTAGCCATCAACCGCGCCGAAAAAGAGAAAGTTTTGCGGGTGGGGATCGAAATCCCTGAGCGCGACTGGCGCAATACCATTGAGGCGCACTTCCCTGCCAACCACCGCTCACCACTGGCCGAACAAATCCACCAGGCCGTGGACGATGCCGCCATCCGCCTTCTCTTACCGGCCATCGAGCGCGATGTGCGCCGCGCCCTCACCGAGCAGGCCGAAGCCCATGCTATAAAAATATTCGCAACCAACTTGCGCAACCTGCTCACCCAGCCGCCCATTACCGGGCATGTGGTCATGGGGATCGACCCCGGCTTTCGCACCGGCTGCAAAGTTGCCATCGTAGACCCGACCGGCAAACCGCTTGCCACAGCGACAATCTACCCCCACGAACCTCAAAAGCAGGCCGGGCATTCGAAAAAGATTCTCGCAGAAGCCATCCAGCGCCACACCGTCACCCTGATTGCCATCGGCAATGGCACCGCCTCGCGCGAGACCGAGCAACTGATCGCTAATCTGATTCAGCAACACAACCAAAGTGTCTCCCCGCAATCAGCCCTGCAGTACCTGATCGTCAACGAAGCCGGGGCCAGCGTATACAGCGCCAGCGAGCTAGCCAGAGCCGAACTACCCAATATGGACGTTGCCATGCGGGGAGCGGTCTCTATTGCCCGCCGGGTGCAAGACCCCCTGGCCGAGTTAGTCAAGATTGATCCTAAATCGATTGGCGTGGGCATGTACCAGCACGATGTCGATCAAAAAGCCCTTGCCGAAACCTTGCAAAGCGTAGTCGAGAGTGTCGTCAACCAGGTTGGCGTGGAGGCCAACACCGCCTCCCCGGCCTTGCTCGGTTATGTCTCCGGCATTGGCCCCTCTCTGGCTATGCGCATCATAGCACACCGCGACAAACACGGCCCCTTCCGCAGCCGCAAGGATTTGCGCAACGTCTCCGGCATGGGCGCCAAGACCTTCGAGCAATCCGCTGGATTTTTGCGCATAACTGGCGGGGAAAATCCGTTGGATGCTTCCGCCATTCACCCAGAGAGTTATCCAGTCGCCCAGGCGGTCATTCAGCGCGCCGCCCTCGAGCTGGGCGCACCCCCCGAGGCGCGCGCCGCCACCCTGAGCGAATTCCGCCAGCGCACCCCCTTTGAGAATCTCGCCAATGAGCTAGGAGTCGGCATCCCCACCCTGGAAGACATCTTTGAGCAACTCGCCCGTCCGGGCCGCGACCCACGCGCCGATCTATCCCGGCCGATCCTGCGCAGCGACATCCTCAAAATGGACGACTTATCAACCGGGATGCAGCTTAGAGGCACGGTGCGCAATGTGGTTGATTTTGGGGCTTTCATTGACATCGGCGTCAAGCAAGATGGTTTACTGCATCGCAGCCAGATTCCGCGCAGTAAACAACTCAGCGTGGGGGATATTCTCATGGTCAAGATTCTCAAAATTGAAGCCGAGCGCGGCCGGATTGGGTTGGGATGGCGCTCCGATTCGGGGGAGATTTCTAACGAATCATAGATATTTCGTTTGCATTTTTCTAAGATTCGAGATCTATAATGGGGGCAACTGCGAGGATAAACGCAGACACATTTTGCCAAATGCAAGGAGGCTAAATATGTATCGTAGATACCAACCCCAATCTATCTTTCGAGAGTTAGATCAACTTCAAGATCGAATGAATCGACTGTTCGATGATTTTCATGCACAACCCTCTCAGTCTCGACGCAGCTTTCCAGCCATTAATATCTGGGCCGACGAAGAAAGCGTTCGGATTACGGCTGAACTCCCCGGCATGGAGAGCAGCGACATTGATCTCAATATCTTGGAAGATACCCTGACATTGAGCGGCGAACGGGCTACCGAGTCACCCCCAGAGAGTGCCAGCTATCACCGCCGTGAGCGCGGCTTTGGCAAGTTTTCACGCAGCTTGCGCCTGCCTTACCGCGTGGATACCCAATCAAGCAAAGCGACCTTCAAAAACGGCGTGTTAGAGATCACCCTGCCGCGCGCCGAGGAAGACCGCCCTAAGAAAATCGCCATCAAAGTTTCTTGATAAACGGAGGCTGACATGACAAGAGAAGGAAAATCGCTGGATACTCAAAAAGAGGAACTCGGCGAGGAACTGGGTGAGCGCACCCGCCCCGGACGTTGCTTTGTGCCCCGCACGGACATCTACGAAACCGAAGATCAAATCGTCATCATCATGGATGTGCCCGGCGCATCGAAAGACTCGATCGTCATCAATCTCGAAAAGAATGTACTTACCATCAATGGATACCTGGCGTCTGAACCACCCGATGGCTATACCCTGGCCCGTTCTGAGTACCCTATTGGGGACTATGAACGCAGCTTCCGTATCACCGACAAACTCGATCGGGAAGCTATTGAGGCCCAATACAACAATGGCGTTCTCACACTGAGGTTGCCAAAGGTGCCCGAGGCCAAAAAGCGCAAAATTGCCGTAAGCGTCGGTTAGTGCATTCGCGAAGATGGGCGCAAAAAGGGTTGTGCCCATCTTCGCGGAAGGTTAACAGAAGTGTTATACTGGTCGCAGTATGGATTATAGAGATTATTACAAAACCCTGGGCGTGGCCCGCGGCGCATCGCAAGACGAAATCAAAAAAGCCTTTCGCGGTCTTGCCCGCAAATATCACCCCGATATGAACAAGGGTGATAAACGCGCCGAGGAAAAATTCAAAGAGATCAACGAAGCCCACGAAGTACTATCTGACCCCGAAAAACGTCAAAAATACGATCAATTTGGCGCCCACTGGGGACAGTACTCACGCGCTGGGGGACGCCCGGAAGACTTCAACTGGGATCCCTGGCGCAGGGCACAGGGCGGCTATTCCACCCAGCAAGTATCCCCTGAAGACTTACAACGCATTTTTGGAAAGATGAGTGGACAGGGGGACGGCATGGGTGGTTTCTCAGACTTCTTCGAGGCTTTATTTGGCAATCTCGGAGGCAGCCGCGCCCCTGGCTTTGGCGGGCAGCGCGTCCAACAGCCACAACGCAGCCGAGACGTGCATCACACCGTCGAAATCACCCTTGAAGAGGCCTTCGAGGGGACAACACGGGTTTTGCAATGGGAAGACGGCTCTAAAGTTGAGGCATCAATCCCGCCCGGCGTAAAAACTGGCTCGAAGGTTCGCCTGCGCGGCCAGGCCCGCAACACCAGAGGCGCGCAGTCTGGGGATGTATTTCTCAATATCGAAGTACGGCCTCACCCGCTGTTTAAACGCAGCGGAGACAACCTGCGCACGAACGTGCCTGTTGGGCTGTACGATGCCCTCCTCGGCGGGGAAGTGACCGTGGCGACACTCGAGCAGCATATCAAGCTAACTATTCCCCCAGAAACCGAGAACGGCAAAGTATTCCGCTTGCGCGGGCTGGGTATGCCCAACCTGAAAGGCGGTCAACGCGGCGATTTATTAGCCAAAGTAAATGTGCTACTCCCGAGAGAATTGAGCGACAAAGAAAAAGAACTTTTTCGGCAATTAAAGTCTTTACAAAAATCATCCTAATTCGCTATAACACTGAAACCAATTTTCAAGCCGTCTCCCTATAAGACAGGCTATACTTTTTTTACTGTATTAATGTATGCTATACCCAACCCTTAATGCAGTCCTGGTTTGTTAGACGATATGGACGAAGGAGGCAACTGTGCCGAAAAGCATCACCCGAATGAACTACAAAAAAGCAAAGGGGTGGTATGTGCGGATAAAGTTTCGCGGAAAAGAGCATCGCAAATTCTTCGCCTTCCAGCGCTGGGGCAGCGAGGATGAAGCCCTTGAAGCAGCTATCGAATGGCGTGACGAAAAAGAACTCGAGCTTGGTAAGCCGCGCACGGACCGCATGGTCGTTGTCAGACGCGACAATAAGACCGGGGTCACCGGTGTTCAGCGGGCGCGACAGCACACCGGCGCCACGTATCCCGATGGCACCAAGAAACCAAATTACTCAGACGTCTATGTTGTATCCTGGTGTCCAGAACCGGGCGTGCGCAGGAATACATCGTTCTCAATTCCCAAATACGGTGAGGAAGAAGCCCGCCGAAAAGCCATAGCATTGCGCAGGAAAAAAGAAATCGAATTATATGGCAGAACCATCTCTTCCTAAACCGAGGGACCTACATTGCCCAAACATCTAATCCGGGCTGCTGCCTACGGCGGCGAAGGCTGGTCGCCCCGCGCAGAATCCCATAAAGACGACATTGGCACAATCTGGGAAACATGCGGCATCAACAGCGAGTGGATGCCGCTTAAGGCTGTGTTGCTGCACACTCCTGGTGAGGAGTGGCAGCACATTCAAAACCCGGATGCCGTCCAAATGTTGGACGCGCCCGATCTTGAAATGGCGCGTCAACAGCACCTCGCTATTACGCAAGTCTATCAGTCAGCGGGAGTTCAGGTGCATCAAGTCGCGCCCGCTACGGCCCCCTCTCCCAACCTGCTATTCTGTGCGGATCTCATCTTTATGACGCCAGAAGGCGCCATTTTGGCGCGCCCCGCTTCAACCGTGCGCGCCGGCGAAGAGCGCTGGGTCGCCCGCCGGCTGGCGGATCTGGGCATTCCCATCGTGCGCACATTGCGCGGAAAGGCCGTCTTTGAAGGTGCAGACGCCATGTGGATTAACCCCAAGACGGCGCTGATTGGGCGCGGGCTGCGCACCAACCGCCAGGGTGCAGAGCAAGTCGCCAACACACTCTTGGAAATGGGCGTTAAAACCATCCAAGTGGATTTGCCCGCTGGCTCCATGCACCTGATGGGTATGCTGCGCTTCCTGGATGATAACCTGGCCGTCGGCTGGCCGTACCGCCTCTCCCACGTCGCCGTAGAAGCACTGCGAGAGCGCGGCTTTCAGGTTGATTTCTTGCCCGATGAAGACGAAGCCCGTCAGGGCCATGCCCTCAATATCGTCACTCTCGCTCCGCGCGAAATTCTCATGCCAGCAGGGAATCCGCGCACACAGGCCCTATTTCAAAAACACGGCGTGACATGCCATACACTCGAGATCGACGAACTCGTCAAAGCTGCCGGAGGCATTGGCTGCCTGACAGGCGTGCTAGAGCGCCAAATGATTTAATATCAGCAAAACCCCAATCGTGCAGAAAAAAGCGCTAGAGAATACATCTCTGGCGCTTTTTTCTATGAACAGGGCTTTCTTAAAGTCGAAACGAAAAGCGCTTTTACCGCTGAGAGCGCAAAGAACGCAGAGAAAAATTTAAAAAACTCAGCGAACCCGGCGTTCTCTGCGGTAAATTTCTGGTATAGCACAAATTTAAGAAAGCCGTGTTTCTATGATAATATCCACTTGAAGTCGTCAGAGAATTCTGCAATAATTTTTGGCGATGTCTATTCCCCCGCCATTTTTTTCGAAGGAGAATGCTATGCCTATTATCCTAGACGGTTCTCGTCTGACGATCGAAAAAGTCGTTCAGATCGCCCGCTTCAACGCACACGTTGAGTTGCACCCCGATGCTCTCGAACGCATCAAAGTTTGCCGTCGTATGCTGGAGGAAAAAATCGCAGCCCGCGAGATCATGTATGGGGTCAATACGGGCATCGGCGAGTTTTCCGAAGTTGTATTGACCGATGAGCAGACCAAGCAGTTTCAACGCTACTTAATCTACAATCACGCCGCCGGGATCGGCGAGCCAACCCCCATTGAGTATGTGCGCGCCGCCATGGCCGGACGGATTAATGTGCATGCCCACGGACGCTCCGGCTGCCGCCCAGAGATCACCTTAACATTGATCAAAATGCTCAACAAAGGGGTTACACCGGTTGTCTGCCAAAAAGGTTCCGTGGGAGCCAGCGGCGATTTAGCCCCCATGTCGCAAATTGCCCTGCTGCTAATGGGCGAAGGCGAGGCGTTTTTTCAGGGCGAACGTTTGCCCGGAAAAGACGCCATGCAACGAGCCGGAATTCCCATCCCCGGGCTGAAAGCCCGCGACGGCCTGGCGACAATCAATGGCTCAAACCTGCTCACCGCCATGAGCGCCATCCATATTTACGAAATGGAGCGCTGGCTCAAGCAGGCCGAGATTGCTTGCGCCATGACGCTGGAAGCCCTGTATGCAAATTTAAAACCTTATGACACCCGTCTGCACGAGGTACGCGGCTTCAGCGGCGCAATCCGCACGGCTCGCACGTTGAATAAGCTTATCGATGGCAGCGATCTGGTCACCGGCAAAATAAAAGTCAAAGTGCAAGATGCCTACTCCATGCGCTCCACCCCGCAGGTGATCGGCGCAGCGCATGACGCTGTGGCATTTGCCCGCAGCCAGGTCGAAACCGAACTCAACGGCGTCGGCGACAACCCGATTTTTTTCCCCGAACATCAGCTCACCATCACCGGGGCCAATTTCCAGGGGACGCCAGTCAGCCTGCCAATGGATATGGCCGGGGCCGCCATCACAATGGTATGCGTTCTCGCCGAGCGGCGCTTCAACCGTCTGACCAACCCCGCGCTCAGCGTGGGGCTGCCTCCTTTCTTGACCAAAGGAGCCGGCCTGATGTCGGGGATGATGCTCAGCCAATACACCGCCGACATGCTGATCGTCGAGCAGCGCATCCTCTCCACGCCGGCCAGCATCCAATCGATTCCCGCCGCCGCCGACCAGGAAGATTTTGTCTCAATGGGCATGAACACGGCCATCAAGAATGGGCAAATCCTCGATAACGCCTATGGGGTCTTAGGAATTGAATTCATGGGCGCAGCCCAGGCGCTAGACTTCCGCGATTTCACGCCCGGGCGCGGGGTGCAAACCGCCAAAGACATCATCCGCCGCCATGTTGATTTTCTCGACGAAGACCGACCGCTATACCCCGATCATAATACGATGAAGGCATTGGTCGAATCGGGTGAAATTTTAGATGCGGTGGAGCAAGCGCTTGGGGTATTAAATTAACGCAAGTCGCTGCCGGGTTCAATCATCTTTCGTCTGCGACGCCCAAAGACAAAGCCGCGGTCTGCCTGAGCGGAGGCTAAGTGTATCGAAGCGGAAGTCGAAGGTTGGCTGTGGCGTCTCCACTCAGGATAAGAACCATCAAGGTAACAACTAAAGATAAATTTAGGCCACCCACCCGATTTCAGCACCTGTTGACCGACCCGCCCCATGCGACTCTTCTGGGAATTAACCAAACTCTCCTTTCAGCGCCATCTAACCTACCGCGCCGCCGCCATCGCCGGGTTGGTGACAAATTTCTTCTTTGGCATTCTACGGGCGGCAATTCTGGTTGCGCTCTACGATCAGCAGACCGAAGTCCAGGGCCTCAGCCTGCAAGGGGCCATCACCTTCGCGGCGTTGTCGCAAGCCTTCATCGGCTATTTAAATCTGTTCTCCTGGTATGACCTGATGGAGAGCGTTTATACCGGGGATATTTCTTCGGACTTGCTCAAACCGATGAATTACTTCACCTTCTGGCTGGCGCAAGATTTAGGCCGCGCCCTGATCAATTTACTATTGCGCGGTCTGATATTGGTAGCCGGGTATACGATCATCTTCGAACTCGTCTGGCCGCATAACCTGGCACAAGCCCTGGCAGTATTGATCGGGTTGATACTGAGTTGGCTGGTCAGCTTTTCGTGGCGCTTTCTGATCAATCTCTCCGCCTTGTGGACACCCAACGGACGCGGCATTTTGCGCTTCTTCTTCGTTTTCTCGTGGTTTTTCTCCGGCTTCCTAATGCCCCTGCGCCTGTACCCTAATTGGGCACAAGCTCTCGCCCGTTTGACCCCCTTCCCTTCTATGCTTAACAGCACGGTTGAGATTTACCTCAATATCCTGAGCGGGCCGCAAGCGCTGCTGGCGCTATTCGCCCAACTGCTTTGGGCCGGGGCGCTGATTGCCGCCGGGCAACTCGTGCTGCGAGCCGGGGTGCGGCGGTTGGTCATTTTAGGCGGATAGCAATGAAGCATACCCTGAACCTTTACCGCCGCCTTCTAGGTGTGCAAATCCGCTCACAGATGCAGTACCGCGTCTCCTTTGGTATGGAGTTGATCGGCACGGGCATGATTGCGCTTTTCGAGTACGCTTCGCTGGCGCTGGTCTTCGAGCGCTTCGACAACCTGGGCGGCTGGACGCTTGGACAGGTGGCCTTCCTTTACGGGATAGCTGAATTCGCCTTTGGGATCATGGACATGGTCTTCGCCGGGTTTGATCCCGCCACCTTTGGGCTGGGGGTGCGGCGGGGCAGTTTCGACCAACTATTACTGCGCCCGATCAACATCACCGCACAAGTACTCGGTTCGGAACTCACTCTGCGGCGGGTTGGCAAGATCATTGTCGGGGCGGGCATTTTCGCCTCTGCGCTGGCCCTCAACCCGGTGGCCTGGACTCCGCTCAAAGCGCTGCTGGCCGCCCTCATCGTCATTAGTCAGGTGGCCTTCTTTGGCGGGCTATTCATCATCGGGGCGACGATCACTTTCTGGACGGTCGAATCCATCGAAGTCATCAATATTTTCACCTATGGCGGCACGTATATGATCTCACATCCCATGCACATTTTCCCCACCGCCATGCGCCATTTTTTCACCTATATCATCCCGGCCATTTTTCTGGCCTATTATCCGGCGCTCTATATTCTTGAGCTGCCCGACCCCTTCGGGATGCCCATCTTCGCGCCGTGGCTGGCGCCGCTGGCCGGGTTTAGCGCTTTGGCAGCAGGGCTGTCTTTTTGGCGTTTTGGCATCCGTCATTATCAAAGCACGGGAACCTAGGTGGCGACAGGTTGAAAGTTGAAGGTTGAAGGATGCCAATAATCCAGGTTGAAAAGCTTTCCAAACAATTCAAGGTATTTAAACATCATCACGGGGCGTGGGGTGCGCTGCGCAATCTGTTTACGCGGCAATACACGGTAGTGCAAGCGGTGGATGAGATCAGCTTTGAAATTGGGCGCGGCGAAATCGTAGGCTATATCGGCCCTAATGGAGCGGGGAAATCGACCACCATCAAAATGCTAACCGGATTACTGGTCCCGACGGGCGGTCAACTCTCGGTGATGGGCCTGCTCCCGTGGAAGAAGCGTCAGACCTATGTCGCCAGGGTGGGAGCCGTGTTTGGGCAGCGCACCACCCTTTGGTGGGATCTGCCAGTGATTGAGTCGCTGAACTTGCTGAAGTATATCTATAAGATTCCGGCACGGCGGTTTGAGAACAATCTCAATGAGTTCCGCGAGACGTTAGAATTAGACCCCTTTCTCGAAACGCCGGTGCGCGCCCTTTCATTGGGACAGCGCATGCGCGCCGACATTTGCGCCGCGCTGCTGCATGACCCCGAGATTCTCTTTCTTGATGAGCCAACCATCGGCCTGGATGTGGTCGCCAAGCAACGCATCCGCGACTTTATCCAAGCGGTCAATAGGGGGCGCGGCACAACCGTCATCCTGACCACCCATGATCTCTCCGATGTCGAAAAACTTTGCCGCCGGGTGATGATTATCGATCACGGCCAATTACTTTTCGACGGCCAACTCGAAACCCTCAAGACGCGCTTTGGGGGGCAGCGCCAGCTACTGGTTGATTATGCCGAACGCTACGCGGATTGTGAAGTGGAGGGCGCCAGAATCATCGCAAGGGATGGGCTGCGCGTCACCTATGGTTTTCAGCGCGGCAGCGTGACAGCCTCGGCGCTTATCGGGCGGCTCTCAGCAAAATTCCGTATTCAGGATTTAGAAGTACGCGAACCCGATATCGAAGAAACCATCCGGCGGATTTACGAGGAGAGATTGCTAGAAAGTTAGCAGGGAAACTCGTTGACCGATTGGAAATCAGCTTACAAACTTACCACCTTCCAACCTGCCCCCCCACCCTGCTGATATAATTCTTACACAGACACCCTTTATTGGAGAGCCATTGTGAACAACAACACCTACATCCCTGAAAGCGCCATGGTCATCATGGCCCATCCCGATGACCCTGAATTTTCATGTGCCGGGAGCGTTGCCCGCTGGGCCAAAGCCGGGGCGCGCATTTCTTATGTTTTGTGCACCAGCGGCGATGTGGGCATTGCCGAACCCGGCATGACTCGCTCGCAAGCTGCGCAGATCCGCGAATCTGAGGAGCAGGCTGCCGCCGAGATCCTGGGTGTGCAGGAGGTTGTTTTCCTGCGTGAGCCGGACGGCATGCTCCAGGCCACGCTGGATTTGCGCAAAAAGTTGGTGCGTGAGATCCGCCGCTTTCGCCCGGAGGTGATTATCACCGGCGACCCCACCGTTGTATGGGCCTCCGACCGCTATATCAACCACCCCGACCACCGCGCAGCCGCCACTGCCGCCCTGGATGCCACCTTCCCCGCGGCCGGGCAACCTAATCTCTTTGAAGAACTCGAAGAAGAGGGCTTAAGCGCCCATAAGCCGCGCAAGGTTTTCGTGACCACCTGGGGAGAAGTGGATCTGTATGTCAATATCAGCGAAACAATGGATCTTAAAGTTGAGGCATTGCGCGCCCATAAAAGTCAGATCAAAGACGACTCTGCCGCCGAACGCGTCCGCGAATGGGCCGCGTTGCGCGGCAAAGGCAAAGAGATGGCCTACGCCGAGGCGTTCCGCGTGATCACCCTGGTGGACGATGAAGCCTGGGAGAAAACGAAGGGACGCGTATTGCCAGATTAAGATAAAAAAGCCAATAATTCGCGAAGGAGAAAACTCATTATGGACATCTCACAAGTTATCCAACAACGTTATAGTGTGCGCGGCTACAAATCCGATCCCGTCGAAGATGCCAAGCTGCAATTAATTCTGGAGGCTGCCCGGCGCGCCCCCACCGCCGCCAATATGCAGCCCTTCCAACTCATTGTCATCCACACCGAAGGCCGCTCGGCAGAACTACGCCGCATGTACGACCGCGATTGGTTCACAAGCGCACCAATTGTCATCGTGGTTTGCAATATCCCATCCCAGGCCTGGGTGCGCGACGATAAAGAAAATTACAGCGTTGTGGATGTTGCCATTGTCATGGATCATCTGATTTTGCAGGCCACGGCCCTCGGGCTGGGGACATGCTGGATTGGGGCCTTCAACGCCGAAGCCACTCGTGAAATTCTGGGGCTGCCAGAGGGTGTTAATCCTGTGGTCATGACCCCCCTGGGCTATCCCGACGCCCCGCCGCGCGGCACACAGCGCAAGGCGCTCGATGAGCTGGTCCGCTATGAGCGCTGGTAACGGGCCAAAATCGGAGTTCTCATGCGCATCCGCCAAATTGATCTGCACAACCCCAAAGACGTTCGTCAGTTTATTCAATTCCCCTTCAACTTATACCGCCAGAATCCCTACTGGGTTCCGCCCATGTTGGGAGAAATGAAAGCCACCCTCGACCCCGCGCAGCATCCTTTTTACCAGCACAGCCAGGCGGCCTTTTTCATCGCTGAAAAGAGTGACAAAACACTCGCCCGCATTGCCATTCTCGACAATAAACGCTACCGCGCCAACAGCGCCACAGATACCGGGTTGTTCTATTTCTTCGAAACCGTGGACGACCTCGAAGCGGCTCAGGCCGTCGTTGAGGCCGGAGCGCAATGGGCCAAAGCACAGGGTATCACTGCTCTGATTGGCCCAAAAGGGTTCGCCCAGGGCGACAGCATAGGGATGTTAGCGGAGGGCTTCGACTATATTCCGGCGATGGGCATTGCCTACAATATGGACTACTACCCCCGCCTGATGGAATCCCTCGGCTTCACCAAAGAATCCGACTTGCTCTCCGGGCACATTGACCGCGACACGTTTGAACTGCCTGCGCGCGTCCACGAATTGGCACGGCGCGTTCAAGAACGGCGCGGCATCCAGGCGCGCCGCTTCGAAACCAAAGACGAGTTGCGCCAATGGATCCCGCAGGTGCGAGAAGTCTATAACCAGGCCTTCGCCACCGTGCCCGAGTTTGTGCCCATCACCGAGGCCGAAGTCTGGCTAATTGCCGAGCGCATTCTCTCGATTGCCGACCCACGCCTGATCAAATTAGTTTTCAAAGAAGACGCCCTGATCGGGTTCATGTTTGCCTACCCCAATATTAACCGGGGCATGCAAAAAGCCCGCGGGCGCATCTGGCCCCTGGGCTGGTGGCACCTGATGCGCGAGTTCAAGCGCACTAAGTGGCTCGACCTCAACGGCATTGGCTTGTTGCCAAACCATCAGGGCGTCGGCGCAACTGCGGTGCTTTTCAGCGAACTCGAAAAAACCATTCGTTATGAACGCTACCAGTATGCCGACATTGTGCAGGTAAATGAGTTCAACCTGAAAAGTTTCATGGAAATCGACCATTTAGGCGTCAGGTGGCACAAAAAGCATCGCGTGTATACAAAAGTTATCTAGCTCTTCGAGGCTTGAAGACTCGAAGGCGTCCAGGAGATGATATGTTAAAAATTGGCGACTCGGCCTCACTTACCAAAACCTTCAGCGATGAAGATGTGCGCACTTTCGCGCAAATTTCGGGGGATGTCAACCCTGTTCATTTAGATGACGAGTACGCCGCGGGGACTCGCTTCGGAGCGCGGCTGGTGCACGGCATTCTCACCTCGGGGTTGATCTCGGCAGTGTTGGGGACTCTGCTTCCGGGGCCGGGGAGCGTCTACATCCAACAGACGCTCAAATTCCGCGCCCCGGTCTACATCGGCGACACCATCACCGCCAGGGTGACTCTCGCCAAATTACGGACAGACAAGCCGATCGCCACCTTCGAGACCGTCTGCACCAATCAGGATAGCGCTACGGTGCTTGATGGAGAAGCTGTGTTGTTGCTGCCCAAAAAGGAAGAGAAATCATGAATTTTGATGAGTATGTTGATCGCAGCCAATTCCCGACAATGAAGTGGAGCAAGACATTCCTTGCAGAGCATTTCGGCAATGAAGCAGCCATTCCCATGTCGGTGGCCGATATGGATCTGAGAGCGCCTCTCGCGGTGACAGAGCATCTCCAAAGACGGGTAGCGCACGGAATATATGGGTACGAATTTAAACCCGATAGCTATTTCGAAGCGCTTACATCATGGTATCAAAATAGATCCAAATGGAACATAAACCGAGAGCATATTGAGCCATGCCCATCTATATTGAGCGCCATATCCATTTTGATCAGCCAACATTCGCAAGAAGGCGACGGCATCATCCTTCAGCCCCCCGTATTTTTTGAGTTCAAATCGGTCATCCGGAGTAGCCGAAGGAAGATCGTCAAAAACCCGCTAAAACTATTCAATGGGCATTATCAAATCGATTTTGACGACCTGGAAATCAAAGCCTCAGATCCAAACACAAAGATATTGATATTGTGCAACCCGCATAATCCTGTTGGCCGAGTTTGGACAGAAGTAGAGCTTCGGCAAGTAGCAGAGATCTGTGAACGCCATGGTGTCTTTGTCATCGCAGATGAAATTCATGGTGATTTTGCCTTACCCCCACACCAATACACCCCCTATTTGAGTATCTCTAAAAATGCCGCACAAAATGGGGCTGCTTGTATTTCGCCAGCTAAAACTTTTAATATTTCCGGGATGGTTGATGCAATCACCATTATCCCCAACGAAGCATACCGCCATCAGTTCCATGAATTTGCTCATCGTTACCAAATCAACAAAGTAAATGTTTTTGCTTCCGCTGCGACAGAAGCCGCTTATCGGAATAGCGCCGAATGGTTAGACGCTCTGCTGGTTTACATCCAGGGCAACATTGATTTGATTCGGAAATTTTTTGAGCAGAATAGTGTCCCGGTTTCGTTGATTGAACCTGAAGGGACATTTTTAGCTTGGCTTGATTTTAGAGAACTTGATTTTGGGGCCAAAGAACTGGGGAAATTTCTTGCGACCAAAGCGGATCTGGCGCTCAGCCCTGGGCACTGGTTTGGGAGAGAGGGGGCCGGTTTTGCCCGAATGACCATCGGCTGCCCGCGCGAGACAATCCAACAGGCTCTTGAGAATCTACATGTTGCAGTCGAGGAACTGCACCGCTAAATGAAGCCCAAAATTGAACTCAATGACCTTCGCATTTCTCGTCGGGGACAGCCTATCCTACGCGGGGTCAGCCTTACCGTTCAACCCGGTGACGTGATGATGCTAATCGGCCCCAGCGGAAGCGGGAAATCCACCCTGTTGCGGGCTATCAACCGCCTGCAAGAGCCGCCTCCCAACAGCGTTTTACTTGATGGCAGCGACATCACCGGCATCCCAGTTACAGAATTGCGCTGTAAAATTGGCATGGTCTTTCAGCAAGCCAGCATGCTCCCCGGCACGGTTGCCGACAATATTGCCTACGTCGCCAACTTGCACAAGCAAACGTTGTCCCCCGAACGCATTCAGCAATTGCTCGAAGCGGTTTCACTACCCGGAAAATACGCCCAGACCGATGCCGAACAGCTCTCCGGCGGCGAAGCACAACGCGTCTCACTGGCACGGACTTTGGCAACCTCTCCAGATGTATTGCTGCTCGATGAGCCGACCTCCGCACTAGACCCACATGCCACCCGTCAGGTCGAAGAAACCTTGCTGCATCTCAACCGCGCTCACGGCCTGACATTGATCTGGGTCTCGCACACCATCGCACAAACCCGCCGCGTTGGGAGCAACGTCGTCTTACTCAACCAGGGGCAGGTTCAGGCGATTGGCCCGGTGGATGAAGTGCTTGATCCCGACGGCCCCCATCAAACTGCGCTAGCCTTCGCCGCTGGTGAAGACATCCGCCAATAGGCCTGACTTCCAGGAGATGCCCATGATCTCACTCCCCGAAATTCCACTTGATGGGCTTTACCGCATTGGGGCGGCATTAAGCTTGATTGTACTTTCGCTGTTGATCTCCCGCTGGCGGGAGGCCGATCTCGAAAAAGATTTACTCATTGCCACATTGCGCAGCTTCATCCAGTTGATTGCCATTGGCTATGCGCTGGAATTTATCTTCAACCTGGACTCCCCTTTGTGGACATTTTCGCTGCTGGCCTTTATGACTCTGGTAGCCGGGAGAACTGCGGCGCAACGCGGCAAATCGGTGCCGCGCGCCCAGCGGGTGGGGCTGGCTTCTATTGGCCTGGGGAGCGCCCTGACGCTAGGGATTTTGGTCGCCCTCAATGTCTTCAGTTTCGATCCGCAGACCATCATCCCGGTTGGCGGGATGGTTATTGGCAACTCGATGTCGGTGGCCGCCCTGGTGATGAAGCGCCTGGCGAACGATTTCAAAATCCAGCGCAATCTAATCGAGACATCCCTGGCATTGGGGGCAACCAGCCAGCAGGCTGCCCGCCCCCAATTGCGCACAGCCCTGAAAAGCGCTATGATTCCCATTGTAGACACGACCAAAACCACTGGTCTGATTAAGCTCCCCGGCGCCATGACCGGGATGATTTTGGCAGGTGCATCCCCCATGGATGCCGTCCAGATTCAGATTGTGGTGTTATACATGATTATTGGCGCAACCACCTTCACCGGGCTGATCGCCAGCTACCTGACCTACCGTCAATTCTTTACCCCCGTACACCAATTGATCGAATAATTCCTACCGCTTACGCGGCTCGATGAAAGTTATTCCGAAAATAGGGGCGTGCGGGGCGCAAAAGTGCGTAACTCCTAGCTATAGCTGAATGCGGGCATCGGCAGGCATGCCCGGTTTGAGTTTGCCATCTGGATTGGGAACTACAATCGTGACTGCAAAGACAGTGCTTTTGCGTCCATCCACAGTTTGCACATTGCGAGGCGTGAACTCGGCCTCATCGGCAATAGCTGCGATTGTACCGGTAAAAATTTCGTTGGGGAATGAATCCACACTGATTTCAACCACCTGCCCCAGGTGAAGTTCTCCATAGCGATCTTCAGAAATATAGACGGTCAATTCAACCTGCGATAAATCAGCAATCTTGAATACCGGCCCGCCCTGAGGAATGGTTTCACCGACCTCAAGGTTGCGCGACAAGACCACGCCCGTAATCGGAGCATAAACAACCGTCTTCGCCATCTGCACATCAAGCAACTGCAAGGCCGCTTGGGCTGCAAGCAGATTTGCCTCCGCCTGCCCCACTCCACTTTTTGCCAGAGTCACGGCTGCGCGGGCCGCCTCAACCTGTAAAGCATATTCGCCGCGCATCAATTGGGTCAGGACATCGAGGGCATTCTCATAGCGGGCCTGCGCGACTGCAACACGGCCGCGCGCATCCAGTACATCGAGGCTGGCAGTGTTCGAGAGCATACCATCATATGCTAATTGAGCGCGCTCTAAATCGGCCAGAGCGCTATCCACTTGCTCCTGGGCAACTTCCTCCAGAACTGTGTTTTCACTGGCGTCAGCTGCCAGGTCGTGGGTTTGCACCGCCACTTGATAGGCCGCTTGCGCTGCCGCCAACTCACTTTCGGCTGTCACCAAATCGGAGTTGCTGGCATCTTGCAATTCCTGAGCCAAATCGTCGCGTTTCTGCATCAGAGCATCCCGCGCCGCAGCGACCTCCGCCTGCACAGCCTGAATGCGCTCGGCCTGCTGGTAATACCAGACCGGCAATTCAAATTCATCGGGGAGCGGCGTCACCCAGGCTGCATTGCGCGATTGCAGATCTTGCAGGCGCGCCCCTTGCAGCGCTAACTCATATTGCACATTTGCAGCCGTTAATTGCGCCTGCGCCGATGCAATGGCCGCTTCGGCCACGCCAACACTCGCCTGGGCCTGTTCATACTGGGCGCGATAGATTTCATCATCCATACGGAATAAGACATCTCCCTCCTGAATGGTTTCGCCTTCAACGGCCAGGATCTCAACAACCTTTCCGCCCAGTTCTGGGGCAATTTGAACTTGCTGCGACGAAACATAGCCCGAACCGGAAATACTATTCTCGGCAGCCTGTGCGCTGGGGGAAGATCCACAGGCACTTAATACAGGCATCGCGAGCAGCGCAACAGTCAGCAAAAATAATTTGGTTTTCATCGTACAGCCTCCATATGTAAAAAATATCGTACCGTAAATCCGTCAGGATACCTTCCAGTCAAGAGCTTCTTGCGGCCCAAAATAGCGCCGAACAAGTTCAGCATCACCACGGCGCAAGGCTTTCAATGGGTCTGAGATAGCCTTGAAATAAGCCCGCACAACCCGGTCGGGAATAGCCCGAACCAGGGCGCGCTGCATTGGGGAAATGCGTGCCTTTGCCGCCAAAAAGTAATCTGTCAGAGTATGACGGCGAAAACCAAGCAGCGCTTCAAGATCGTCACCATCGGCATAATCACCAGAGTGAAAATTACGCCGCGCAAAAGCTCGTTCTGGTAATGCCGCGGGGTTAACGCCAAAGATGGGCAGCATCTTGCGAAGGAAATCGCGCGCCACGATGCGGCAATCGGCCCCGCCCCCCAGGTTGAAAATGCGCCCCCACACCCCTTCGTGAGCCAGCGCTTGCACCAGGGCAAAACCGGCATCGCTCGCATGGCACCATTCCAGGGCGGTATCAAGCGGCATATGGAACATCAGCGGCTGGATTTTCAGCTTCGATGTCAAAATACCGCTCAAGCGCAAGATGCTCCACTTGATACCGGAGGCCTGGATCAATTTCTCCGCCTGAATTTTTGTGTGGGCATATTCATCGCCCTCACTGGGATCAAGGGGGTCATCGACGCGGATCTGGGGATTGTCGATACGGTCGCCATATACCGAGATGGAGGATGTGTAGATCAGCCTCGGGGCAGGATTCTGCCCGGTGAGGGCTGCCAGCAATGAGCGCGTCCCGCCCACGTTGACAGCGCGCGCCAGCTCCGGGTTTTCATCGGCTGCCGGGGGGATCAATGCCGCCGTATGAATAACGGCATCCACCCCCTGCGCGGCAGCGCGCACCGCGCCTTTATCACGCAAATCCCCATAGACAATTTCAATCTGCTCCCTGAAGGGGGCAAATCGCCGCCGCTCGTAAATGCGATCGAGATTTAGCAGGCGGATGTTGTAGCGCTCCCGGCGGCGAAGGAGTTCTTTGAAGGCCTCGAAGCCAACCTCGCCCGAAGCGCCGGTGAGTAAAATGGTTTCTTTTTTCTTCATCGGAAGATACCTGTGGGGGTGCTCATCAAGCAATTCGTTTGCGAAAGGCCAGCACACTGGCAACAAAGTAGCCCAGGCTCAGACCAAGCAAGGGCAAGGTAGAAGACCACACCGCAGCGGCGTTGACGCCGCGCAGCATGATGCCGCGCGTGATTTCAAGGAAGTGTGTCACCGGCAAAAGCTCGCTGAAGAGGTAGGTAATCCAGGGCATATTGTCGCGCGGGAACATCAGGCCGGTCAGGATGATGGCCGGGATCAGCACCAGGAAGATCGCCAGATAGATGGCCTGCATTTGCGATTGCGAGACATTGGAGATTAACACCCCCATCCCCAATGAGCCAATGATGAATACCACGCTGAGGCCGACAAGCTGCCAGTAGCTCCCGGCAACCTGGACATCGAAAAGCAAATCGCCCAGCCACAAGAGCGCAAAGAGGTTGAGAATGCTGACCAGCAAATAGGGAATGATCTTGCCAAGCATCAACTCCCAGGATCGGATGGGAGTGACGATCAACTGTTCCATTGTGCCCTGCTCGCGCTCCTTGACAATGGCCAGGGCGCTTAATATCAGGGCCTGTACCTGCAAGATGATCGGGATCAGACCAGGGATCATGAAGAGTTTGCTATCCCCTTCGGGGTTGTAGAGCGTCTTTTCGAGGGCCTCGACCGGAATTTGAATCAAGGCCCCCTGCGGTGTGCGCTCCAATTGCTGCACAAGAATATCCTGCGCCGCCATCTGGCTGATGCTGCTCAACTTCAGGCGGATGGCGTTAACGTCGGATGGATCGGTGGCGCCGTTAACATAGAGCTGCACCTGCACGGTTTCTCCGGCGGTCAGGCTGCGCCCGAAATTCTCCGGAATCAGCAGCCCGGCATCCACCTGATCGTTATCGATCAAGTCTAAAATTTCATCTTCGCTGAGTGCAGCATGGGTGATATTAAAATCCCCGCTGGCGGTGAATGTCTCAATATAGCGGCGGCTGGCATCGCTACGCGACAGATCGGCCACGGCCATAGGGGTATGTGAGCGGTCAAAGTTGACCCCATACCCCAGCAAAACCAGCAACAGTCCGGGCAATAACAACAGCATCGCCATCGTGCGCGGATCGCGCCAGATGTGAAACAACTCTTTACGCATAATCGTGAATAGACGTTCCATAACAATACTCCAAACGTTGTGCTATTCGGTCTTCTGACGATATTCAGATACCAGGGCGATAAAGACATCTTCCAATGAGGGCTGGATTTCGTCGATCTGCTGCACCTGAATTTTGTGGCGCGAGAGGAAACGGCTGACCTTGCTGGGGGAAGCCGATTCTGTTAAAGTGACATGCAACTGCGCCCCATGCACCGAGGTCTCCAAAACATCGGGGAGATCTTCGAGTATCGCGCGGGCCTCTTCGATCGGTTGACTATCGATCTGCAGCAATTTTCCGGGGAGGCTGGCGCGCAGTTCATCCGGCTCGGCGACGGCAATCAATTTGCCGCGATACATCATGCCAATGGTGTTGCAGTATTCCGCTTCATCCATGTAATGCGTGGTCGCCAATACGCTGACGCCCTGCCCCGCCATTTCATAGATCAGATCCCAAAATTCGCGCCGCGAGACTGGATCCACCCCGGCGGTAGCCTCATCCAAGAAAAGCATGGGCGGTTTATGCACCACGGCGCAAGCCAGCGCCAGACGCTGCCTCCAGGCCCCCGAAAGATTGCCCGTTAACTCATCCCGGTGATCGCATAACCCAGACAATTCGATCAACTCGGCAATATTCTTAGCCCGCTCTGCTCGCGGCACGGCGTAGATCGAGGCATAGAATTGCAAGTTTTCGAAGGCGGTCAGGTCGTTATAGAGCGAAAATCGCTGCGACATATAGCCGATTTGCCGCTTAATCGCCTCAGGGTTCTGAACGACGTCATGCCCGACAACGCGCGCGGTACCTGTGGTGGGGCGTAAAATGCCGCACAACATGCGGATGGCGGTTGTTTTCCCGGCCCCATTTGGCCCAAGCAGGCCGAAGATCGCGCCTTTTGGGATGGCAAATTCAACCGCGTCTACGGCGGTGAAATTGCCAAAACGGCGAGTCAGGGCATGGGCCTCAACAGCATTGGCGTAGGTTGTTGTATTCATAAAATACCCTGGGGTTTTATCAAAGCCAGATACACGAAGACATCTTCCATGCTCGCCCGCGAGGGACGCAAAAGATGCACGGTTAATTTTTGGCGTTTGAATTCAGTTTGCAGGTGCTTTAACAGGCGGCGGGAATCGCCATTGTGATTTGCCACCGATATTCGCAACCGGTCGCCTACGGGGCGCCAATCGACCACGCCGGCGGCCTGTTCCACAACCGACCGCATGGCTTTGCGCGGGCGCGCTTTGACTTCGATCACTTCGAAGGGCAAGTCCGCGGCCAACTCTGCCGGGCTGCCTTGCGCCAAGATCTTACCTTTATGCAGCATCGCTACCTGATGGCAACGCTCGGCTTCATCCATGTAGGGAGTGCTGACCAATACAGTCACCTCCTGCGCAACTAACCGCGCCAAGATCCCCCACAACTCGCGCCGCGAGACCGGGTCAACCCCTGTGGTTGGCTCATCTAAAAGCAAAACTTTGGGGTCATGCACCAGGGCGCAGGCCAGGGCCAATTTCTTGCGCATGCCGCCCGAAAGCAACGCGCTGCGGCGGTGCTGAAAACGCTCCAGGCGGGCAAATTCCAGCAATTGCGCAATCCGTTCTTGTCGGCGCTTGCCGGAGACGGCGTTGATGTCGGCAAAGAAATTAAGATTCTCGATCACGCTTAAATCGGGATACAGGCTAAACGCCTGCGGCATATAGCCAATGAGAGGCCGGGCCGCCTCGGCCTGCCCCCCGGTATCGAAACCGTAAACCCGGGCACAGCCGCTAGAGGCCTCCATCACTGTTGAAAGAATACGCAGCGTGGTCGTCTTGCCGGCGCCATCCGGGCCGATCAACCCAAACAACTGCCCCTCGCGCACAGTGAGATTCAAATTCTCAACCGCCCGCCGGGGTCGGCGCTTGCCATAAGATTTTGAAACATCACCAGCTTCAATCGCGTACTTCATAGAATATCGCTGCCTTAAAATCCATCAAACTGCATTCGTTTTTCACACACAATCATATGCAAGTGTCCCTCATATTCACAGATGTCAGCCACCACCTGCATCATGACACCCGTAAAGACCGGCATGACGGGCGTCATTTTCTGCGTACCAAGCCTCTCTACGAGGCGCGTTTTTTCCACGCCCTGTGATATGATGAAGCTATGGAAACGCGCCCCATCGAGCCTGGCCTGTTAAGGATTTTTCGCTACTTCACCAGCGTGGCAATGGTATATTTCGCCGCTCTGGTACTCTACACTGCCATCCAAACCGGCGAGGGCGATACCTTCCCCCAGATTCAGTCCTACATGAATTTTGGCACCAATCTGATCTTGCTGGGGTATCTTTACTGGGGGTGGCTGCGCCGCAAACTCAAACGCTACTATCTGCCCCTGGCATTGATCGCCGCGACGGTGGTCCCTATTTTCAGCAACCTAATCTACCTGGCCGACCCGCATGAAGAAGCCGCCTTCACAATCGTGCGCAGTTGGCTGCTCTTTCCGATCATGATCGTGCCGCTGGTGTTAATAGCCTGGCAATATCGCTTTCGCTATGTCGTCTTTTTTATCTTGTTTGCCACCCTTGTGGAATATTTCGTGCTCTTTCCGAAAATCAGCCACGTTGACTTCGAAACCATCCCTATTCTGGGTGGTCCGCTCATCCGCGCGTTTGCGTTTGGCACGGTGGGGCATATTGTCACCCGCCTGACCGATACCCAGCGAGATCAACGCAAAAAGCTGATACAAGCCAACTTTCAGCTGGGTCAACACGCCCGCACCCTGGAACAACTCGCCGTCAGCCGCGAGCGCAACCGCCTGGCACGCGAACTCCACGACACCCTGGCGCACACCCTTAGCGGCTTGGCCGTCAATCTAGAGGCCATCAAAATTGTACTTGGAGGGGATAACGCCGAAGCCCTGCAAATGCTCAACCATGCGCTTGTTAATACCCGCACCGGCCTGAGCGATACCCGCCGGGCGCTTAAAGATCTGCGCGCGAAATCTCTCGAAGATCTGGGGCTTCGCATTGCCATTCGCAATCTGGCGCACAATGCCGCCGCCCGCGCAGGGCTGGAAACCAACCTCGACATCGCCCGGCAGATCCCCGACCTGCCGCCCGAAATCGAACAATCCTTGTTTCGCATCGCCCAGGAGGCGCTCGAAAATATTGTCAACCACGCCGAGGCCATAAACATGACCGTCACACTAAGTTACTCAAATTCGCGGCTTGAGTTATCGATCATGGATGATGGTATTGGGATTGATTTTACCAATGTGGATTTAGGCGAAAAACACGGCCTGCGAGGGATGCACGAACGCGCCGCAGGGGTGACTGCCGCTTTAGAGATTATCAGCGCCCCCGGAGAGGGCACCCATGTACGGGTAAGTTTGGAGTATCCCTAATGATCAAAGTGCTGATTTGCGACGACCAGGCCATTGTCTGTGAGGGGCTGCAAACCATCCTCGGCGCTTCACCAGACATCCAGGTTGTGGGCAACGCCCACGACGGCAGCGAAGTGTTGGAACTCGCCGAGAAAACCAAGCCCGACCTCGTCCTCATGGATCTCAAAATGCCGCTGACGAACGGGATTATTGCCACCCGCCAGATGCGGCAAAAACACCCCGAGATTCAAGTATTGGTGTTGACCACTTATGACGATGATGAATGGCTCTTCGATGCCATTCGCAGCGGGGCTGCTGGATACCTGCTCAAAGACACCCCACCAGAAGACCTGATTGAGGCCATTCGGGGGACTGTGGCCGGAAAATCTTTCGTAGACCCAAATGTGGCCGGGAAGCTGCTCTCCAGCTACCAAGAACACGTTCCCTCCGACGCGCTGCCGACCAGGCTAAAACTCAGCGACCGCGAGAAAGAGATCATCTCCTTGCTGGCGAAGGGCTTCACAAACGCCGATATTGCCCAACAACTTTTTCTGAGTGAGGGCACAGTGCGCAACTACACCAGTGAAATCTTTAAAAAACTTGGGGTTTCTGACCGCACTCAGGCGGCGGTACTGGCCTTGCGCTATGGCCTCATTCAGGAATAACTCGCTGCGACCTTCAGGATCGACGAAGGGCGCTGAGGGGCATAGCGCTTTCCCAAAACTCGCAGAGCAGCCACCTCTGCATCATCCAGGGTTATCATTCTGCCGCCCATCCCGCGGGCGTAGAACAATGCCTGGGCCGTCGCCTCCACTGCTAATGCAGCCTGATAGGCCACTTTCAAGGATTCTCCGACCGCCACCAATCCATGATGCGCCATAATCGCCGCGCTTCCCTCCCCGACAAATTCACAGGTTATATCGGCCAGCGCCTGTGTCCCCGGCCTACCGTAGTGAGCCACCGGGACGGCCGCGCCCAGGGCCATGGCCGATTCGTTCAACAACATCGGAAGAGCATCCTGCCCGGTGATGCTAAAAGCTGTCGCAAAAGGCGCATGGACATGTACAACTGCGGCGACATCCTGCCGCTGCTGATAAAAGGTCAGATGCAAGGCCAACTCGCTGGTGGGTAGCCACCGCCCCGCGACCAGCTTACCCTCCAGATCTACCACACAAATATCTCGCCACTTACGGCGCCGATACGGCATGCCGCTGGGCGTCACCGCGACCAGATCATCCCCCCGGTGCAATACGCTCAAATTCCCCTGCCCATTGCGGACAAGCCCCTCCGTGAACAACTGCAAGCCAAATTCAACGATCTCTTTCCGTATCTTGTTTAAGCTCATCTAACACCTCACTAAAAAATCTTCGCTGTGAAAGATACCACATTCCACGATATAATTCAGCCGCCGCACTGAGGCCGCATTATGCAAAAATATTTCAAAAAACACATTGCCCTTACCAACGAGCATGGCTCTTGGGTATTTTTACTCAGCCCGCTGCTGATTGGTATATTCGCCGGTTCTAGTTGGTCATCGATTACGGTATATCTAATCCTGGCAGCCTTGTCCGGCTTCCTCATCCGCCAACCAATTGTCATCGCCGTTAAAGCCTATATGGGGCGTCGCTCGCGCGCAGATTTGCCCGCAGCCCGCTTTTGGATGGTGATCTACGCGGTGATTGGCGTTCTGATGGTTATCGGGTTAATCTGGCGGGGCTTTGGTTACTTGCTTTGGCTGGTGCTGCCCGGCCTGCCTGTTTTCATCTGGCACCTCTATCTCGTCAGCCGAAGAAGCGAACGCCGCCAAATGGGCATTGAGATTGTCGCCAGCGGTGTGCTGGCGTTGGCCGCACCAGCAGGCTATTGGATTGGCATTGGATACCCCGATGCACAGGGATGGTGGCTGTGGGCATTAGCCTGGCTGCAATCAGCTGCCTCGATCGTGTATGCCTATTTGCGATTAGAGCAACGCCAATGGAGCGATTCCCCCTCAATGGGAGTCCGTTTTGCCCGGGGGCGCCGCGCCTTGCTGTACACGAGTTTCAACCTGATCTTTGTGGCGATTCTATCCCTTATGGAAATCCTCCCCCCCTGGCTGTTCCTTCCCTATCTCATCCAGTGGTTGGAAACTTTATGGGGAACATACAACCCCGCTGTCGGCGTCAAGCCCACCACAATTGGCTTCCGCCAGCTAGCCGTCAGCGCCTTGTTTACAATTGCATTCATTTTGGCCTGGCGCTAGGCTAATTATCCCGCAACCACCCTGTACGATTGGGGTTATTTTCACTGAAACACCCTTGCATGTTCTGGGGATTATTGTAAAATCATTGTATTGAAAGACCGTGCAACGAATTGAATTGGAGGATTAGCATGACTGAACAACCGATGAACCCTGAAATTACCAGTGACGACAAACTCTGGGCTGCCCTCGGCTACCCCATTGTGCTCGTTGCCCTGATTGCCATCTTGATGGAAGACAAGAAAGCGCGTCCGTTCATCAAGTATCATGCAGTGCAATCATTAGCGCTCAATGTTGTAATCTTAGTAATATCTATTCTCTTAGGTTTTACTGTGATAGGTCTCCTTTGCGCCCCCCTGCTTTGGTTTGTGACCTTCTGGCCCGCGTACGAGGCCTACAATGGCAAGTACATCGAACTCCCTGTGATTACCGACTTCCTTAAAAACCAGGGCTGGGTTTAATTTTATCGCCGAATGGGGAGTAAAAAGGTGTGAAGAAAGTATACTTCACACCTTTTTATTCCCCAACCGAATTGGCATTTTCGCACTTGTGATATATAATGAAATCTGAAACTTACGCTTAGCAACGCAGCAACCAACATTCAAATAAACCGATTTCTGGGGAGAGACTCGCATTCGTTGCGGGCACCGAAGGGGCAAACTCTGAGCAAAGACGAAGAGTGAAACTCTCAGGTAAAAGGACCCGGTTATCGAGCAACCTCTGGAAAGTTGCTGGCAGCCCAAAAGCCAGATTCCAACACCGACGGGGCAAGCCCTGCCAGGCAGGGCGAATCTCTCAGGTTTACGACAGAGCGCACGCCGAGTATCTACGCGTGCGCTCTTTGCTTCTACCCAAGAAACAAAATAGGAGATAATTATGAACTTCCCCAAAGACCTCAAATACACCAAAAACGATGAATGGATTCGTGTCGAGGGCGAAATTGGCACCGTTGGTATCACCGACTATGCCCAAGACTCGCTCTCTGATATTGTCTTCGTGGAATATCTGGTTTTCGAGGGCGACAGCGTTACCCAGGGCGATTCGTGCGCCACGGTCGAATCGGTCAAAGCAGCGGCAGATGTCTATGTGCCCGTCAGCGGCGAAATTATCGCCGTCAACGAAGATCTGCCCGATGCCCCTGAGGCGGTCAATAGCGATCCCTACGGCTCCTGGATGGTCAAGGTCAAACTCTCTGATCCCGCCGAGTTAGACGACTTGCTGGATGCTGAAACTGCCGAGACGATGGAACGCGACCATTAATTCGTAGTTGGTTGCCAGTTGATCGTTGGTGGATGTTAGGCCACTTCTTCAGCACCACTAACCACGCAAAGGAGTTATTATGTTCTTACCGCATACCGACGCGGATCGTCAGGCCATGCTAAAAGCGATTGGTGTGAAAAGTATGAAAGAACTTTTCCAGTCGCTGCCGGGCGATCATCTCTATCCCGATATGGGCCTCCCCAATAGCGTAACCGAAATGGAAGCGCTTGAGGAAATTCAGTATATTGCCGATGCCAATGAAACCGTCGGCGAACTGGTGTCTTTCCTTGGCGCAGGGGCCTACAATCACTACTCCCCCACCGTCGTCGATTCCCTGCTGCGGCGCGGCGAGTTCTATACCGCTTACACACCCTACCAGCCAGAAATTTCGCAGGGTACGCTGCAAGCCACCTTCGAATACCAGAGTATGATTGTCAATCTCACAGGGATGGATGCTTCGAACGCTTCGCACTACGATGGCGCCACCGCCGTGGCTGAGGCCGTCAACATGGCCTATCACAACTTCCGCGGGCGACGCACGAAGATTGTGCTCTCATCGGGCTTGCATCCTCACTACCGGGAAACCGTACACACGTACAGTCAGGATTCGAGCCTCCATGTTGAAGGTGAAGACACCCCTCCCGACGCCGGGCCTGATGCGCTGATCTCCCTGATCGATAAGGATACCGCCCTGGTTGCCGTGCAATATCCCGATTTCTTTGGCCGCATTTTCGACTATACCAAACTGGTCGAAGCAGCCCACGCCGAGGGCGCGCTGGTGGCAATTCATGTCAACCCCTTAGCGCTCGGTCTGCTCAAGCCCCCCGGAGAATTTGGCGCCGACATTGTCACAGGCGAGGGGCAAACGCTGGGCATTCCGCTTTCATTCGGCGGCCCTTACCTGGGCATTTTCGCCACCCGCGAAAAATATGTCCGCAAAATGGCCGGGCGTATTGTGGGTGAAACCGAAGACACCCGCGGGCAGCGCGGCTACGTGCTTACCTTGAGTACCCGCGAACAACATATCCGCAGAGAACGCGCCACCTCGAACATTTGCACAAACCAGGGCCTGCTGGCGCTGGCGGCGGCCATTTACCTTAGCTTGCTGGGCAAGCAAGGGCTGCGCCAGGTTGCCGAATTAAACTACCACAAAGCGCATTACGCCGCCGATCAAATTGCCGCTTTACCAGGCTACGAACTTGCTTTTGACAGCCCCTTCTTCAATGAATTCAGCGTGCGCTGCCCCAAGCCCGCCGCCGAAATCAACGACCGGATGCTCGGGTACGACATTCTGGGTGGATACGACCTCGGCCAGACCGATCCTGAACTCAGCAATCTCTTACTCGTAGCCGTTACTGAAATGATTAGCCGAGAAGAAATCGACCACTTTGTACAGGCGCTTGCGGAGGTTTCGAATGACTGAGCAACCCACCAAATCCAAAGTTGAACCCACCGTTTACGATCTCTCTTCGCCGGGACGCCAGGGGGCTTACTACCCCGCGCCGGATGTGCCCACCAGCGAAATTCCAGCATTCCTGATACGGGAGGATTTACCACTCCCTGAGCTATCTGAGATTGATGTGGTACGGCACTTCACGCGGCTCTCGCAGTTGAATCACGGTGTCGATACCGGGTTTTACCCCCTGGGGTCGTGTACCATGAAATACAACCCCAAAATTAATGAAGTCACCGCTCGCATGGCCGGGTTCGCTCAGGTGCATCCTCTCCAACCAGAAGAGACCACCCAGGGCGCTATCGGGCTGATTTTCGAGTTACAAGAATGGCTCAAAGCCATCAGCGGCTTCGCCGGTGTTAGCTTGCAACCCGCAGCCGGCGCGCACGGCGAACTGACCGGCGTACTGATCATGCGCGCCTACCACAATGCCCGCGGCGACAAGAAACGCACCAAGATGCTCATTCCCGACTCGGCCCACGGCACCAACCCGGCCACATCGGCAATGAGTGATCTGAAAGTTGTCCAGCTTCCCTCCGATGGGCGCGGCAACGTCGATTTGGATGCCCTCAAAGCCGAGTGCGACGACACCCTGGCAGGCATCATGATTACCAACCCCAATACCCTGGGCCTCTTCGACGAGAACATCAAGCAGGTTTGCGATATGGTGCACGAGGCCGGCGGTCTGGTCTACGGCGATGGCGCCAACCTGAATGCCATGATGGGCATCTCGCGCCCGGCAGACTGCGGCGTGGACGTAATGCACTTCAACCTGCACAAAACCTTCTCGACGCCACACGGCGGCGGCGGGCCTGGCTCCGGCCCGGTGGGTGTGAACGCTGAGTTAGCCGAGTTCTTGCCTGGCCCAATCGCAGCCGTACTCGACGAAGGCAACGCCGAAGAACCGCCTTTCTTCGGCTGGATGTACCCCGAAAAAAGCATCGGACGCGTCAAGGCCTTCCACGGCCACTTTGGCATCATGGTACGCGCCTTCACCTACATGCTCATGCTGGGCGGCAACGGACTGCGCGAGGCATCTGAGCACGCCGTGCTGAACGCCAACTATTTGCAAGCCCTCCTGCGGGATACCTACCAGATCCCTCACGACCGCATCTGTATGCACGAGTTTGTTATGGAAGGCCATTGGGACGATGTGCCCGACATCCATGCGTTGGATATTTCTAAGCGCCTGATGGATTTCGGCTTCCACCCCCCCACGAACTACTTCCCATTGATCGTACCCGAAGCCTTAATGATCGAGCCGACCGAAACGGAGAGCAAAGAAACCCTGGATGCCTTCGCCGATACCTTGATCCAAATTGCGGAAGAAGCGCGCACAAACCCAGAACTTCTCCAGACCGCGCCACACGACACTCCCTTTGGCCGTCTTGACGAGGTCAAAGCGGCCCGCGAGTTGGTGCTGTGCTGCTGGCTGCCCGATTCGACAGAATAACAAATTACTTCCAGACATAAATAATCACAAAAACAGGGTTCCGGTGTAACTGGAACCCTGTTTTTGTGAAACAAATCACCGCCTGCTATATTTGATTTTGAAATATTTGCATCCCCTGCCTGATGGTAAAATACAGGCCCTATCATCCCTATTGAGGACAACAGTATGTCTGATGCAAATCAATTCCGTCTTGTCAAGCCCCGCGAGACGATCGAAGCCCACCTGCCCGATGGTCGCGCACTATCGGGGCCGCGCGGCGCAACCGCCGGCGAATTTCTAGAGCTACTCACCAACGAAAGCGAAGCGCCTATCGTTGGCGTAGTCGTCAATGGCGAATTGCGCGAGTTGACTTATCCACTTCATTTTGATGCCCGCATCCGCCCCATTAGCATGAGCGAAGCCGACGGGATGCGCTTCTACCGACGCTCATTGACTTTCCTGCTAGAAAGCGCCTTTCATCAAATGTTCCCGCAGGCCATTCTGGCGATTGACCACTCAATTGCCTCGGGCGGGTATTTTTGTCAGGTTTTCAACAGCCCGTCGTTATCGGAAGATCAACTTGCCCAACTTGAAAACCGAATGAACCAACTCGTAGAGGCCGACCTGCCCTTCATTCGAGAGAAAGTCCCCCTGGATGAGGCCATCGCCTATTTCAAAGAGAAGGGCTATCGCGATAAAATCAGGCTGCTCAAGCACCGCAAAAAAGAATACCTGATTTTATATTCACTGGGTGAGCATCGCGACTATCATCATGGTTATATGGTGCCCTCATCCAGTTGTCTTAAATGGTTCAAGCTCTCGCCCATGGGCGACGGCTTTGTCATGCGCTTCCCGCGCCGCCATCGCCCCACCGAGCTTTTGCCATTGCCCGACTACAGCACCCTGCTAACCACCTTCCGTCAATACGGCGATTGGCTGCAAAGGCTGGGGATTGACAACGTAGGCACGCTGAACGATGCCATCAGCGAGAAACGCATTCGAGAATTGATCCTGGTTTCCGAGGCGCTCCACGAGGGGCGCATCTCCGAAATTGCAAGCATGATCGCCGAACGCATTAATCAGGTGCGCGTGATTCTGATTGCCGGGCCGTCGTCTTCAGGGAAGACCACCTTCTCCAAGCGTCTGACCGTGCAACTGCTTGCCCGGGGAATCTCGCCCTTCCCCCTGGAAATGGATAATTATTTTGTCGATCGTGAACTCACGCCGCGCGATGAAAAGGGTGAATATAATTTCGAGACCATCAAAGCGGTTGATACACGGCAACTAGGCGAGGACTTACAGCGCTTGATCAATGGCGAGCGCGTGCAATTGCCTAAATTTGACTTCAAAGTTGGTCGAAGCTCTCCAGGCGAAACCGTGCAACTACAGCCTGGGCAAATTATTATTTTAGAGGGCATTCACGGTTTGAACCCTGAGCTTATCCCCAATGTGCCGGTTGAGCAAACCTTTCGCATCTACGCTTCAGCATTAACGCAACTCAACCTTGACTGGCACAACCGCGTCTCGACCACCGATACGCGGCTGATCCGGCGGATTGTGCGCGATGCCCGCGAGCGCGGCTACACCGCCCAAGATACCATCGCCCGGTGGGAATCGGTACGCCGCGGTGAGAAGCGCTATATCTTCCCCTATCAGAATAACGCCGATGTGATGTTCAACTCCGCCCTGGTCTACGAGTTGGCCGCCCTGAAACCTTTGGCCGAACCCATTCTGCGGCAAGTTCCGCACGGGTCACCAGAACACATCGAAGCCAAAAGGCTGCTGGCATTACTGGAGTGGTTCTTGCCGATTGATGCCGAAGCCATTCCCGACAACTCCTTATTGCGGGAATTTTTGGGCCGATCCATTCTCAAGAATCTAAAAATCTGGTAACACCTCCAAATGAATTGGGAAAACAAACTCATGCGCACCATCCGGTGCCGCAACCCTCAGAATATTGGCACACTAGCGAAATTACTGACCGCCATCGCCGACAGCGGCGGGTATGTGGGTGCAATTCGAACGGTCTCAGAGGGCCATCAGGCCGTTGTACGCGACATCACGGTGTACGCCGATGATGAGCGCCAGCTTGCCACAATCATTGAAGATATGGAGGCCAACCCCGGTACCCGTGTTCTGGCCGTGCGAGATGAAGTACTCGAACTCCACCAACAAGGCAAAATCGCCATCCGCAGCCGCTATGCCATTGACGACGTATATACCATGCGCCGAGTCTATACGCCCGGTGTCGCGGAAGTCTGCATGAAGATTGCTGAGATGCCCGAACTGGCGCGCACTTATACCGCCATCAGCCACCTGATTGCCATCGTCACCGATGGGACGGCGATCTTGGGGCTGGGCGACATCGGCCCGGTGGCCGGTATGCCGGTGATGGAGGGAAAGGCCATGTTAATGGAATCGTTGGTGGGGCTTTCGGGGGTACCGATCTTACTTAACACGAAGGACACCGACGAGATTGTCCAAACGGTAAAGAATATCGCCCCAACCTTCGCAGCGATCCAGCTGGAAGATATTTCGGCGCCGCGCTGTTTCGAGATTGAAGAACGGCTGCAAAGCGAGTTGGATATTCCGGTCATGCACGACGACCAGCATGGCACAGCGGTTGTCACTACTGCTGCGCTGACCAATGCCTGCCGTCAATCGGGCATGGATATCCACAAAGCGGTCATTGGTCAAATTGGGCTGGGGGCGGCGGGGCTGGCTACCGCCAAGATGCTGATGGCGCTAACGGGGAATTCCATTCTAGGGGCAGATCTCTCCTCGGAGGCGCGCGCCCGCTTTGAGCTGGACGGTGGACAACCGGCCTCCCTCGATGAGATCCTCCAACAAGCCGACGTAGTCATTGCCACCACTGGCGCGCCAGGACTTATCCAGCCCGCCATGATCCGCGAGGGACAAATCATCTTCGCTTTGTCGAATCCCAACCCCGAGATCGATCCCGAAAGCGCTCTGCAAGCCGGGGCGGCCTTTGCCGCGGATGGAAAATCGGTCAACAATGTGCTGGGTTTTCCAGGCATCTTGCGCGGAGCCACAGATGCCCAGGTGCCCTACATCAGCCACAAGATGTATCTTGCCGCCGCAATAACGATTGCTGAACTGGCCCCCGAAGGTGATCTGGTTCCCAACCCGCTTGACAAAAATGTGCATCAGGCGGTGGCCCGCGCCGTAGCCGAGCAGGCTAATCGGGAGGGCTTATCGCGCTCCGAATTTATTCCCTACCTTGACATTTGACCCCCGAAAAAAGGAACTTATGAACGCCCGTGAACTCAAAGAGCGCCGCGTAATGCGCGCGAAAAGGCGGCGCAGACACCAATTCATTTTGATCGCTGCAATGATAGCATCGCTGAGCATTTTTGCTTACGCAAGCTGGAAACGCAATCAATCCACAGCAATTTTTCTAGGAGATACTATGACCCAAACTGCATCTGGATTAGCTTACGAAGACCTCGCCACAGGCGAAGGCCCGGCGGCTCAGGCCGGGGATACTGTCAGCGTGCATTACACCGGCTGGCTCGAAAACGGCACGAAATTCGACTCATCCGTAGACCGCGACGAACCCTTTGAATTCCCGCTTGGGGCGGGCATGGTCATTCAGGGCTGGGATGAGGGTGTCGCGGGCATGCAAGTGGGCGGAAAACGCAAATTACTGATTCCCCCGGAACTTGGTTATGGCGCTCGCGGTGCGGGGGGCGTTATTCCACCTAATGCCACCCTGATTTTCGAGGTCGAATTATTAGCAATAAATCCCTAAGTATCCACAACAGGATGATGCGGGGTGTGAAGATCCCGCATCATCCTGTTGTTGGGCTTCTACTCCTGCAATAAGAGATCTATCAAAAATATTGGGGCTTCATCAACCAACCTTTCTCCCGCTTCTTCAGAATTGGTAAGGATCACGAAACCAATATTCAAGTCGGGGGCAAACCCAATGATGCTTAAATAATTATCGAAAGAGCCTTCATGTGATAAGACCAGCACCCCTGCATACTGGCTTGCCTCCCACCCCATTGCGTAATTTTCGAGATCGGGTTTCCAGGTCTCAACGAGATTTTCTTCTGACACCACGCGCGCCCCATTGGGCGCGAGACCGCGCTGGACTTGTGTGCTGATGTAGTAGGCCATCTCCATCACGCTGGCTTTGAGGGTTCCCGATGGAGCCAGCGGATCGCCATCGAAATCTTCTCTTTCGGCTTCGACGGCTTCGCCAGCTTCAATCAGGTAGGATTTGCCATAATTCGGATTGGTCTCTGCCTCACTAACCCGCACTGCTGCCATGTTCATCCCAATGGGTTCTAATACTTGCTTCCTTAGTAACGCCTCATACCCGGTGTATAAATCGGGGTAGTCCCCTCCGGCAGCCATCACACCCAAATAGCCCGCCAGAGAAGCTGAAATGTTACTATAACTGAATTCTTCACCCGGGGCGCCCAGCAGGGGCACATCGGCGACGTACTCAAAGACATCTTCACCACGGGCATCGTCGATATCGAAATCATCTTCTGCGTAATCGGGTATCCCGCTTTGCATGCTAAGCAGGTGTCGAAAGGTGACGATATCGGTGACTTCACCTGATGAAAGCACGAAGTCAGGATATATTTCAACGACGGGTGTATCCCAACCGACCACGCCCTGGTCAACTAATGTCGCAATCATCATTGCGGTCATGGATTTGTTGGTCGAGCCAATGTGAAATAAGGTTTCGCGAGTGACGGGCAGGCTCTTCTCGATATCACGAAAACCAAATCCCTCGGCGAAAATAATCGCATCTTCGTGAACAACCGCGACCGCTGCTCCGGGGAGGCTGTCTTCGTCTATGATTTCTTCGACATAGTCTGTAATAGCGTTGCTAATATATTCCTGGTCGATGGATATCGCACTGCGGTCAGCATCGCCCCCCACATTTTTAGGTGGATTAACACTTTCAACTTGATTGCATGCACCGATAAAACTCAGTGCCAAGAATATAGTAAAACCAATAATAACTCTGCTCTTATTTTTCATGTTCTTCCTATCACGGGGAATTCTCACCATCACCTGGATGGTCGGTTTCTCGGACTTTTGAAACATGTACCGAGTGGGTTTACAAAACTTGGCAAATTGTAACCGAATTCCTAAAATACCTCCCCTAAAAAAAGCCCCCGATTTCGGGGATGAAACCGGGGGCTTTTACAGCTATTACTTACTGATACGGATCGCCATCGCCATTGGTGTCACGTGTCGGCAGGGGGAAATCGCCAGTCGCGAAGTACGCTTGAGTTTCTCCACCTCGAATATACCAGTAGCCATTCGAAGGTCTTACCACTGCCAGGTCTGTTGTGCCATCGCCATTGTAGTCTCCCGGCACAGGAATGTCATCGGCTTCACCCCACCAGGTTGTGCCGCCTCCCCTCACGTACCAGTAGCCATTCCAGGGACGCCAGATCGCCAAGTCGCAGGTACCATCTCCATTGTAGTCTCCCGGCACAGGAACATCTTGCGAGCCTCCCCACCAAACTGCAGCGGTGCCTCTCACATACCAGAACCCATTCGAAGGCCGGTAAACGGCGATGTCGGTTGTGCCGTCCCCATCATAGTCACACGGCACAGGAATATCGCCAGCCTGGAAGTAGTTGTAGGCCCCCTGGTCTTTGATATACCAGAATCCATTCGATGGTCTTACTACCGCCACATCTGTTGTCCCGTCTCCATCGTAGTCGCCCGGTACTGGAATATCGCCATCGATCCCCCACCAGGTTGTGGCACCGCCCCGGATATACCAGTAGCCGTTGGATGGCCGGAAGACAGCCTTGTCCGTGGTGCCGTCCCCATCATAATCTCCTGAGACCGGTATATCATCAACCTGTCCCCACCATTCTGTCGTCTGTCCGTGCACGTACCAATAGCCATTCGTCGGACGATACACTCCCACATCCGTTGTCCCATCTCCATCGAAGTCGGCGGCGGGGGGAACTGTGCCACCGGTAGTTGTCCCCGTCCCCTGGATGGCGAAGTCGTAGGGATCCTCGTCGGCATCATCGTTGGCAATGCTGACTGTGGCCGTACGCAGGCCTTCGGCGCCGGGATTGAACTGCACCGTGAAGGTGGTCGTCCCACTGGCGGCCACCGGCGAAGTGGGGTCTGCCGTGATGGTGAAGTCGGCGGCGTGCGTGCCTGTTACCTCAACCAGGGGCGTGCCGCTCAAGGTCAGCGCGCCGCCGCCGGTGTTCTCGATAGTGAAGGTGCGCGAGACGGTGCCCGTATCCACATCGGCATCACCGAAGTCGGTGTCGTCAGCAACATCGGGCGTGGTGTCGCCATCAACAATGGAAACGCCGTTGCCCTGCACGTCCATCTCGGCGGCGCAGTTCTTGCCGCCGTCGGTGATTGTCCATGTGTAGGTAGTGGTCAGGGTGTTGCGCCCTGTTTCACCGGCACAGTAGGTGCTGTTACCGCCGTGGAGGGTGACGCTGCTGTTCACAGCCTGCGCCGCCCAGCCATTGAGCAGGGCATCGTAATTGGCGGTGGAGAGGGTTGCACCCTGGAACATTTGGGTTGCATTGGTCAGTGCAGTCACGTCCCAACTACCAAGGTCCTGATCGAAGGCAGTAGCCCCATAGAACATCCGATACATATTTGTAAGGCTGGATGTGTCCCACCCACTGAGATCCTGATTGAAGGCTTTAGCCCCATAGAACATATAGCGCATATCTGTAACGCTGGATGTGTCCCAGTTTCCAATCGGTTGATTGAAGGCGAGGGCGCTGATGAACATGGAATCCATTGTAGTAACACTGACAGGATTCCACCCGCTGATATTGTTATTGAAGTTGTTGGTGTAATGAAACATTTCCTTCATGTTTGTAACTTTAGAGACATCCCAGGTGCTGATATCGCCATTGAAGGCGGCAGCTTGCCTGAACATGGCGTTCATGTTCGTTACATTGGAAGTGTCCCAGGTGCTAAGATCCTGGTTGAAATTTTGTGTGCCCCGGAAGGTGTGGTTCATTGCTGTAACATTGGAGACATCCCAACTGCCAATGGGTTGGTTGAAAGCAAGCGCACCGGAGAACGTTTCCTGCAAACTGGCGAGGCCGGTTGTCGTCCAACTGCTGATGTCCTGATTGAAGGCATAGGCATTATTGAACATCTGGTACATGGAGGTTACTTGAGAGACATCCCAACCAGAGATATCCTGATTGAAGGCTTCTGCGCCGCCAAAGAGACGCCCCATATTGGTCGCGCTGGAGGTGTCCCAACCGCTAATATCCTGATTGAAGACATCGGCGCCAACAAAAATGCCGAACATATTGATCACATTAGACATATCCCAACCGCCAATATCCTGATTAAAGAGGATATTGTTGCGGAACATCTCCTGCATTGAAGTGACATTGCCGGTGTTCTAGGTAGTGATATTCCCATTGAAACTGGCTGCTTCGTTGAACATGCCAGCCATAGTGGTGACATTGGATGTATCCCAGTTGCTGAAGTCTTCTGTAGTGAGAGAAGTTGCTCCTCTAAACATCTGGATCATGTCTGTCACATTGGAAAGATCGGGCGCATCGGTTGCGGGGATAGTCAGGTTATTACAATAACCAAAGGCGTAGTACATCGAAGTCCATTTACCGGTGCCCCATTGCTCGATGGTGAGTAGTTTTTGCCTGTCGCCGCCTCCGGCAAAATAAATGCGCGGGAAACCGGTGCCATCGCCAACATTATCTTTGATGCGGATGGTGTAGGTTCCGGCGCCGCCGAGGGGGCTGTAATCACAGGTGTAGCTGCCGGTCTGCCCGGTGGCTTCATCCGTGCCGTCGTTGTTGCAATCTACGTTGTAGTTATAGCCTGCTCCGGTGGTGGGGATGATGAAAAGGTTATCGGCAGAACCGGCGTTAGCGGTGTTGACGGTGATCACAAAGTCGTCGGTGCCTGCAGCGGCAGTGCCTGTTCCCTGGATGGCGAAGTCGTAGGGGTTCTCGTCGCTGTCATTGTTGCTGATGCTAACCGTGGCTGTGCGCAAGCCTTCGGCGCTGGGGTCGAACTCGATGGTAAAGACGGTTGCCCCGCCGGATGCTGCCACAGGTGCAAGGGGCTGAAGCGTGACAGTAAAGTCAGCGGCGTGCGTTCCGCTGATGCTGACAGCGGGCGTCCCGTCGAGAGTCAGGTTTGCATCGCCGCTGTTGCTAATATAAAAGTCATGAGTGGCCGTACCTGTATTTACATTGGCATCTCCAAAGTCGGTGCCGTCCGCTGTAGACGGGGTGGTATCTCCATCAGGAATTTCGGGGTAAGGATCGTCGCCGTCAACTCTCATTTCGGGGGTTGGTGGTTGATATACCTCCACCGCCCCAATATCATTGTTTGCACCCTGAGGGCGTGTCTCACCGCGCTGGTCTACACTTACTGTAGTCCCACCCACATCTGTGCTGCTACCTGCATCAATGACAGGACTGCCCGTATTTGGAAGATGGGTTTGAGTAGGGCCGCCATTATCAGCCAGCGCCCCCAGGTTAGGATCTGAGCCGGTGATATTGCCGGTGGTATCGTTATCCAAAGTACCGTCGGTGGTATCTTCTATCAAGTTATAGCCATAAGATTTAATATGGTGATAGATATCGGGGCCGGTGGGGGCAGTGTTATTGGCAATAATGGTGTTCTTGATGAAAACTCCCCAGCCTGCGTTCAAAGCGCCTTCGATGCCGCCTGCCCAGGTGCTGGCTGTATTCCCGACAATGGTAGAGAATGAGACGTTATCTGAATAGCGGAATTGAGCGCCGCCATTTGTGCCCCTGCCATTGTCGAACAACCCTGTGCCGCCCAGAGCGCTATTGCCGCTGATGGTTACATTGTTTATTTCAGCGCCATCGCCCGCTCCGCGGAAAATACCGCCGCCATCGCCGTCTCCGCCCATGTCGTTACCATCTCCGCCCTGGGCTGTGTTTCCACTGATGGTGCTGTTTAACAGCGTTAAGGTACTAAAGTCGTGCATGCCTCCACCTCGAGCCAACCCTCCTTCCATACAGTCTTCACCGGAGCAATCGCCGCCCAGAGCAGCGTTACCGCGAAGTGTGCTGCCACTTATGGTCAATGTGGCATTGCTCTCTCCGTAGATACCGCCGCCCATGGCTGTACCGCCGCTATCACTGCCGCTGCCGCCCTGAGCAATATTGTTACTGATGGTGCTATCACTGATGCTTAATGTGCCGCCATTATCGAGATAGATACCGCCACCATAAGCGTCACCGCCCATCATCGGTTCGTTCCCCTGTGCGATATTCTCGGTTACTGTTACTTGCTGGAGGGTCAATGAAGCGCCAGTATTAATATATACGCCGCCGCCTTCGCCTTGAGGGAGGCTACATAACCATCGCGGATGGTTATTCCGGAGATGGTGCTGGTCCCGCTATTCACATTGAAGACGCGGCTGGCATCGTTCCCGCTGATGGCTAGCTGGTCGGCGCCGGGGCCGGTGATGGTCATGTCTTTGGTAATTGCCAGTTCACCGCTGGTCAAGGTGATTGTGGCCGGGTAGCTAAGACTAAAAGTGATGGTTCCGCCGCTGCCCACATCGACGAGAGCCTGGCGCAGTGAGCCGGCACCGCTGTCGTTGGTATTGGTGACAACCTGGTCACCAGCAGCTGCCAGTTCTATATCCATATCCTGAACCTGCGTACCAACCTCGGCGGGGGGCGCGGTTGCCTCGCCGGGCGCGTCCGCGTCATCGTTGAGGATGGTTCCAACACCCTGGGCCTTGCCCAGTTCAGCGTCCACCGGGTTACTCAGCTCCACGTAGAAGGTTTCGTCTTCTTCAACTTCAGCATCGCCAAGTACTTCCACAGCTATCGTCTGGCTACTCTCGCCATCGGCAAACACCAATGTGCCGCTCCCGGGGACGTAGTCACTTTCTGCCAAAGCGGCGTCGTCCGCTGTGGCCCAATCCACGCGGCCCTCGCCGGTTGTTACACTGCGGCTAACGGCGAATTCAAAGACTGCCGTGCCATCTTCTCCTTCGGCTTGCGCAACATCGTCAATGCTGAATAGCGCGGTCGCTGCCTCAGGAGACGCGTCATCGTTGAGGATGGTTCCAACACCCTGGGCCTTGCCCAGTTCAGCGTCCACCGGGTTACTCAGCTCCACGTAGAAGGTTTCGTCTTCTTCAACTTCAGCATCGCCAAGTACTTCCACAGCTATCGTCTGGCTACTCTCGCCATCGGCAAACACCAATGTGCCGCTCCCGGGGACGTAGTCACTTTCTGCCAAAGCGGCATCGGCCGCTGTGGCCCAATCCACGCGGCCCTCGCCTGTTGTTACACTGCGGCTAACGGTGAATTCAAAGACTACCGTGCCATCTTCTCCTTCGGCTTGCGCAACATCGTCGATGCTGAATAGCGCCGTCTCCGGTGCGTCATCCTGGGCCAAAACGCTCGTAATGCTAGTTGCATCGGTGCCCCCCCAGTAGGCCAAAGCCGGAGCTGCGGCACTAAAGACCTGCGCCATAACCAGCACCAAAGCCATACTCAGACTTAGTAACCTATTTTTCTTCATCATAGCCTCCTTGCTTTCATTAACAGGGTTATTCTAAAATTTCGCGAACAATTTTTATAATCGTGTCCAAGTCAGGGCTGTACTTCTTTCCATTGCGAAGCATCCAGCGATCATCCGCTTCGGTCAGTCCGACAAATTTCCATCCCGGGTAGTTCTGGGATAACCGATTAACTTCGACAGGGTCAACCTGTTGAGGGTCGTAAATAATCATCCCCGGCGACAAGCCGTTGAGCCTTTCTGGAATGTGCGTCCTGCTCAAGCGTAAAACTGCGTAACCGCCCTCCTTTCGCAGGGCGGTTTCTATTTTGTCCAAATAGGGAGAAGTACCATACAAAATGATCGTCATGGGATGGAGTCACCTCGCTTCCTGGAAGCCCATCCTTGTTATTGAAGTTGAAGATCGCCCTACTGTACAGTGACAGGAGTGCCAAATAAGTGCCAACATGTTTTTGTATCGTTTCCTAAATAGGGAAATTTGGCTTTGGTATAATTCCACAATGCTGCCCCTATCAACAAAACCTTTCCCATGCCCCCCATCTACCTGACCCCCAACACCTTCAGTGGACTGACCTTGTTCATCTTTGCCGGGTCCATCGCCGGGTATCTGGGCGCGCTGGCCTGGAAAACGAAGCAGCAACGGCGGCAGATCATTTACCTGGCCCTGGCTTTGGCAGCGGTCAGCGGCTTTTCGCTGACTGGCGCGATGCTTGAAGCCCTCTATCCGGTGGCGCGGTATTGGGTTCATCCGCTGAATACGATCATTCAAAGTCTGGGCCTGGTCTTCTGGGTGCAGTTTGCCTACCATCTTCCTGAACTATATCTTGAGCGGCAACGTGAAAGCCAGGTAGCTTTAGGTCTGACCCTGCTGCTGGTTCTCTATGATGTTGGCTATGCCCTGCACTTTTATGACCAACTGGCAGAAAGGGTATACACTTCGCGCCCCCTGGTCGCTGTTCTGCTTCAGGCCGGAGTGGCACTGTGGGCGTTGGGGGTTTTCATCCGCCAGGCCCGACGCGCCGACTCGCGCGATCTCCCACTATGGCGGAAATTGTGGCGCCCATGCGACCGCCACAGCCGCGCCGTGCGCAATTTTGTCTGGATCAATCTTGCGTTGGCCGGGATGAACACGATGGCAGTTTTTCATATAGAATCGCTGATCAGCATAACTACACTGCGCATCTTCGTTTTCTCTGGAGTGCTGGTTGCCTTGCTGCTGATTACCCTGACATACCTGAACTACCTCCCGGAACGCACCTCCTTCCAGGCCAGGCTTGTTGCCATTACCCTGGCCTTCTTTCTGGGCGTGCTGAGCATGGTGGGGCATGTCATTGCGCCTGCCTTTATTGCCTCCTATCACGATACCCACATGCTCAACCTTCCCCAAACTCTACAATTCAGCCCCAACACACTGGGCGGCTACGACATTCGCTCGATCTCCCATCATTACGAAACCGATTTGGGTGAACCCTTCGCCTTCGAGGGTGAAAGCTCCCTGATCGATTGCGGGTGTTTGTCCCTGGATTTCACCTTCCCGTTTTACGGTCAGTCCTGGTCTGATGCGCATATCACCCGTCGAGGGATCGTCACCTTCGGAGGCCAACCGCCGCCTGCCTTCGGCCCCGAAATCCCTGACTTCAGCCTGCCCGCTATTTATCTGACCGGGACCGATACCTGGGCTGCCGGGGATATCTCCGTTTATACCCGCGCTACGCCAGATGAACTGACTCTCACCTGGTTGAAAGCGCAGCAACCGGGGGATTCCATGATGTCCGGCGCCTTCCAACTGCGCCTCTATCCCGATGGGGTTTTCGAGATAGCCTTCGAGGCTTTGCCCCCCATTCAACCGAATGAGGTGCAATACCGCTGGCAGGCCAACCAACTGCTGGGTGCGGTGCCTGGGGGTGAAGCAGGGCCGCAGCCGGCCCATTTCCGCGGTGATCTCCCCATCAGCAGCGGGGCGGATGGCATCATCGAAACCTATGATCTCGATTTCCGCGCCGCGCTGCACCATTTTTTAACCCCGCTGTTTTGGCTAATGATCTTCAGCGCCCTATTGGTTGGCGTCGGGCTGCCGCTGGCCTTCCAGACGAGCCTGGTGAAGCCGCTGCAAAACCTGTTGGCCGGGGTACGGCAAGTGAATCGGGGCCAGCTAGATGTCCAGGTCCCTGTGATGGTCGAAGATGAGTTTGGCTACCTCACCCGCGCCTTCAACAGCATGGCTGCCGATATGGACAAGCTGGTCACCGATCTGGAAGACCGCGTCGCCGAACGAACCACCGAGCTAGCCGACACTGCCGCCTACCTCGATAACATTTTGCGCAGCGCTACCGACTATGCCATCATTACGGTGGATAATCAGCTTCGGATTGTCTATATTAATCCCCTGGCCGAAAGCCTATACGAAGTATCAGCCAATGAAGTCCTAGAAAAGAAAATTACAGATGCTTTCGCCCGAGTTGCAGATACCACCGACCATCTCCAGGCAGGCCTGCGCCGCGCCTCCAGCCAGGGGGCTTTCGGGTACGCCTATACTCGGGAATCGCCTGATGGCCTGCGCCACATTGCCTCCCGTTTTTCAAGCGTGGTCAACAAATCGGGAGACATAATTGGCTACGCCCATTTTGGCCGAGATATCACTCAGCGCGTCCAGACCGAGGCGCAACTGCTCAACCAGCAGCGGTCGCTCTCAGCGCTGGAAGAACGAGAGCGGATTGGCCGCGAGCTGCACGATGGCATCGGACAGGTAATGGGCTACCTGAATTTGCAAATGCAGGCCGGGCGGGCGTTGCTGGCCGACGGCAAGCAACAGGCTGCCAGTAAGCTGCTTGAGCAGCTAATCGGCGTAACTCAAACGGCACACAACAATGTGCGCGAATTCATCTTGGGCATGAATCATTCCAATCTGGCAGCGACCGATTTTTGGGCAGCCTTGCAGCGAATGGGCCAAACCTTCGAGGAAGAGCGGGCGCTCCCGGTCAGTCTCAGTCTCCCCCTCGATCAACCGCGCTGGCTGGCCCCACCAGATGATCTTCACCTGCTGCTTATTCTTCAAGAAGCCTTGACCAACGCCTATAAATATGCCGATGCAAGCCGGATGCAAATTATTGCCCAACAAATCGGGCCGGATCAGGCGCAGTTTATCATCAGCGATGATGGCTGTGGGTTTAGCCCCCCTCCACTAACGCCCCCCTCGATAGGTGAAGATCCCTTGCAGGCGGAAAAAGATCTCGATCAAGTCTCTCCACAAACGATAAACTTTGGCAGTAAAGACGATACCGATACCCCTACTCCCCATTTTGGGCTGAAGATCATGCGCGAGCGGGCGTTTGAGTTAGGGGGCGATTTGGAGATTCGCAGCGCGCCGGGAGAGGGCACACAGGTATTGGTCACGGTAAAAATTACAGAAGCAGATTCTGAAACCGCCGATGCGACGATGTTTTCTCAAACCGCCACGCCCCTGCGGGTTTTGCTTGTGGATGATCACCCCCTCTTTCTGGAAGGGCTGGCAAATCTGCTCAAACTCTACGGGGTTATCATTGTGGGCACGGCGCATAACGGGGTACAAGCACAGAAATTAGCCCGGCAAACCCAGCCCGACCTGATCATCATGGATATCGACATGCCGATTTGCGATGGGATCGAGGCCACCCGCCGTATCACCACCGAATTTCCCGATCAGCGCATTATCATGCTCACGGTTTCGGCCAGTAACGAAACGCTGTTTGAGGCCCTGAAAGCGGGTGCATCGGGTTACTTGCTCAAAAATATGCAAGCTGAAGAATTATTCATGATTATCGCCGGCCTGGAAGATGGCGCTACGCCCATCGCACCGGAGTTAGCTGGAGAAGTAATGGCCGAATTCCAACGCATGGCGCGCCCCGCCGCGGAACTGACTGAGCGGCAGTGGGATATCCTGCAATGGATTGCCAATGGCAGTTCCTACCGCGAAACCGCACAGGGTCTGTACCTCAGTGAACGCACAGTCAAGCGGGAGATGAGGGGCATTATGGACGCTCTGCATCTGAACAGCCGCGCTGAAGCCGAAGCCTTCGCCCGCCGCCGGCTCCAAAACGAAGCCTAACTACAATTCGCGGCCCTTAATGTTTGCCCCGGTAGGCAAACATTAAGATTCCCAGACCGATCACGTTCGCGGCTGCCAATGCCAATACTTGCCTTCCCCAGTCAAAGGCGGGGCGCTTGCTAGCTGAGTTTGGCAGCCAGAGACTCATTTGAAACCAATGTTCTCGGCTCTTACTACTTGCGCAATTGTCCGCAGTTCAGTATTCACTCGATTAATTTCGTCAATTGCTACCATATCGTCAAAATCAAATGTGCTATGCCCATCTTCTACTACAATGATTTCATATCCAATCTCCGACGCCCGGCGCACACTTGTTTCAACACACATTTCGGTTTGCATTCCAGCTATGACCAGCTTTTGTATTCCTTGCGATTCAAGATATTCCTTCAAATTTGTATTCTCGAAAGCGTCAGGGCTTTGCTTATCTACAATTACATCTTTTTCGGCTGGCTTTAGCGAAGAATGGATTTCCCATCCGGATGTCCCCATTTCATCTGGCTCCCCTTCTCCCCCATTATTCCGCACGTAAATTACTATTACTCCTTTCCTGCGAGCCTCTTTTATTAAACTCGATAGCACCTGGATAATTCTTTCGCTTTCGTATATGGAAAATTCTTCATCAAACATATTCACTTGCGCATCGAGGACGACTAACGCTTGCGAGGCTTTCATTCATATTCTCCAATTCAAGATTATTATATTTGCCTACTGTTAAAGTATTCTGAGTAGTGTAAACTTCATTCCGTAAAATTGCTGACGAGAAAGTAGGTCAAGGGTATCCTTTCACAAAGTTTGGGAACAAACGAAAGGAGCAAACCCATGACCTACCAAGATGGTTTTACCTTACCAACCGAAATATTGGAGCAGATCGCAAGCATCTTCGTGTTTGCGTTTGATCAGCGCTTTCCTGATGGAAAAGAGTGAAGCTTGGCAAACCGGTAGAAAATATTTAACTTTTGAAGGTTCTGAATAATTCTCAACGCTGGTTCTGAAAGGCCCTTGACCTTTTTTACAGAAAAGTATTTACACCATCCCTTCGACGGCCCCTGTTTAGTTTTTGTCTTGTGCAATTCCATTCATGCCAAATAGTACCAAATAATTGTAACACTCATAATAATAAATGCTAACGGTATTGCCCATTGCGCAATTTTGTCAACCCTGGCCGCTTCTTCTGACCGACTCTTTTGTAGTAATGTGTGTACAATCAGATTTTCTACTACCGTTGCGATAATTGAAGTATAAGATATCAATACCATCGCATCAGTGAACGTAATGGCTGGAATTCGTGGAAGATACCCGGCCAGTACCCTGTGAAACGCAACCACAGTCAACAGCGCTACATAAGTACGCCCCATACGACCACTCGACCCTTCACCTGTCATCCAAAACACCGACCATGAGAGATTGACAATGATGATAAAAGGCAACAGTATTTTCCAGAGGTAAAAGCCCGGCAATCGCTTTACATGAATGTTAAATATAAATTCAGAAAAAGGATCATCCGCTCGTATCTCTTTCTCTGAACGTATTTCGTTGCTGACTCCAGTAATTTGCCATTCCAGCAGAGGCATATTTTCATCATAACCAATCTTATGTGAGTTGGGCACAAACACGACATCTTGTTCGGACCATTCAAAAGATTCGATATCGAGTTCCAGATCTTGTTCATCAAACGGAAAATCTACAAAATCAAAATTTGCTTCTACCGTGACATTAAAACGCTCTTCATATTCTATTGTCCCATCTGCATAGACAATCAATTCTAACGCTTCAGTAGTTCGTTTTCCTTTCTCATTTTCGATTTCGATATCGGGCCACCATATCTCGTCCAGCATCTCTTCTGCAGCATGTTCAACGTACACATCATATTCCGCCCCTTCCTCGGGCGGGATGAATTCCACGCGCGGATCTTTCCATTTGAGATCCATAAACATATCTACCGAAAATGTTGGAAATGCCGTTGATGCCGCTGAGATATCTGTGATTTCTATCAAATAAAGCCCGATTTCCACTTCGGTTGGTTTTTCGGGAGGGAGATGAAATGTTTCCCCGGGGCTGATTAGCGTATCCGATTTTTCTGCATGGGCATCTAGCGGAACCAGCAGCATAACTATTGCTACCAGCATAACAATATTCGCTGCTTTTTTATTAAATATTGCCTTTTTATTCATCATCTCATCTCCTTCTTGCTAGAAACATGGCCGACAGGTTGATTGCTAATGGTTCTAAACTCCATATTTCTTTCGTTTTTTACCCGTGACAACAAATGCACACTATGTTTGCACTTTAAGAAAAGAATAGGGTGGGCATGAACTTCCAAAACCGGGATAATAGGTTTGCGCAAACCGTATCCTGGAAGGAAAAATCACGCCCATGTGGCAGTTACTTGATTTTTGACGACTCCGTGCATGCAAAAGCCAAAGGACGCAGCATGGGCGAGTTGGGCAGATTTGAATTGCTACTCACCAGCTAAAGTTGGTCTACATATGCCAGTATGACTATCCGCTCTATGCTTTCTAACAACGCCATTGTTTCTAACTCGCCCATTCCCAAATCAAGCGTTAGCCATTCAGAAGGAACTGAATGAGGAACTGTTACTTTTAACCAATCATAGTTTGCTGGCTCTGGGACATCATAGCCCTTTCTCTGTCCCTCATTCAATTCTTCAATAACTGCTTTTGGTGTCCATATTTCCCTGAACATTTGCGGAAGCCACTCAAATACATCGGCCCGATACAAATAAAGTAAAGGCGATGTATTTGTGATTGCATTAGACATTTGCGGCTTCCAAATCACTTAATTCTGATTCGAATGGGAACACCTTATATCAACCTAAATTTACAGGAACATCTATTACTATTTGGCGAGTAACTATATCTTTTTCCTATCACGGCGTTTTTTAGTATGTTTACTGTACTGGATTTTCGTGCATGCAAGACAAACGATTTCACTACACACGATTTTTCACAAGTAGTATCTGCACAACGATGGCGTTAACAGAGCGGCTTTGACGAGTGTAATTTTCGGAATTACCATATCATTCCGCAGCCAAGGCCGCGGCTTTGCCGTTCGCCCTAATCATCACCTGTTTGGGCCAGTATATCGGCATCTATCATATCCTGTGCCCGCCCCGAAGCGCGTTTCGCAGTTATCAAATCTTCTTTCCCTATAAATGATATCAGAAGACTATCAAAATCTACTTCAACTCGCCTTTTCCAAGCTTCTTCAAATTCTACCCCTGGCACTCCCATCAATAGGTCTACTCGCATCGGTGGAACCCCCATTTGATAAAAATAACCATCTTCCGCAAAATCTTCTTCTGTCATATCCACTAATGGCGCACCAAATTCTTTCAATGCCTTATATACCGCCCCAGCATTTGCTGTGTCTGTGCTGATCCATACATCTAAATCTTTTGTGTATCGCGGTTCCGCATATTGGATTACTGCATAGCCCCCTATTATCATGTATCTAACCTTGTTGTCTTTGAAAAGTTTCAACAGATCGGTGAAGTCGGAGTTGACGAACATCTTTTCCCTTTACTCTACTCGCATGAATTATCAACTCCCATGCCGCCGTAAACCTGGCTTCCGGAGTTTGTGCTTGCCAAAACTTCAGATCAAATGATCTGTCCAGTTCCGCTATTTTGCCTCTGCGTTCTATTATTCTTGTTCTCATCCTGCTCCAATTATAGCACTACTCATCACCTAATTTCCCTGAACAAATGGCTGCCTGCTGCCCAACGTGGGCTTCACCAGCCTGCGGGTTTGCTTTCCCAACAATTGTAAACCCTGATTTCAGCCTGCAAAATCGCGGTGCTTACCATCCTGCGCCAGCAGGTCTGGTGCTAGTTGGGTTGGGTGGCAATTCATACTATTGTTATTCTATGGTGTCGCTGGCTGCCAACGAGACCAATAATCGTCATTCGCATTGTCTGTTATTCTAGCTTGATTGCTACCATCCGCATTCATAATATAGATTTCCCTATTCCCATCACGATCAGACGAAAATACTATGTAACTTCCATCCGGCGACCAAGCGGCTTCCCCATCATTTGATGGGGAATTTGTCAGATTGCTTTTTTCTGTGCCATCAGGGTTCATGATGTAGATTTCATCATTTCCATCTCGGTTCGTTGTGAAAATAATCTTTTTGCCATCTGGCGACCAAAAAGGACAATTGTCATTCGCTGAATTGTCAGTTATTTGAACTGCCTCTGTCCCATCAGTATTCATGACATAGATTTCGTTGTTCCCAGAATTGTTCACTGTCCACGCAATTCTTTTCCCATCAGGAGACATGCCAGATGCACAAGTATCAGCTGCTGGGCTGTTTGTTAGTCGAAGCTGATCCGTGCCATCCGCATTCATAATATACACTTCGTAGTTATTATCTCGGTCTGAAACGAACACAATCTTTTCACCGTCAGGTGTCCAGGCGTAAGGCCAATCACCTGCTGGATTATTCGATATGTTCATCTTTTCGCTGCCATCTGCACTCATTACATAGATTTCAGTATTTCCATCCCGAGTGGAAGCGAAGGCGATTTTATTCCCATTTGGCGAGAAAGTGACATGGTTGTCTGTTTCAGGGTGCTCTGTAAGGCGTTTTGGGTCAGAACCATCAACTTTGACCAGATAAATATCTGTATTTTGATCACGGTTTGAAACAAACCCGAACCAACCCATGCCACCACCCATAGATGTTGGTATGGCTATTGGTGTTTCGGTGATTGTAACTGTTGGAGGAGGTGATATTTGTGTTGGTTCTGTTGTGTTTGTAGCTGCAATCATTGTCGGTTCAGCAGTATCCATCGCAGAAGCAGGTGCAGACTCAGTCGGAGCAATTGTAGCTTCTGGCGTTGAAACTTCCGAAGTCTGTTTACAACCAGCAGACAAGAATAGAACCAACATGGCTGATAATAGCAGCGTTCTTTTTGTTTTCATTTGTCTTTTCCTTTTCTCCATACTCTGAAAACTACACATCTTTGCTTTGCCACCCAACGAGGGCGTGTGCTGCCGGGCGGTATGAATCCGAAACAATCTTTCCTTGTAACCATTTGCTAAAATTCGCGCCGCTTACCCTCGGGCGGCAGTTGGGTTTCAGTCTCGCGTTCACTGCACACACCTGGCAAACCAGTGCAGAATGTCATCGAAGCGTTCCTGAGTTAAGGCATGTCCACCTTCGTAACGCTTGTGTTCGACGTGTGAGACAATTCTCGTTGAAGCGCACATTTCTTGTGCTGTGGCCACAATCTTTTCTGCATCCTGTGACGCCTTATCATCGGTGGCGGACACCAGCAGAACCCGTCGTGGTGCGAAACAGGCAACCAGATCAGGTATATCAAAAAGCACTGCGAATCCTGGAATCGCTTCTGCCATCTCGATGCCAACTTGGTGTGCCATCTTGTATTGATAGGTGCATGCCGCTCCGCTTGAACAAGCAAATTGGATTCGCTCGTCTAACGCGCCATGGAAAAGTACAGTGTTACCACCATACGAATGTCCAAGAATACCGATGCGTTCAGGTGCAACCAACTCATGTGTGCGTAAGAGAGAGATAGCCTGTGCAGAGTCGCTCAACACTTTGCGCATAAGCGTGTCGCCACACAACAGACGATAACACATTTCGTTGTAGTGTTGGGCAATATCTGCTTGCTCATCTGCTTCTATCCCAGTACGATTTTGGCGACGGTCTTCAAAACAGATCGAGTCTGGCGCGAGGACAATGATCTTTTGTTTAGCTAAAGCGGGCCCAAACGCTTGTAGGGGATCACCAACCAAGCCGCAAACTTCACTCTTGCCAAAGTGTCTTTGGCTGTTATGTTGATGATGAACCAGCACTGCACCAAACGGACCATCTCCATTGGGCAGCAAAAGAAAGGCAGGAATCTGATCCCCTTCTTGGCTTTGATAACTAATGTGCATTCTACGATAGTCGTCTTGTTCAACTACTTGGTGCGTTACGAAAGGTACAGGAGTTTCGGAAATGTTGAACCCCAAGAATTTGCTGATCCGCCGACGCAACTTTGCTAGTGTCATCTAATTGTCTTTCTGGTTGAATTCATAGCCGCACAACGGGGGCTTCAAGCGCCCGCCGACTTTGCAATACTCGATAATTCCATTATACCCAAAGTTTGCCCCATTCGCGCCGCTTACCCACCGCCGAAGGCGGGCCGCTTGCTAGCTGGGTTAGGCCAATTGAGATCAAAGACATATAGGGCATCCATGTCACCAGCATTCAAACAGACATATAAATGGGTTGCATAATTTTATGACGCCAATGCATATACCTGCACTTCGGCTTCCAAACGATCAGACAGCCGATCTTTTTCTATTTCTAGATCATAGCGCGCCTGCAAATTCACCCAAAACCTTTCCGATAATCCAAAATAGCGCGATAGCCGCAAGGCAGTATCCGGTGTGATCGCTCGCTTCCCATGTACGATTTCATTGATCCTTCTTGGCGGAACACTTATATCTTTTGCCAAACGATATTGGCTTATGCCCATCGGCTCTAAGAATTCTTCCAGCAGGATTTCTCCTGGATGTATCGGGGGTAATAGTTTTTCGTTACTCATATCTCTACCTCAGTGATAATCGGTTAATTCTACATCAAAAGCATCGCCACTTCGCCAGTGAAAACAAATACGCCACTGCTTATTTATTCGAATACTGTGTTGACCTTTTCGATCTCCTGACAATTTTTCTAGTTGATTTCCAGGTGGTATTGTTAAATCTTCAAGCACATTTGCTGCATCAAGAATCTCTAATTTCATCCGCCCTTTTCGTTGAATATTTTGGGGCAACCTTCTTGATAATTTTCGCTCGAATATCTTTTCGGTTTCTTTGTCGGCAAAACTCTTTATCATATACGAATAATAACGCACCGCATCCATAACGTCAAGCGTTATTGCTTAGGTTGGGACAAAAGATCGGACATTATTTCCAAAAACAAGGGAACAGAAGATGGTGAAAACTCTTGTACATGAAGAACTCCTTCTCAATTTTGATGGCAATCTATCTTGAGTTTAGGAGTTCTACTTCTTCCTTGTCAATGTCCGATCTTTTGGCTGAAGGTCAGATATCTCCCCTTGCTCCCATAAAGGGAGCGTTGTATAATGTCAGTATGCGTATCATATCGCGAAAAGCGTTGAGAGAATTTTGGGAGAAACATCCCGATGTCAGGCAATCATTACAAGCCTGGTATGCAGACGTAAAACGAGCAGAATGGAAAACTCCTTCCGATATCAAAGATGTCTACCGTTCCGGTAGTATCGCAGGGAATAATCGAGCAGTTTTCAATATCGAGGGCAATCGTTACCGGATCGTCATAGCCATTCAGTATGAATTTGGTATCGTTTACATCCGTTTTGTAGGCACGCATACAGAGTATGACAAGATAGCTGTGACAAAAATATGAGAGAAATAAAAATGAACATTCGACCAATCAAAACCGAAGAAGATTATCAAGCAGCATTAGCGGAAATTGAGCGGCTGTTTGATGCTTTACCGGAAACGCCAGATGGTGATCGTTTGGAAGTCTTGATGACTTTAGTAGAAGTATACGAAGATGAACATTACAGTATTCCTGATCCTGACCCGGTAGAAGCGATCAATTATTATATGGAAAGTCGTGGGCTATCACGCAAAGATTTAGAGCCATACATTGGGACGCGCGCGCGTGTTTCGGAAGTATTGAATCGAAAACGTCCTTTGACTTTGAATATGATAAGGCGGCTCAATGCGGAATTGGGCATTTCAGCAGATGTACTAATAACTCCCTATTAGACGACGGACGAAACCTAACCCCGCTTCCACTCAGACCGGGCTTTCGCCCGGAGGGTACGCAGCGCACTTTGCCATATTTGGCTACAATTTGCGGCGCGTCAGGAGCAAACCCGCCCGGCTTGTGAGCCAACCGTTAGCTTTCAAAAATCAATATTATCGATATCTGTTGTCAGTTTTCACCCTAAAATGTACCAGTAGATTTCACCGGGAATGTACCGGG
>CAYFMI010000005.1:0-75132 GCA_964344175.1 uncultured Anaerolineales bacterium
TTTCGCCTGCTTTTATTTGGTTAGTTTGCCAACAGTATCTTTAAGAAAGCCCTGAAGTACGCACAATTCTAGCAATTTACGCTCGCATCTATCATTAAAAAAAGATGCGATACAATAATCTCAGACATAAATCAGCATATTGAATAGGCCTCAAATCGCTTGATATTGATGAATAAACACATTCTTCTAATGCGGCATGCCAAATCAAGTTGGAAAGACCCCTCCATCCACGACTACGAACGTCCTTTAAATCGTCGTGGGAAAAGAGATGCCCCTCGCATGGGGAACCTGCTAATGGAATATGATCTAATTCCAGAAATTATCCTTTGTTCAAGCGCGCAACGAGCGCGCTTAACGGTCAATTTTTTTCTTGAGACCTGCGATTTTGAAGGTGAGGTCCAATATCTCGATGATCTCTATCACGCTGACTACATGACGTATCTAGAATTGTTGGCAGAACTTTCTGATAAAATCAATCTTGCCATGATCGTTGGACATAACCCCGAAATCAATCAATTTCTTGAACTGGTCTGTGACTCTTATGACCATATGCCTACCGCGGCAATCGCGCATATTCAATTATCATGTGAAACCTGGGCTGGCTTAACAGCGATCAAAGAAGGCGAGATTCTTCATTTATGGAAACCTCGCGAGATTGATGATTAATCTCCAATTTCAAAAAGCACACCCCCATCCGCACGGATAAATGTGAATCCCGCAAATGGGCATTGACGACACCCTGCGGACCTACTATAGTTAGTATTACAACCCTCCACTACTCTTGCCAAATTGGATAATTTCCAGAATGGAGATAACGATGGCAAAAAAAAAGGATCAATCAGATCCTATTCCAACCTACAAGCCTCCCGTCCCCACACTGGCCGACTATTTTAAACCAGCCAAGCCCACAACAAAGCAACAAACCCGCGTAGCTGTCGATAAAGCCAAAGACTCCGAAGAAGCATTACCCGAGTATAACCCGCCAGTTCCATCACTTGCCGATTACTACGAACCCCCCACTGAACGTCCGATGATTACCACTGAAGCAAAAAATTCTGAGCAAGAACCGCAAGACCCTAAAAGCGAAAAGAAGAAATCCTCAAAAAAGAAAGCCAAACGCAAGAAGAAATCTTAATATCACTCACATTTCCACCATTTGTAAGTAATTTGACCATGTCAAGGTAAGCAGGAAATTACAATGGCAGATACAAAGAAATATAATCTCAGCCACCCTACCTATTACATTAACCGAGAACTCGGAATGCTCGCTTTTCAGGAGCGCGTTTTTGGAGAAGCACGCGACATAACACACCCCCTCCTGGATCGGACAAAGTACCTTGCATTTGTTGGCTCAAATTTAGATGAGTTCTTCATGGTGCGCGTCGGGGGGCTAAAAATGCAATATGACGCCGGGGTCATGCAGCTTTCCATAGATGGCAGATCACCCGCTGAGCAACTTGCCGAAATTCGCAAAACGGCTTACCGAATTATGACGGATGTTCGAGAGTACCTGCAAACCGAACTGATCCCAGAACTCAGCAATGCCGGCATTTATTTGTTAAATTATGATCAGCTCACCCAAAAGCAACAGAGCAAAGCAGATGAATTTTTTAGAGAAAATGTTTTCCCGGTTCTAACCCCGCTGGCATTCGATCCCGGACATCCGTTTCCACATATTTCAAATTTGAGTCTTAATCTAGCAGTTTTAATAAAAGATGAAGACCGGCAAAAACATTTTGCCAGAGTAAAAGTGCCCTCCACACTGCCTCGCCTGGTGCCCATTAAAAGATCATCAGGCAGTGTCAAACGCGATGGAACTGTTCCGCACCATCATTATTTCGTCTGGCTCGATCAACTCATTGCTAACAACTTACATCAACTTTTCCCCGGCATGGAGATCATTGAAGTGCATCCCTTCCGCGTCACGCGCAACGCCGACATGGCTATTCAAGAATTGGAAGCCGGGGACTTGCTCGAAGCCATGGAGGAGAGCGTTCGCAGACGCCGCTTTGGCGCCGTAGTAGAGCTAGCCATCAATCAAGATATGCCAGACCACGTTCTAGATATTTTGATTGAAAACCTGCGTGTCGATCCCAACGATGTTTATAAGTTGAATGGGCCTCTCGGCTTGAGCAGCTTAATGGAACTCAGCAACATTGACCGTTTTGACCTGAAGGATAAACCCTTCATCCACAATATCCCCGCGGCACTAAAACCCGAAGTTGCCGATGGCACCATCTTTGCAGCCATCCGCCGGGGAGATATTTTGTTACATCACCCTTATGACTCATTTGATCCCGTGATTGCCTTTCTGCAAGCCGCAGCCCGAGACCCCAATGTCCTTGCCATAAAACAAACCTTATACCGCGTGGGGCGAAACTCGCCAATTGTCAAAGCCTTGCTACGAGCCAGGCGCGACTACGGAAAACAAGTGGCCGTTCTTGTTGAATTAAAGGCTCGCTTCGACGAGGAGAGCAATATCGAATGGGCAAAGAAACTAGAACGCGAAGGCGTGCATGTGACCTATGGGTTACTAGGTCTAAAAACCCACTCAAAAATTACCCTGGTGATCCGAAAAGAAAACGAGCGCATCCGCCGCTACATCCATCTGGGAACCGGAAATTACAATCACGTTACCGCCAAACTTTACGAAGATGTGGGCATGTTCACTTGCGACGAAGATGTTGGAGCCGATGCCACCGACCTTTTTAATTACCTGACAGGCTACTCATCCCAAAGAGAATTTCGCAAACTTTTAGTTGCACCAACAAATTTACGACAACGTCTAAAAGAACTGATTCATCGGGAAATTCAATGGGCAAAAGAAGGCCAGGCAGGGCACCTGATTTTGAAGATGAATGCACTCGTAGATAAACCCATGATCAAACTGCTTTACGAGGCATCGCAAGCAGGCGTCAGAGTTGATCTCATCTGCCGCAGCATGTGCAGTTTGCGACCGGGCATTGAAGGCATCAGCGAGAACATTCGTGTCATCAGCCTGCTGGGGCGCTTCCTCGAACACAGTCGAATTTACTACTTCCATAATGGCGGTGACGAACAAATTTATATGGGCAGTGCAGACCTCATGCCCCGCAACTTAAACAACCGCGTAGAAGTTATCTTCCCGATAAACGATCCACAAATTGTCCGTTATATTCGCGACACAATCCTCGAAACTTATCTGAAGGACAATCTCAAAGCGTATGAGATGGCGTCCAACGGCGTCTTCACACCGGTGCAACCCAACGACGGTGACCCCCAACTCGCATCTCAAGAATGGTTTATCCAGAGGGCACAGCGCGCCATGGACATTTAAGTGCCAATCAGCAAAAAAGCAGGTCAGCCGCAGTGAAGTTGCTGCGGCTGACCTGCTTTTTAATATAGACCTTACCCACAGAGTAACGAGTTTAACGAAACCTATCATGCCCTCAAAACGGATCTCGATACGGCTTAACAGCCTGCTCGATCAGCGTTTTGTTTAAGGGGTCATTATGGGTAAACTTCTGGCACAAACGTTTGATCGGAGATCGGCGGACGGACATAACCGCTTACCTTAGGCAAGGGCGGCAACTCCACCGGCCCAAGTGTCAGATCTTCATAGGGAAGCAGGCTCAATAAATGATGAATGCAATTCAATCTGGCATGGCGTTTAACATCGGCGTTGACCACATACCAGGGAGCCTGCTTGAGATCGGTGGCTGCAAACATGCGGTCTTTGGCTATTGAGTATTCAACCCAGCGCCGGCGTGATTCCAAATCCATCGGGCTGAGTTTCCAGCGCTTGACCGGATCGTTGTTACGCGCTCGGAAACGCCTTTCTTGCTCTTCATCGCTGACTGAAAACCAATATTTTATCAGGGTTATGCCCGATCGCACCAGCATACGCTCAAACTGCGGACACGACCGCAAAAATTCCCGATACTCTGCTTCGGTGCAAAATCCCATCACTGGCTCAACAATCGCCCGGTTATACCAGCTTCGGTCGAACATCACCATCTCCCCCGCTGCAGGCAAATGCGCCACATAACGCTGAAACCACCATTGTGATCTTTCTCGTTCGGTTGGAGTGCCCAATGCAACTACGCGCGCAATACGAGGGTTCAACCGTTGGGTAATCCGCTTGATTACACCCCCTTTGCCGGCAGCATCCCGCCCTTCGAACAACACCACAACCCGCACCCCTTTTCGCTTGATCCATTCTTGCAATTTCACCAACTCCACCTGAAGCCGGGCAAGTTCTTCATAGTAGCGTTTCTTTGAAATCTTCGATTTCTCTTTGGGATCCACACTTCCATCAACCGGTAATTCGCTTTTCTCTTTCTTCGACATCGCAACCTCCGAAAATCACTCAGGGATAACCTCACTCTTCCTACTATACCGATGTTTCAGATCAGATTCAAGCACCAATTTCCAGGGGGAATAAAAAAAGCTCCCGCAGCAAACCGGGAGCCACCTTCTATGGGGAGGGTGAGCGTCCCTATTGAAGGTATGCTACGGCCCAACGGGACGCCAGTCAGGATCAAAATCGAGCGCTAAATCAAAGGTTAACTGCACCAACTCGCCCCCATTCGACCGCATAACAAAGATGTCGTGATGCTCTCCCTCGGGCCAGCTCTCGAAAACCAACCACAGCCCATCCGGTGAGAAGTTGGCTTCCTGCATGGGGATCGCGCCGGGGTATGGATACACCGGGAATTCGGCAATCCCACCATCCGGGTAGCGCGCCCCCATCAAGCGTGGGACACCGCCCTGCTCCCTCTGTGTAAAGAGAATCAACAAGCCATCAGGAGACCACACCGGGTATGTATCCCACAGGCTTCTACTCGCCGAAAACCGTACTTGCTCACTGCCGTCCGGGTTCATAGACCAAATTTGATAAGGCCCGTTACGCGTCGTCACAAATACGATCTTCGAACCGTCAAAAGCCCATTCCGGTTGATAATCTCGAATATCATCCGTTGACAATTGCTCAACTTCTTTGGTGGCTACATCCATTAAGAAGATTTGTGGGCGGTAGCTATTTCTTAAGGACGTAAAGGCAATGTATTTTCCATCTGGTGACCAGGCCGGGTCAAAATCGCCGCCGCCGGTTGTCGGCAAAGGTTCCAGCCCGCTGCCATCGGCATTGATGACAAACAAGCTAGCCGTCTCATACAATTCTTGATTTTCGTCACAGGGAGAAATAAACACCATGCGTTGACCATCAGGCGACCAATCGGGCTGGCAGGCCCCGAACTGATCGTCGGTGAGTTGGTGCAATCCGGTTCCATCAACATTCATCACCCAAATTTGCGGGATGCCCGTGCGATTAGATGCGAAAGCAATTTGCCCGCGCCCACCCCCTTGCGGCGTAATCGACGGAATGGGCGTGATGGTTGGGGTATCGGTAATGGTTGGTGTAACCGTTATGGTGGGAGTGCGGGTTGCTGTCGGCGAAATTGTTAACGTCGGAGAGGTAGTCAGTGTGAACGTTGCAGTGGGGGGGCTTTTCGTTGATGTCAGCGTGCTGGTAGGTGTATTGACGTCAGTAGCTTCCGCAGGGGACCCCTCCAAGGCTGCCTCAGCGGGGGTCTTAGTTCGAGCTGGGGGGACAATCATCCTCGATACATCGCCGACGATCTGCTCCGCCAATGGGGGGTTGAAGAGATAGATTCCCCCACCCCCAATAAGAACCGCCATAATTAAGAACAAAAATGCCGTCAGGCATCCCCGACGCCGGTTCGGGCGCGGGCGCGGCATTGGGCGATATTCATTTTCCTCGATAGGGGAGCTAATCGGGATCGGCCCGCGCGGTGGGGCCGATGAAATGGGGGCGATCATTGACGAACGCGGCTTTGCCGCGGATATACTGTTGAGTTCATCTTCGGTGATCGGATCCAGCACCCCTTGCTCAACTTGTTTTCGACGAGAAGATGCACTTGTGCCTAATAGTGCATGTTTAAAATCGTCGGCAGTTTGATATCGATCATCGGGGTGTACTTCTAAGGCCCGTTCGATAATTTTCGAGAAGCGGCGCGTGACTTCGGGATTGCGGTCCCGCAGGGGCGTCAGCTCATCTTGCGCCATCGTGCGGGCCAAGCTGTCTTCGGGCACAACCCCGGCCATTGAAGCGTATAGGGTAGCCGCTAAAGAATAAATATCCGAACGGTGATCCGTGCGCGCGCCGCCATACTGTTCCGGCGGCGAATAGCCTGGAGTCATTGCCCTTGCCCCAGTCGTCGTGCGCTGCCCGGTAAAAGCCACTTTTGCCAGCCCAAAATCGACCAGGAATATTTTGCCATTTGGCGCGATCTTTACATTGCCGGGTTTGATGTCACGATGCAGAATGGGGGGATTTTGGGTGTGCATATACGCCAGCGCGTCACAAATCGCAACCCCAATGATAAGGGCTTCGGCCTCGGGGATCACACCGATACGATCCATGCGCTCGCGCAGATCTTCCCCCTCAATATAATCCATCACCAAGTATTGGCCTTGACCATCGACCACAAAGTGGTCGGAGACGCGCGGCAAATTCGGATGCCGCAACCCTGCCAATATGGTGGCTTCTCGCCTAAATTGACGGGCATACTCATCGGTCGTAAATAAATTCTCTTTAACCGCGACTTCCACACCGAGGTTGTCATCGACAGCCCGGTAAATGGAACCCATTCCACCTTGACCAAGAATCTCTAATATTCGATATCGGTTATGCAGGAGTACGCCGCGCTCTAAGGCCATATTAAAATTTTTTCGCGAAAAACGGTAAGATTATCACCACTCCAGAAAATCGGGTGTACCAATCTACGAAATTACCCAATGCGATTGTACTATCGTATCAAATTTCCGCAAGCTACAAACCTGTCATTTCTGACAGGGCATTGGTCATTGGGTGAGGGGCGCTATTTTTTCTTGTACAAGGCGAGTAAATACAACACTAAAGATATCAATAAACTGACGGTCACAAGCACATTGGCCACAAGATAAATGGCTTCAGCAGAAAATGTCAACAGTGCATACACGCGGTATCCAATAACCACGGTGAGCAATGCCGGAAATAGTATCCAAAAAATCAGCTTTGTCCAAGACGAGAATTTTCTGCGCTGGCTGCGGTAATGACGCCCTTCTCGAATAAACGCCTGATTACCAAAGTAACTACTCAGTTGATCTTCGAGTATGTGAATGTAGTGATACTGTCGCTCTACATGCAACACAGTCTGAAAATACGTATGTGCCAGACTAAGTAAGCCAAACCATAAAATTGCCCCAATGAAGGAAACATCAATCGCAATCGCTGCCGCTTTCGTATCTTCAATTCCGGCTTGGTCTTCAACGAAGCTGGTGAACAACTCGGTGACAAGGTCCGGCGCGATCATATGAAAGAGAATAACCGAGATCAAAATGAGTAAATACAAGAACAGCCGGTCGCGCCGCGTGCTGTCTTTCCTTAGAAGTTCAAACGTAATGTTGTAATGGTCTGAGAGAATTTCTAACCGGGTTTCATCTTGAAGCGCCATAGCCTGACCTCATAACCGCTCATATTTATCTTGAAAATAGGGATGCCAGAGTACAATTACACCCCGTGCACCCCTATTTTCGGGCTTTACACTTTATACATACTCCCCCAAATTAGATATCTAAATTGCGTACTTCTTGGGCATGCGTGATGATAAAGCGTCGCCGAGGCGGTACAGCCGAACCCATCAACATATCAAAGGTGCGGTCTGCAACAGCCGCATCTTCGATGGAGACTTGCAGCAAAGTGCGCTGCTCTGGGTCCATTGTTGTTTCCCAAAGCTGCTGTGGGTTCATTTCACCCAACCCTTTGTAGCGAGAGAGGGTTACCCGATCATCGGTAAGCCCCAGGTCTTTTAGAATGGTTTCTTTATCGGCCTCGGTATAGGCATAGTGAATTTTCTTTCGATAACTAATACGGTATAGCGGCGGCTGGGCAATATACAAATGACCGGCATCGATCAAAGGCTGCATATAGCGGAAGAAGAATGTTAACAGCAAGGTGCGGATGTGGGAACCATCCACGTCGGCATCGGTCATAATAATCACGCGCCCATAGCGCAAACCTTCCAAATCGAAGCCTTCGCCAATACCGGTTCCCAATGCCGAAATCAGGGCTTTAACTTCGTTATTGCTGAGGATCTTTGTCAGGCGAGCGCGCTCCGTGTTTAAGATCTTACCGCGCAATGGCAAAATGGCCTGAAAATGGCGATCCCGGCCCTGCTTGGCCGAACCGCCTGCCGAATCGCCCTCAACGATGTACAACTCTGTTCGCTGCGAGTCGCGCTCGGAACAATCGGCCAATTTCCCTGGGAGGGTGAGGCTTTCCAGTGCAGACTTACGGATCACCAAATCGCGCGCTTTGCGAGCAGCCTGACGCGCCCGTGCCGAGGTGAGGCATTTTTCGATAATGGCTTTTCCGGCACGTGAATCCTGTTCTAAAAACATTAAGAAGGCGTCCGTGACTACCTGCTGCGTGGTGGTCTGCACCTCGGGATTCATCAGTTTTACTTTGGTTTGACTCTCAAACTGAGGGTCGGGGTGTTTGATGCTCACGATGGCGGTCAAGCCCTCGCGCGTATCCTCGCCCCGGAAGTTCGGCTCTTCATCTTTGAGCAGCTTCTGCTTTTTGGCATAGTCGTTAATGGTGCGGGTAATTGCTGAACGCAGCCCTGTCAGATGTGTGCCGCCGTCAATGGTGTTGATCGTATTGGCAAATGCATAAACCGACTCGGCATAGGCATCGGTAAACTGGAAGGCAACATCAATGGTAATATCGTCGACTTCTTTTTCTACGTGGACGACTGGATGGAGCGTTTTCCGGTTGCGATTTAAGTACCGCACAAATGAGGAGATTCCGCCTTCGAAATAAAACGTCGTCTCACGGTCATCTCGCTCATCACTAAGGTGAATACTCACCCCGCGAGTGACAAAGGCCATCTCACGAAAACGCTGAAGTAATGTAGAAAAGCGGTAATCGAACTCTCCCTGAAAAATGGTAGCATCGAACTTGAAGGTTTGCCGGGTACCGGTTTCATCTTTCTCAGCTTTGCCTACCACCTTCAACTCACTTACCGGGCGGCCACGCTCATAACGCTGCGAGTATACTTTGCCATCGCGTTTGACTTCGACTTCGAACCATTCCGAAAGGGCATTGACTGCCGAAAGGCCCACACCGTGAAGACCACCAGAAACTTTATAACTACCTTCGCCAAATTTCCCGCCCGCGTGGAGTACGGTCATTACCAACTCCAGGGCAGATTTACCCCGCTCGGGGTGAATATCTACCGGGATGCCGCGGCCATTGTCCGTTACGGTAACACTACTATCAGGGTGAATAATCACTTCAATGGCATCACAATATCCGGCCAACGCTTCATCAATTGAATTATCGACAACTTCGTAAACTAAATGGTGCAAGGCGCGAATATCTGTCCCACCAACATACATACCCGGTCGTCGGCGGACCGCTTCTAAGCCTTCTAATACTTGAATATCTTTTGCCTCGTAAGACAGGTTGTTTTTTTCTGCCACGAAAGCCTCCAGTTTCCTCTTTTATAATTTATGCCAACAATAGAATGTGCTTAATCTGCTGCAACGTGCGTACTGCTAAATTTCTTGCTGCAAAATACTTTCAACCCAGGCATCAGCTTGATGATAGTAAACAAAACTGGCAGATAATAACCCTGTTGTTACAAACGCGTGACCTGCAATTCCAATCAACATCAACCAGGAATCTTCAGGGGCAATTCGCCACAATTCATCCAACACCTGGCTCAATAGAAATATACTCACAACAAAAGCCGCCGTCGTAGGTAATGTCAGGCGCGTAATTTGAAGGCTCCTTTTTATTGCTGGCCAAACCGACATACGATGTATAAAAATCCCATGGGGAGAGAACAACAAAGGGAAAGTGACCCACATGAGCAAACTGCCAAACGCAATCGTTGTGATGAAAAATCCTGCCGCAAAACCCGCAAAGCTGAACAACATTGCACCACAAGCAATTGGGATACTTATACTCGCGATCAGCCCCAACCATGCCAACGCTAAAAGAATAGCTTTCCCTGCTGAACGCGGCCAGTCCATGAAGGCTTTTGGCAGCCGTATTTCATCATGAACTGCGATCTGAGCAACCAAAGAAAAATAAAGTGCGCCACCCAGCAAGCCGATTAGTGTAAAAACGCCGGCAAGAAGCAATGCGCCCCATGGAGATAGAATTTCCACCAGGGCAGCTTCTCCATTGGGCGTGTTCAACGGTAAGCTCGATACAACTAAGCTTGGGATACCAACCGGGTAAGACCGCAATGAAATTAACAGGTTGAAGCGCTCAGCCATTACAACCCAAGACTCTTGAATCTGCGCCATCATGGCGACCAATTCTTCGGTACTCGAAAAGCTTTCATTCGACTGAAAGGCAATCGCGATCCAAGCGTCTATCAAGGTCTTCATCCGCAAACGAGGCGCCAACCAGAGTATTAAATCCAGCCCAATTGGGATGAAAATCAGTGCGATATGATTTGATACAGCATCGAACCCAGCGATGAGTGCAGGTATCACGCGCGGTGATACAGGTGTTGTGTTATCTAGTTTTTGAGTCTCCATCAAAGATGGATATTCTACCATTATTCCATCAGTTTGTCCGCGCTCAACTCGCAATTCATTCGTAAAAATATCCGGTCTGCGAACGCAAATTGGAGGTGACCACTCCCTTTAGTGATTCCCCACACTCCCCCAGGTTCAGACAAATTTCCCAACACTGCTCCGCCCCGAACAAAATTGGTTCACTATCCAACCAAGCAGTACACTCAAAAATCAAGTTTAAGGGCCACGGCTTTCTTAAATTTGTGCTATACCAGAAATTTACCGCAGAGAACGCCGGGTTCGCTGAGTTTTTTAAATTTTTCTCTGCGTTCTTTGCGCTCTCAGCGGTAAAAGCGCTTTTCGTTTCGACTTTAAGAAAGCCCTGGTTTAAGGGCAATTGACATTTTATTAAAGTATGCTATGCTTTTCCCCAGGAGAAAGCGAATGAGTTCCAAGGACAATTTATTAAAACAGGCCGATATTTTCTTTCAGTTCACGCCAACTCAATTAGCCTTGGTCGCTAACTTGTGCCACGAGCATTCCTACAATACAGGGGACACAATTTTCTACGAGCAATCCAGCAGTGATGAATTATATGTCATCACCCAGGGGGAAGTCGATATTCTTATCAATCCTTCACTTGTGAGCAGGGACCCCACCGATCAAGCAGAATTGATAACAATTGCGACACTGCGGCGCGGCCAGTCTTTTGGCGAAATTGCTTTGGTAGATCAGGGATTGCGTTCTGCCACAGCCAGAGCTGCGCACGATAATACCAGTCTATTGGTCATTGGCAGTGATGACTTGAAACATCTCTGTGAAACCTACCCTCAACTAGGCTACCAACTTATGTATAATCTGGCGGCAGATCTGTCCTTAAAAATACGCAATACAGACCTACGCATTCGAGAAGAATTACTCTATAGTCGGAAATAGTTTTTAGGATTCGGCAATTCGAAATCATATCATCCACATGTCACAAGTGCCGGGGATTTTTCCCGAAGCGTGTAAATCTTAATGAAGGCTTCTGAATTGTACTCTTCTCTGCTTTCAAGGAGAAAAACAGCGAAAGAATAAAGAATTCATAAAAGCCTCTCTTGTTCTCTTGACCTTACTATTCCGTACTTGTAGAATCAAATACTGTACTGGTTTGGGGTGGTCGCGCAAGAAAAAGCAATTCAATCTCTTTACAGCGGCTACCTAGAATTTTCCAGAAACGCCTGAAAGGAAATCTCAACCGTACGAAAGGAGGCATTCTGCATATAGAGCGCGATATAAGCTATCTGTCTTACCGAAGTCAACATCCATCTATCATTCTTTCCGAGGAGGAAGAAGTATGACAAAGCGTAATTTAGTTATTTTTGGGTTGCTGGTTGCTGCCAGCATGGTTTTGGCCGCTTGCGGCGGCTCCCAGTATGAATGTGACGACCCCATTGGCTGTGTAACCTATGGCCCCGATGAACCCATTCGCATTGCGTCTGCGCTGGTGATCTCCGGCCCAAACACTGACCTGGGGACCGACTCGCAGTATGGTGTAGAGATCGCCATTGACTTCCGCGGCGAACTGTTGGGTCATAGCATCGAACTTCAGGCCGAAGATGATGGTTGCTCCGCTGAGGGCGGTCAGTCCGCCGGTCAGAAGATCGTCTCCGACCCCACCATCGTTGCCGTGGTTGGCACAAGCTGCTCCGGCGCTGGCGTTCCCATGTCTGAGGTTATGTCTGAGGCTGGCTATGCAATGGTCTCCCCCTCCAACACTGCCCCTGCGCTGACCGATCCCGAAAGCGCCTGGAATCCCGGCTACCTGCGTACCGCTCACAACGACCAGGTTCAGGGGAAAGCAATGGCTGAGTTCGCCTACAACGTTCTGGGCGTATCCACCGCTGCTGCCATCCATGATGGCGACCCCTACACCGAAGGTCTTGCGGCTGTATTTGCGGCCTCCTTCGAAGAAATTGGCGGCACTATTGTTGAGTTCACCGCTGTCAACAAGGGTGACACCGATATGCGCCCCGTGCTCTCCGCGGTTGCGGCTGCTGGCCCGCCCGAATTCCTGTACTACCCGGTCTTCACCGCTGAGGGCGGTTTCCTGACCAAGCAGGCCAAAGAGGTCTCCGGTCTCGAAGAAACCATCCTGGCTGCGGCCGATGGCATGATCTCCGACGCTGCCATTGAGGCAGTGGGTGAAGCTGGCGAAGGCATGTACTTCTCCGGCCCCGATCTGTCCTTCTCCGGCGGAATCTATGACGATTTCGTTGCCAAGTACGAAGAGAAATACGGCTCCACTCCGGTTTCGGTCTTCCACGCCCATGCCTTTGATGCGGCCAACATGATCTTCGACTGCATCGAAGAAGTTGCTGTTGCCGAAGATGATGGCACCGTTCACGTTGGTCGCCAGGCTCTGCGCACCTGCCTGTACGCCACTTCTGGCTACGAGGGCATCACCGGTACGCTAACCTGTAATGAATATGGTGACTGCGCCGACCCGAAGATCTCGGTATCGCAACTTAACAGCGGCGCCTACGAGCGGATTTGGCCCTAAGCCTAAACTTACCGATAGCAAACAAATAAACCGTTAATGCGGGGATGGGTTCGAGTTGAACACCGAACCCATCCCTTTTGTAAAAAAGGAAGAGGAGAGACTCCATGCTACGACGCTTGCAAGATGTTGACATCCTTGATCTCGTGCTGTGGGTTTTCCGCGCAGTTATTATTATCATTGTCGTTTGGGGAACAATTGCTACGCTGATTGAAAACCCCTATCCAGCTCAAACTTGGACAGAGACCATCGTCGCGGGGATTGCTCAAGGCAGTCTGTACGCCCTGATCGCCATCGGGTATACCCTGGTCTACGGTGTCCTTTTCATGATTAACTTTGCCCACGGTGAGTTCTTTATGTCGGGCATCATGACGGCGACCATTTTCATTGCTCAACCCATGGGCGAATCGGGCTTCTTAGATCAATACCCGATCATTAGCATATTGATTATCACCATTGTTACCATGCTTATTTCAATAGGGATTGCCCTACTTACCGAGCGAGTTGCCTACCGCCCCCTTCGCAAAGCCCCCCGTCTAGTTCCTCTCATTACAGCCATCGGGGCTTCTTTTTTCTGGCAATATTTTTTCCGTGGTTTATACGGCTCCGAAGTAAAACCCTTTCCCCAGATTCAGGCCCTGGCTGGCAAAGTATCGCTTGGAGGGCTTGAAATATTAAAAACCCATATCGTGGTCATTGTCGCCGCGATTTTAATGTTGATTGGTCTTTACACCTTTGTTATGAAAACAAAAACCGGCAAATCTATCCGTGCCGTTGCTGAAAACAAAGATGTCGCTGCGCTGATGGGAATTGATGTTGACAAAGCAGTATCCATTACTTTTGCTATGGGGGCAGCCATGGCAGGGATCGCCGGTGTACTCTATGCAATTGTTTTCCGGCAGGTTCACTTCTTCATGGGGTTCATTCCTGGGATTAAAGCCTTCACCGCCGCAGTCTTGGGCGGCATTGGTAGTGTACCCGGTGCAGCGCTTGGTGGATTATTCCTGGGGATGTTCGAATCCGTCGGACCGGGGCTCTTCTTGGAAGGGCTTGGGATACCCGCTCCACATCAATTAAAAGATGTAATCGCCTTCACCATGCTCGTTTTGGTACTTATTTTCCGCCCACAGGGCATTATCGGCGAGCGCCTCTCCGAAGAGAAAGCATAGGTGGCTGAAATGAATTCAAAAACAACCTTTGATCTAAAAAATGCCACGCAATATGGCCTGCTGGCCGGGTTAGTTTCTCTGGCCTTGGGCGTCATTGGATTTCTCGCCTTACTAGCGGAACGCGCGCTCATCCATAATCTCTTCACGATGGGTCACCTTTTCCTATTTGCGGCTCCGGTCAGCTTGGCCTTTGTGGCAGCCAGCAAAGTGATGAATGAAAGCAAAGGAAAAGCTTTGGCATATGGTGCTTTTATTGGCGCAATCTCCGCCATACCGCTTATTTTCCTGGCTTTCCTGGCAGTATCCTTCAACATTCGTCAATTCTTGGTCAATGTTTCTCCTGAGCTAGTCAACTTGGTTACCTTTGGTCAGGGGACAATCATTGGCAGCCTGATTCTCATTGGTGTTGCTGGTATGTTAGGTTTTGCGGCTGCTGGAATTCGCACACTAAACGATGAAATTCGCCAACCGCTTATTACCGGCTTCGCCTGGGTTATTTTTACAGGAACATTTTCAGAAATTTTACTCAGCCGCCTGCGGAGTTTCTTTGGCCGAGGATTCACCAAACTGATATTCTCCGGCGAGGCACTCAACCCATTGTTTGCAGCCCCTCTCTTCGTGACTGTCGCAATATTAGCCTGGCAGATCAACAAACGAAAAGCTGAAAAAGAAACCAGGGCAGATACAGTTTCCCCCGCCCGACAGCAAAACATTCAGAGAATTCGCCTGGCTTTGGGTGTCGTCTTGTTATTGATATTACCCCTGTTATTAGGCACTTATCTCACAGAAGTCATTAACAACGTGGGCCTCTATGTGCTGATGGGATTAGGACTGAATATTGTTGTTGGCTTTGCCGGTTTGCTCGACCTGGGCTACGTGGCATTTTTTGCTATTGGGGCCTATGTCATGGGCATTCTGACTTCCGAAGGACATCTTGGGCTTGGTTTCACTTTCTGGACTGCACTGCCTTTTTCAGTACTTGCCGCGACACTCTTCGGTATTGTGTTGGGCATTCCTGTACTGCGCATGCGCGGTGACTACCTCGCTATCGTTACATTGGGCTTTGGTGAAATCATTCGCATCTTGGCACTATCCGATATGCTCAAGCCCTTTATAGGTGGTGCACAAGGTGTACTTCAAATCCCCAAACCCAGCATAGCTGGGTTTGATCTGGTCAAGCCTGAACCACTCTATTACATTATCCTTATTGGAGTGCTACTTGCCGCCTTCATAGCCTGGCGTTTACGCGACTCCCGGCTGGGCCGCCAATGGATGGCTATGCGAGAAGATGAAGATGTTGCCGAAGCAATGGGCATCAATCTGGTCAACACGAAACTGTTGGCGTTTGCTACCGGCGCTGCATTCTCAGGTTTGGCTGGAGCAATTTTTGCCAGCAAATTAACCTCAATCTTCCCCCATAGTTTCAACCTGATTGTTTCGATCAACGTACTCTCGCTAATTATTGTGGGCGGTATCGGTAGCCTTCCCGGCGTTGTCGTCGGTGCGCTGATCTTGGTTGGCCTACCCGAATTATTACGTGAATTCGCTGAACATCGTATGCTTATGTACGGTGTACTCTTGATCTTCATGATGCTTGCCCGTCCCGAGGGGTTTTGGCCTTCGGCCACAATCAGGCGTGAGCTTCATGCGCACGAAGAACAAGAACTGGCCAGCGGCGATTAGTAGTTCATCAACGAGAGGAAATCACCATGCTAGTTTTATCTACAAAAGGTGTAACCAAACAATTTGGCGGTCTCGTAGCAGTCAATCAATTTGATTTTGATCTGCCCGAGGGGAAAATCGTCAGCATCATCGGCCCCAACGGCGCTGGAAAAACAACCTTCTTCAATTGCATCACGGGGTTTTATATCATCGACGAAGGCACTATCGAATTTGACGGCAAAGTGATCAGCAGCGGCAAATCAGAACGTGGTTCTCAAATTGGGCATGTTCACCGCCGCCCAGACCAAATTACCCAGATGGGCATTGCCCGCACTTACCAAAATATTCGCTTGTTCTCGAACATGACTGCGATTGAAAATATCTTGGTCGGGCGTGAACGGCATTTCAAAACTCACTGGGCAGAATCCATTATCCGAACAAAAAGGGTCGTAGCAGAAGAAGCCGAAGCCCTTGAAGATGCTATTCGCATTTTGAATTTTGTTGGTCTACAAGGCTTAGGCGATCAGCTAGCCACGAACCTGCCCTATGGTGCTCAACGCCGCTTGGAAATTGCCCGCGCATTGGCGAACAAACCCAAGCTCTTGTTGCTGGATGAACCCACAGCCGGGATGAATCCAAACGAAACTGCTGAGATGATGCGCTTTATCTTGCACTTGCGTGACGAGTTGGGTATTACCATTCTGCTCATTGAGCACGACATGAAAGTGGTCATGGGCATCAGCGAAGATATTTCTGTGATGGACTTCGGTATGAAAATTGCCGAGGGTACCCCGGCACAAATTCAGGGCAACCCTCGAGTTATCGAAGCCTATTTAGGACGCGGCGCAGCCGCACAAGCTTAATGAGAGAGTGACCTATGGCAATGCTTGAAGTCAAAGATATTCACGCCTATTACGGCAACATCCAAGCGCTACGCGGCATATCCATCACTGTTGAAGAGGGCGAAATCGTCACGCTCATTGGAGCCAACGGCGCCGGAAAAACAACCACACTCCGCGCCATCAGCCGCTTGATTCATCTCCGAGAAGGCAACATCAGCCTCGATGGACAAGATCTTTCCACCTTCAAAGCCCACGAGTTGGTATACAAAGGTGTGGCTATGGTTCCGGAAGGCCGCGGCATTTTCGCGCGACTGACTGTGGCCGAAAACCTGGATATGGGGGCCTATTCTCGTGAAGATACTGCCGGTATTCAACAAGATCTCGAACGCGTCTTCAAACTTTTCCCCCGCTTAAAAGAACGCCGCATGCAGGTTGCCGGTACGTTATCCGGCGGCGAGCAGCAGATGTTAGCAACTGGGCGTGCCTTAATGGCACGCCCCCGTTTGATGCTGATGGATGAGCCTTCGATGGGCCTCGCGCCGATCTTGGTCGAGGGCATTTTCGATACCATTAAAGAGATCAATGCTGAGGGGACAACCATTCTATTGGTTGAGCAAAATGCAACCATGGCATTACAAATTGCCAATCGCGGCTATGTGCTGCAAACTGGCGAGATTGTCTTGCATGATACCGCCGACAAACTTCGTAAGAACGAAATGGTTCAAAAAGCCTATCTTGGCATAGAGTGATCGGCCCAATTTACCGATATCAAAAAGCGCAGTGGTGGTAGAATACCATCTCACTGCGCTTTTTGATATACTCAGGTTAGCAGTGATTCGCCCAGTATTTTGGGCTTTTTCCTCGCACCAAAACGAATTTAGTTCATATCAGGAGCCTCTTGTGTTCATTCTAAACGCATCTGAAGTACGTAAGGCTCTCCCTATGGAAGGGGCCATTGCAGCAATGAAGCAGGCCTTTGGCGCGCTCTCCGCGGGGCAAGCGGCAGTGCCGCTGCGCGGGCGGCTTCCTGTGGACGCCCACCAGGGCGTTACGCTGTTAATGCCTGCCTATGTTCAAGCCGACAACAACGAAGCTATGGCAATCAAAGTTGTCTCGATATTTCCTAATAACCAAAAGCGCAGTATCCCCACCATCCACGCTGCAGTGCTCGTACTAGACGCCGTGACAGGAGCGCCTCAGGCCCTCCTGGAAGGCGGCGCTTTGACAGCCATACGCACCGGCGCGGCTTCGGGAGCGGCTACAGATCTGCTCGCCCGGCAGGATTGCAAAAACGCAGCCATCTTTGGCACCGGTGTCCAGGGGCGCACCCAGCTCGAAGCCGTATGCACTGCCCGTAAAATCGAAACCGCCTGGGTATATGATCTCGACACAGCCCGAACGCAATCGTTCATTGCCGAAATGGCCGGAAAGGGGGGCATACCGAATGATCTGCGGGCAGCGACATCACCCGAAGAAGCTGCCGCCAATGCCGATATTATCTGTGCAGCGACGACATCTACAAAGCCCGTCTTCCCCAATGAAGCTGTGCGGCCCGGAACCCACATCAATGGTGTAGGCTCTTACGCCCTGGAGATGGTCGAGATTCATCCAAAGATAGCCGGACGAGCAACTGTATTCGTTGATTCGCGCCCGGCTGCCCTCGAAGAAGCCGGCGAACTGGTCGCTGCCATCCAACAAAATTTGCTCACGCCGGAAGAACTCACCGAACTCGGCACTGTTGTCAATCACCAGATTTCTGGGCGCACATCACAGGGTGAAATCACATTCTTCAAATCGGTCGGCGTAGCCGTACAGGATGCTATGGCCGCACAATTGGTCATTAGAAACGCCCAAACTATGGGATTAGGGCAGAAAGTAGCCTGGTGATGATCCAGCCCAAAATAACCACCTTGCCCCGAACGGGGAAGCCAAAACCTGACTAATACGAACATAAAAATATGCCAACTGCTGAAATTATTACCATAGGAACTGAACTACTACTCGGCGAAACTGTTGATACCAACACCCGCTATATTGCCCGTTCTCTACGCGATGCCGGGGTAGCTTTATATCGCACATCCACCGTAGGCGACAACGAAGAGCGCATTGCCCAAATTCTTCGCGAGGGCATGCAGCGAGCAGAGATTATCATCACAACTGGCGGATTAGGACCAACGGTGGATGATCCTACCCGTGAGGCTGTTGCCCTGGCAATGGGTGCGGAAACCGAATTTCGCCCGGAACTGTGGGAACAGATTGAGGAGCGTTTTCGACGATATGGGCGCACACCCACCGAGAACAATCGCCGTCAGGCATATGTGCCTCAGGGCGCAATTGGGGTGGAAAATGAAGTCGGTACCGCGCCTTCTTTTATCGTCGAAACCGAACACCATGCGATCATCTCACTGCCAGGCGTTCCCCGTGAAATGGAACATCTCTTGGGCAAGAAAATCATCCCCTATCTACGTGAGCGCTACAACCTGCGCGGGTTGATAAAGGCGCGTGTTTTGCACACTTCGGGCGTTGGCGAATCGGCCATCGATGCCCGCATAGGTGATCTGGAACGGCTGACCAACCCCACGGTGGGGATGGCAGCCCACGCCGGGCAAGTGGACGTGCGCATCACCGCTAAAGCCGAATCGGAGGCCGAAGCCGATGCCTGTATCTACCAAGTTGAAGATCAACTTCGCGAGCGTCTCGGCAATTGGATTTATGGCGCGGATGAGGAAACACTAGAGGAAGTCGCTCTCAGCGTGTTGGCAAAGCGCGGCGACAACCTCACAGTAGTGGAAGCCGGCCTGGGCGGTCGGCTACTCCGCCGTTTGGCGCAGACCAACGACCCCATTTTTTTCGGGGGCGAAATATTATCGCCTCCCCCAAAAGAAACCGAGTTTGTTGAAGCCGTTCGACAAACCTGTCAAAATCATGCCCAGGCCCAGGTGTGTCTGGGGGTCATGCTCGAACCCGGTGAAACCCAACAAACCATGCACCTTGTCTTGCTAACGCCCGAGGGTGAGAACTATAAGAAACACACCTACGGTGGCCCGCCACAGATGGCCCCCTTGTGGACCGTGAATCTAAGTTTGGATTATTTACGAAAATTGGAATAACTCAGATGATAAAAACAATTGATGTCCTTCTCACCAATGCCATTGTCCTCACAATGGATGAAGAATTCCACCAATATGATCCCGGAGCAGTAGCCATCCACAGCGACAGTATCGTCGCCGCCGGCCCGGTGGATGAAATAACAAAGCAATTTAGTGGCAAAGAAACCATTGACTGCGGGGGCAAAGTCCTCATGCCCGGCCTGATCAATGCCCACACCCATGTTCCCATGACCTTATTGCGCGGCCTGGCCGATGACCTGCGTCTGGATGTGTGGCTGCTGGGGTACATGATGCCGGTTGAACGCGAATTTGTTTCACCGCGTTTTGTTCATCTGGGCACATCGCTGGCCTGCATCGAATCGATTCGGTCGGGTGTCACCTGTTTCGCCGACATGTACTACTTCGAAGAAGAAGTTGCCAAAGCCACCGCTGAAATCGGCTTGCGGGCGGTTTGTTCGCAAACCGTGTTGAAATTTCCCTCCCCCGATGCCCCATCCTACGAAGAAGCCCTAGAGGCGGCAGAGGACTTCATTAAGCGCTGGAAAGGACACGCCCTGATTGTGCCGTCTGTCGCTCCGCACGCCCCCTACACCTGCACTGAAGATATTCTCCAGGCCACTGCTGCCATCGCCGCCCAGCATGATGTCCCCTTGCATACCCATCTGGCCGAAACTGCCACAGAAGTTGAAGCCTCCAAAGAAGAACACGGCATGCCGGTAATTCCCTATGTTAAGAAACAGAATCTCTTCGATGCCAAAGTGCTGGCTGCCCATTGTGTGCATATCGACACCGGCGAAATTCACACCCTTCACCATCACAAAGCCGGGGTTGCTCATAACCCCTCTTCGAACTTAAAGTTGGCATCCGGGGTAGCGCCGGTAACAGAGATGCTGGATGTGGGCTTAAATGTCGGCATTGGCACCGACGGCCCGGCCTCAAATAACGACCTGGATATGTTCGAAGAAGTACGCCTGGCAGCTTTCCTGGCGAAAGGTTTTTCCGGCGACCCCACAGCCCTGCCCGCCCGAACAGCCCTGCTGATGGCAACCCGTCTGGGGGCCGAAGCGCTTCACATCGGTGCGATCACAGGCTCACTCGAAACCGGGAAACGCGCCGACCTCATCCTGGTGGATATTTCTCCGCTTCATAATGCCCCCCGCTTCCGGCGTGACCCTGAGGGAGTGTATGCGCAGTTAGTCTATGCCGCTAAAGCTACCGATGTCTGCGATGTGATGGTCAACGGACAATGGCTCATGCGCGAACAAAAATTGCTCACCATAGAGGAAGAACCTCTACTAGCTGAAGCTGCCGAATATGCCCGACAGATTGATGCCTTCCTGATTGAACGAGAACAATCGGTGCTTTCGAAGTTAATCGCTATCGGCGGAGCGTTAGAGCAAGAGAGTTTTGAAGTTCAGGTCAAAGTACGCGTTGAAGATACTGCGGCAATTATCGAGAATATTCAGCGCGATGAGATCGAAATCTTGCATACGCGCCACTATCACGAATTTGATACCTATTTCCAATTCGAAGATCCATCCCAAGGACAATTGCGCTACCGCGAAGATGAATACATAGACAAGAAGGGCAAAGTAGAAAAGGCACGCTATCGCCTGACAATGATTGGCAAAACTCGTGAACGCCACTTCCCCAGCGACGTATTGCTTTCTAGAAGCCGTTATATTGCCCCGGCCACGCACAGCTTGCGATTCTATCGAGAATATTTCAAACCAGCTTCTGAGATCTTTATCGAGAAAGACCGCTTGCGCTGGCGAGTGCTTTTCAAAGGCACCGAGTTCTATATCAATCTCGATCGTATTGACCAGCCCAACTTGGGGACGTTCCTGGAAGTCAAGAGCCGTACCTGGAGTTTGCGGGATGCTGAAATCAAGGCCCAACTGGTCAAAAACCTGATCGAATTCCTGGGGGCGCAGCCCGAGAAGACCGTCACACAAGATTATGTAGAGTTCGTGTCGGCATAATTCAAGATTTGTACAGTACGCTGAGAATATTCCTAACAATCGCGTGTGTGGGGTATGAAGCATCCCACGCGCTCCTATTTGCAGCCTTCCCCATTGCATCAAAATAAACGCCTATGAAAATTGCTGTCCTCGCAGATATTCACGCCAATTACCCGGCTTTGCTGGCCGTTGCCGACCATATTCAAAGTTGGCGGCCTGATCTTGTGTTCGTCGCCGGAGATATTGTAAATCGCGGGCCAAAACCGTTGGAATGTTTACATTTTGTCCAAGAGAAACAACAACAGGAAGACTGGGAGGTGATTCGCGGCAATCATGAGGATTATGTGATTTGGCATGCCCAACCCGATTCGCCGCGTGACGGCCCGTTATTCGAATTGTTCCGCTATAGCTACTGGACCTATCAGTGTATGCGTGAGGATATTACACCGCTGGAAGCCATGCCAAATGAATTCAGTTTTACCCATAACCAGGGTGGCGAATTCAGGGGTGTCCATGCATCTATGCGCAGTAATCGTCGCGGCATTTATCCTGAAATGGCAGATGAAACCATCAAAACGCTGATCAACCCACCCCCCGCGTTGATCGCTGTCGGGCACACCCATCGCCCCCTCATCCGCCGTATCGACCAAACGCTGGTGATTAATGCCGGTTCAGTCGGGCTGCCCTTTGATGGCGATCCACGCGCTGCTTATGCACAGGTCACCTATTCCGACAGCGCCTGGGATGCAGCGATCATTCGTACCGAATATGACCGTGCTCAAGCCAGGAGAGATTTTATCGACACGGGTTTTTCCGAGCAGGCCGGGCCACTGGTACGTGTCATTCAAACTGAGTTAGCGCTATCCCTGTCTCAGCTTTTCCAGTGGACAAGCCAATATATGGATGATGTCTTGGATGAGCGCATCAGCATTGAGGAGGCGGTGGATATCTATTTGCAGGCTCCGCTGGATAAACCTTATGGGTAAGGAGTGCGTCATGCCCTGGATTGAACAGATTCCTATCAAACATGCTACCGGATCACTCAAGCGCCATTTTGATGCTGCCATCAAACGCGCCGGTCGCGTCTGGCACATTGTACATATTATGAGTATCAATCCCAGAATTCTCAGAGACAGCATTCACTTTTACCAGACCTTGATGATGGGCGAATCACCCCTGACTCGGATGCAGCGCGAGATGCTGGCCGTAGTGGTCTCAGACGAAAATAATTGTTTCTACTGAAGACAATCGCATGCCCATGATCTCCGTGAAGAGAGCAATCACGAAATTGATGACCCCCAAACTGCGGATTCTTACGTTGACGCGCTGGCACGAGATTGGCGAAGCGCGCCGCTTGCCCCGGCTGACCGGGCTTTATGCGAATACGCTGCCAAGCTGACGCATCACGCCCATGAATGCACTCCAGAAGATTTAGAGGGATTACGTGCGCAGGGTTTTGACGACCGTGCCATCCACGATGCTGTTCAGGTCATTGGTTATTTCAACTACATCAACCGGGTTGCATCCGGGCTGGGGGTAGAACCTGAGGACTTCATCCGTCCCTGGGGTGCGCTTTGAATGAAAATCATCTACACTGGGGAATGCGCAGTATACAGGCTGCCTCCGAAATTATGAAGAGATTCATTTACAGATCGCCCTCGCGGTAATATTTCTTCTCTTCGGAATGATAAAGCAATTCACACGAAGGGCAAAACCACCACAGCCGGTTTTCACTGCGCGATAAAGTCACACTACATTCAGGGCATATGTAGGATGTCCCTGGGATGGGCGGCGTGATTTGAACAGCCACTTTGGGCGGTTTGATCTCAGCAAAGGGGCCTTTTGCTAATAGAATTACCCGGCAAGTTCCCAACTCCCAACCAATCACCCTGCGGGCGTCATCGGATGAGGGCGCTTCGACCTCCCAAATTTCCCCGGTGTCACGATGTACAACGCGGTAACGCGGCATGCTTCTGTCTCCTCAAAAAAACAGTATAACACGAGAGACGCCGATCTCGTACAGCCATGTTATACTGCTAGACACGCCACACATATGACAAAGAAATCAAACAATAGGGGAATTTCTTTGAGAAACGTTAATCATGAAACAAATACTTGCTTTCGCATCCGATCTTGCCAAAGAAGTTGGCAAGATCACTCTCGATTATTTCCACCCAAATGGCATTGGGACTTCGCTCAAAGCCGATGACTCCGCCGTTACCGAGGCCGATCTAGCCGCCGACGCATTCATTAGGGCTGCTATTCAAGAGCATTTCCCTGAAGACGGACTGCTGACCGAAGAAGCCAACACCACCTTCCCCGATGGAAAAGGCGCCGTCTGGGTAATTGACCCGCTCGATGGGACAACCAATTTCAGTTTAGGGTTACATCATTGGGGGGTTTCGATTGCCAGGCTGATCGATGGCCAACCGGATACGGCCGCTTTATACTTTCCATTGATCAATGAGTTATATACCGCTCAACGCAATCAGGGTGCTTTTCTGAACGGTATGCGCTTGTTTACCCGCCTCCCTGACTCGAATAACCCTTTTAGTTTCTTCGCCTGTTGTTCACGCACACATCGCAAGTACAACGTCAGCGTCCCATATAAAGCCCGCATTTTTGGTTCGGCAGCCTATGGATTGGTGACAGTGGCGCGCGGCTGCGCGGCACTGGCTTTCGAGGTGACCCCTAAGATTTGGGATTTTGCCGCAAGCTGGCTGGTGACTCGCGAGGCTGGGGGCGTGATAGGCGTTCTCGATGCGGATTCGCCTTTCCCGCTGATGCCCGGGGTCGACTATGAGGGCAAGAGTTACCCCACTTTAGCGGCTGCCACCCCCGAGCTTTGGGAGAAGGGCCGCCAAAAGATCACTCTCAAATAATCTAAACATCTCGTATTAAAGGAGTTTTCGATGCAATATCGTTATTTAGGTTCATCCGGTCTACAAGTTTCAGCCCTGTCCTTTGGATCCTGGGTGACATTCGCCAACCAGGCTGACGAAGATGCCGCCTTCGAGATGATGAAAGCCGCCTACGACGCGGGTGTTAACTTCTTTGATAACGCCGAAGTCTACGCAAACGGGCAGTCTGAAACCATAATGGGGAAAGTCATCCAACGGGCCGGATGGAAGCGCAGCGATTTAGTGGTCTCTACGAAAATTTTTTGGGGCGGCGATGGCCCCAACGACCGCGGCCTTTCGCGCAAACACATCGTCGAAGGCACCGATGCCGCGCTGGCACGCTTACAACTGGATTATGTCGATCTGATATTCGCCCACCGTCCAGATTTCCATACTCCGATGGAAGAAACCGTAAGGGCTTTCAATCACATTATCGATCAAGGCAAGGCATTTTACTGGGGCACCAGTGAGTGGAGCGCCGCTGAAATTATGGAAGCCTATGCGATTGCACGCCGTGAACACCTTATCCCCCCGCTGATGGAACAACCTCAATATCACATGTTTCACCGCCAGCGCTTCGAAGTTGAGTACGCGCCGCTCTATGATGAAATCGGCCTTGGTACAACCATTTGGAGTCCTTTGGCAAGCGGTCTATTGACCGGCAAATACAACCAGGGGATGCCAGAGGGCACCCGCGCTACGCTGGAAGGTTACGAATGGCTGCGCAAACGGTTCGAGGACGAGGAGGCCATCCAGAATATTCAAAAGGTTGGGCAATTGATACCCATTGCCGAGGAACTGGGTTGCTCGATGGCCCAGTTAGCCCTGGCCTGGACATTGATGAACCCAAGCGTCAGCACAACAATAACCGGCGCTTCGCGCGTCGAACAGGTGGTTGAGAATATGAAAGCCATTGATGTGGTCGAAAAACTCACCCCTGCCATCATGGAACGCATCGAGGCAATTCTCGATAACAAGCCCAGCCAGCCAATGGATTGGCGCGGATAATCCTAAAAAGATACAACGGAGCGTGATGCTCCGTTGTATCTTTTTAGATAATTTCACTTCCCCCGCACCGGTTGGCGGATTACAGTTTTCAACTTCTCCGGCGCGGTGCGGCGCGGGTCACTGAGGTAAATTTCGTGATGTTTTCCTGTGAGGGCATAGCCTTGCTGCTCAATGAAATCATGCATCGCTGCAATGACTGGGCCTTCATCGGCATAGGCTCCCAGGTACATAATCTGCACGGCAAGCCCCTCATGATAAGGTTCAAAGCGTAAGTCGGATAGTGCGGGCAGGTCTTTCTTTTGAGCCACTTCGCTGCGGGCGTCTGCCACCATCTCTGATGTCACCCACTCTGGCATTGCCATCATCAACGTCCACAACCAATCATCTTTACGTTCCAGGCTGAATGCTTCCATATCTTCCATCCACCACAGACCTTCTGTCGGAGCGACAACAAAATCTTTCTCCAAAGCCTTGCACTTGAATTTTACCGTGTAGGCCAGTCCATATAGGGCTTCGGTAACCGTCTGGAATTGGGGGCTGGTGTTGGGATTGCCTGCGCCATCTCCCATCAGAAAATTCATCGGCGGGACATCGACCACGGTGAACTTCCCTTTGGGGGGGGTATAAAGATGCTTCATTTCTTTCTTAATATCATATTTACTTGACATAGCATTTCTCCTTCAAAAGAAACCCCATCCCAACGGTGATAACCGGGATGAGCAAATACGTAACACCGATGTCTTTCATGTACTCCCAAAAGGGCATCTTCATCGGCCCTTCCATAAAGAGGATCAGATCGAAACCAAGGTTGATGACAAACCAAACAACTCCAATTGAAATCCCCTTTACCAAATAGGCATCACCAGTCTTTTTGAAATACAGAAAGGCAAATACCGTCACACAAAGTGCAATGACGACCGGCATTATCGATTCGAATAGCGGACGCTCTGCCTCATGGAGTGGATAGATTGCCACTGAAGTGACAAAGGGAATCAGCCAAATTAAGAAACCAAACCAGACAATGCGAAAGTTCTTCTTCATGTTGTTGCCTCCAAATGTTTTCTAAACTCAATAATCCAGGCAATTTCTGCCACGATCATTTGGATACTATAATCAAACATGGCCTGCACAAAAAACGGAAGCGGGTTTTGCGCATCGACTTGTGCTAAAAGGCGCGCACGCCGCTCTTCGAGTTGCTGCTGATATGCCGCCAAAGCCTCTGAGACCTGCTCTGGAGCGAGTATGGGCAGGTTAGAAAGGCCCAGCAGAAAAGGCACCGATCCGCCCCGCGGCGTAGATAAGGCTTGCAGTGTCCCATCCCTTTGAGCCTGAAGCCCTGCCGGAGTAATTTGATATACCTTGCGAGCAGGCCCCTTACCTTCGACATGCTCTAATTGACTTTCGATCAACCTGTTTTTTTCCAACTTGTTAAGAATATAGTAGATCGAAGAAAAGCCGATATCTGTCCAGTCGCGCATGCCGCGTTTTTCGATGGTCTGTTCAATCTCATATCCATGACAGGCCTTTTCGGCCACAAGACTAAGGATGGCTAATTCTGCGTTTGTCATTATTATCCTTGTATAAATATATTCTAGTAATAGAATAGCATAAAACAGAAACTACGTCAATCCTAATTTTCTAAAAAATTGAAACCCTACTGCTTTGTAAAGATCATCCTTGTCAGAAGGTGCAATGCACTTGTTGAGCAGTCCCATCGTTGTTCACGCAACCGCAGAAGTGCGTCGCACCTAATAATCAACTTAACTGCGCACTACTCACCCAGCAAATTTTGAATACGCGCTGCTAATTGGCGCACTCGCTGCGGCGCGTTGCCTATGTAGTTGTCGGCATCCATGAATGTGGAAATCTCATCTGAAGATAAATAAGAAGTAAATTCAGGGTCGGAGGATACCAGCTTGAGCAATGGGTTTGCGGCTCCATCTCGGAGTACGGCCCAGGCTTTGAGGGCATGTTGACGCAGGCGCTCATGCATCTCTTGACGATCGGCGCCTTTTTTACTCAAGGCCATCAGTAAGCGCTCTGTGGCTGCGAACGGCCCATAGATCTCCATATTGCGCGCCATTGCGGCTTCATCAATCTGCAAACCCTTGAGGCTCTTCTCGACCGTACGCAGCAATTCATCGGTGATGAGCAAAGCCTCCGGCAAGAGCGCGCGGCGGTTGGCGCTATCGTCAAGAGTGCGCTCCAAAAGTGAGTGAGCGGCGTTATCCCAGGCCAGGCGCGGAAATTGAGCTAACATCCTGGCCAACGAATTGATCTTTTCGGCGCGGATCGGATTGCGTTTGAAAGGCATAGCCGAAGATCCAACCTGATGAGCGGCGAAAGGCTCAGCCAACTCGCCAATTGGAGGTGATTGCAGCAAGCGCAGATCGAACGCAAATTTGTACAACGTTGCTCCCAAACCTGCTAATACGGTGAGAATATCGTATTCTTGCTTGCGGGGGTAGGTCTGCGTTGTCACCGGGTAAAAGGGTATACCTAATTGTTGAGCAAGGCGTTGTTCGAATTCTGCCAGCTTTTCGTCACCCAGGAGTTCGGCATAGGAAGCCGACGTTCCTACGGCCCCTTTGAATCCTTTGCCCTTCAGGGAGGCGCGCACACGTCGCAGATTTTCCCAGTCTGTGAGCAGGTCTTGGGCATACTGCGCCAAGCGATACCCCAGGGTGGTGGGTTCGGCGGGTTGCAGATGTGTGAATGCCATTGCAGGCGTTTGGGCATAGCGGAGCATCATCGGGGGTAAGACCAGCAACAAGGATCGGCACACCTCTAAAATTAAGTCTAGCGCCGCCTGTAATTGTAGCGCGGTGGCGTTGTCCTTGACATCCACCGATGTCGCTCCCAAGTGGATGATGCCCCCTCCCTGCGGGCATTGTTCCGCAAAGGCTTTGACTTCGGCCATTAGGTCATGCTGAATTTGCGATTCGATCTCCAGCGAACGAGGCACATCAATTTGATCGACATGGGTTTTCAGGTCTGCAACCTGCGCTGCGTCAACCAGCCCAAACTCAGCCTGAGCAGTAGCCAAAGCAACCCAGATTTTACGCCACAGGCGGCGTTTGTGTGCTTCACTCCAAATGCGGCGCATCGCATCGGAACCGTAGCGCCAGGTAAAAGGGGATAAATAATTTTCGTAATCGTTCATACGGTATCCTTCGACGTCACAATTTTTTCAGAGACTTCCCCTGAAATTCAATCTGATACTATTAGGAGTTACGCACTTGCGAGAACAAAGTCCGAAAAATAGGGGTGTGTGGGGTGCTTCGCACCCCACACACCCCTATTTTTCGGTAAATTTTCAACGAACTACGTAAGTCCTCACTATTATATCGTCTCTGAGCTGTCGATGTTGGTTTGCCAAACCCGGCATTGATAGCTATAATTACGCTAACATATCTCTGAATTCAGGTTTATCGGGAATTACCCCAGGCTGCCCATGCCACCCTCATATTCAGAGTTTTTCGCAGCGGTCTGCAATCTTCGATCATTATCTTCTGAGGAGGCTGGTCTGGATACACAATCCATCACCCGCAATTTCGACCCTAATGGTAATCAAGATACCGGAGGACAACTTAACCCCGGGACTATCCTGGAGACGCGCTACGAAATTGAGAAGGTCTTAGGGGTTGGCGGTATGGGGGCAGTCTACCTGGCACGAGATACGCGTTTCTCAGCTCCCAAGTACGTCGCTGTCAAGGAGATTGTTGCTCAAATTGGCGATGATGCCATTCGCAAGGTTCTTGTGACCAACTTCGAACGAGAAGCGAATTTATTAGCCACTGTAAATCATGCTTCCATTCCTAAAATCCATGACTTTTTTACGCGTGATAATCGGTCTTACCTGGTCATGCAATTCATCGATGGGCGGGATCTTGAGAGCATTTTGGATGCTACCGAGGGTTTGCTGCCCGTTCAACAAATTGTCATCTGGGGCATTGAACTCTGCGATGTGCTGCATTATTTGCATTCCCAAGAACCTGAACCGATCGTATTCCGAGATATAAAACCGTCCAACATCATGGTAACACCCGATAACCATGTAGTCCTGGTGGATTTTGGCATCGCCAAAAAGTTCGAAGCCGGACAAAAAGGAACTATGATTGGCACCGAAGGCTACTCTCCTCCTGAGCAATATCGCGGCGAAGCCTCGCCCCAGGTGGATATTTACGCGCTGGGTGCAACTCTTCATCATCTACTAACTGGCATTGACCCGCGCGACGAAGCGCCCTTTACATTTTCTGAGCGCCCCATTCGACAATTAAACCCTGAAGTCCCTATCGAGCTAGAGAGCATCGTTGATACAGCGTTGCAATACAATTCTGCGGAACGCTTCAAAGATGCCAATGCCATGAAAGATGCTCTAGTCTTGGTCGCCCGCAAAGGTGGCGCAGCGTTTAAACAAAAGGGCACTGCTGCGATCATCCAGGATTATGAGATCAAACCTTTGTGGATATTCGAATGTGAAGATGAAATCCGCGGATCGGCTATGCACCAGGATGGCATGATTTTTATTGGCGCGTATGATAACAACCTGTATGCTCTGGATGCTGGCACAGGCGAGTTTGCCTGGAAATATGCCACAGAGGGAGGGGTGGTGAGTCAGCCGGCATATCATGCTAAAGGTATCTATTTCGGATCTGAAGATCATCGCGTACATGCAGTGTCGGCGGCCATGGGGCGCGTGATGTGGACCTATTACACCGAGGGGCCAATCCGCTCATCCCCAACGGTGCAAGATCGACATCTTTTCGTCGGATCCGACGATGGATTTATTCATGTAATCAATGCAAATTCAGGAAGACGGGCGACAAAAATAAATGGGGGGGCGCCCATCCGTTCGTCCCCGCTGGTGGATAACGATGGAATTTACTTTGGTACTGAAAATGGTGACTTCTTCTGCTCGGACTTCAGCGGAAAAGTGCGTTGGCGCGTAAATGCCAAGCGGGCTGTAACGTCTTCTCCCCGCTCACAAGACGGCGTGGTTTATTTTGGTTCCGTTGATGGGATGCTTTACGCCATCGACGCGAAAACTGGCTGGACATTGTGGCGCTTCCGCATGGATCGAGGCACTATCTCAAGCCCTTGTATTACTGAGCATCATGCATTCATTGGGTCGGCTGATGGTCATATTTATTGTGTCAATTTACAATCCAGCAAGAAGGCCTGGGATTTCCAAACCGACCACCAGGTTTCCAGTTCGCCCCTTTACTATAAAAATGCCATCTATTGCGGAAGTGTAGATGGGGGCTTGTACTGTATAGATGCAAAAACCGGATACCTGCGCTGGAAATATGAGACACAGGGCGCGATTACAGGCTCCCCGATCATTTTTGATGATATTGTTTATATCGGCTCAACCGATCATATTCTTTACGCGCTCCCCGCGTAAAGAATCAAGGCAACTTCCCCCCCCCTAGTAAGGGAGTTAAAACTTCGTGTCCAGCATCTTCAAAAGTCTTTTTAGAAAACGAAAAAAGAATTCCCCGTCTCCAATGGACGAACGCACGGTCCCTATTGCGACCAACCGCGCGCAAGAAATTACCAAGCCGCTGAATCCTTTTCCAACGGTTATTGCAACCGATCAACCAGAAAATCGTTTGGGGCTGGAGCCGCCACAATTATTAGCCAGTTGCGCCCATTCCGTTGGGATCCAGCGCGATCACAACGAAGACGCACTATACTTGATGACGACCATGCTGGCAAGCAATGGAACCCAACTACCTCTGGGCATTTACATTGTTGCCGATGGCATGGGAGGACACCAGCATGGGGAGGTCGCCAGTGAAATTGCCATTCTCTCAATGGCCGAACATCTCATCGATCACCTCTATCGAAAACTAATCAACGCCGATGTGATTCCTCCCGAAGAGCCAATCCGCGAGATTCTGCAAGATGGCATCAGCGCGGCACATAACGCCATTCTCGGCTACACCCCTGGAGGCGGCACGACCTTGACGGCTGTGGTGATCATGGATAAGCAAATGGCGATTGCTCATGTAGGCGATAGTCGCGTGTACGCGGTCAATCTTAGCGGGATCCTCAAGCCTCTCACGCGGGATCACTCACTAGTAAAGCGTCTTGAAGAGTTAGGCCAACTCACCCCCGAAGAGGCCGCGATTCATCCTCAGCGCAATGTACTCTATCGCGCCCTGGGGCAGGGTGAACCTGTCGAACCCGAGATCATTACCGCACCGACACCCGAATCGGGCTATCTACTAATTTGCTCAGATGGTCTATGGGGCGTCGTCCCAGAAAAGAAGCTGGGAAAAATTATCAAAACATCTGCTACATTGCACGAGGCCTGTCAAAGCATGGTTGCCGCTGCCAACGAAGCTGGCGGACCAGACAATATTTCCCTGATACTTGTGCGCCTTCCAGACTGATTTCATGTTGTATGTCATTGAATAATCTTTACGAACGCTTAGGAATTCCTCGAAACGCTTCCTCGCATGAAGTACAACAAGCCTACCGCGATGCGGCGCGGCGCTTACACCCTGATGTTAATATCGAGCCTGGTGCGACCGAGCATTTCATCAATATCAAAGAAGCCTATGAAATCCTCAGCAACCCCCATTCGCGCGCCGCATACGATAAGAACGCACAATCGCCTGAAAAACGGGTTCATCCTGTGCGCATCGACATCCAATACAGCCGTCCGGCCATGCAATATTCGTCCGAAGATCAAATCATCTATGCCCTGGTCCATATGGACATTCTCCCAGACAGCGTTCCACTGGAGGAGCCACCCCCGCCTCTCAATGTCGCCCTGATATTAGATACCTCCACATCTATGAAAGGCGCCCGCCTCGACATCGTCAAAGCAACGGCTATCGAGTTAATTCGCCAGTTTCGGCCACAAGATTTTGTCTCGATCATCGCGTTTGACGACCGGGCCGAAGTAGCTTTGAGCGCTGGCTCACATATCAATGTTCGCAAAGCCGAAAGCCGCATCCATGCGCTACGCGCCAGCGGCGGCACCGAAATTTTTAAAGGCCTCGAGGAGGGGTATCAGCAGGTTCAACGTCACTATCAAGCCACCCACATCAACCATATCATTCTCATCACCGATGGTCATACCTATGGCGACGAATCCGCATGCCTAAAGTTGGCCGACCAAGCCGCTAATCAGGATATTGGCCTGAGCAGCCTGGGTATCGGGGGGAAATGGAATGATATTCTGCTGGATGATTTAGCCTCCCGCACAGGTGGGAATTGCCTGTATGTACGCAATCCACAGGATATACGCAACCTGCTCACCCAAAAATTAGAGCGTCTCGGCCAGACCTATGTTGAACGCAGCGCACTCAATTTCCAACTTGGTCCGAACATCCACCTTAGCTATGCCTTTCGCTTGAAACCGGAAGTCGGCATTTTGCCCACTCACACCCCTCTAAAGGTTGGCTCACTCCCCAAACGGGGACACCAGCGCATTCTCCTCGAATTCATCGTAGAACCGCTTCCAAAAGGCATCCATCAAGCTCTATTAATGGATGGCGAGTTTACATTTAGCATTCCGGCGAAATCCGCTTCGTACCAAATTCCCCTCAATCTTGTTTTGCCCGTTCAGGACAAGGTTCCCATCGGCACACCATCGCATCTGATCACGAAGGCCTTGTCTAAACTGACACTATATCGTATGCAAGAAAAAGCACAAGACGAACTCTCCGAGGGGGATTATAATAGCGCCAGGAAACGATTAAAAAATATAGCAACTCACTTACTTTCTCAAGGTCAAATTGCATTGGCGACTACGATCTTGAGAGAGGCGGATCACATTCAAACCAGCCAACAATTGAGTGAAGAGGGTAAAAAACACATCAAATACGGCACACGCTCACTGCTGCTACCCGATGGAAACAATCAGGATTACGAAACATGATTTCTTGCCCAAACTGCCAACATCAGGAATTAGACGGAGCGCTTTATTGTAGTCAATGCGGCACACAGTTATTTCAATCGGGAGATACCACCGCCATTTATGCTGCCGGCTTCCAGGCTTCTGAAGGCATCTCATCCTCCTCCCCGCCCACTTTTCCCCCCCCCCCATCAGATGCCGTCGGGAGCAAAATTGCAGTCTACCTTATCGACGCAAACCAAGTTATTTTCTTTAGTGGAGACAGCAATCTGACAATCGGGCGCGCAACCGAGGGACAAATGGTCGTTCCAGACATTGATCTCACACCTTATAAAGGATACGAAGGGGGCGTCTCACGCCTGCACGCAAATTTAGGTATTCGCGGCACACAAGTTACTGTAAAAGACCTCGGTTCAGCCAATGGAACACGTATCAACGGGAAGAGAATTGCTGCTCATGCAGAGCATGCGCTCGATCATGGCGATATTCTCACGCTGGGGAAAATCAAACTCCAGCTACTACTGAAAGAATAAATACAAGTGAACAAACGGAGCACATTATGGCTATTGAGGTAATTTTGCATATCCTCAATCAAGACCCCATCGTCGGGGAAATAGACGAAATGCCCAAGCCAGATGACCAACTTATCAAAGTATCCAATCCCCGCTATCGAGATGGGCGTGAGTTACATTTTTTAGACCATGGTGTCACCACCGTCCTTTGGCCTATTGTCCAGCTCACATTTATTGAAATTCTCCCCAGTGATGAAGATGAACAGATCATCGGCTTTGTGAGAGAGTAATATGACCCCAAATCGCATATCAGGACATCGTATTCTTGTCGTAGACGACGAAAAGCGCATGGTGCGTTTTATCCGCCTGAATTTAGAGCATGATGGCTTTCAAGTGATCCCCGCGTACGATGGCAAAGAAGCTGTCGAACAAGTGCGCACTTCATTGCCCAATCTAGTCCTATTGGACGTAATGCTCCCCGATATTGATGGCTTCCAGGTTCTCAAGAAGATCCGCGAGTTTAGCTCGGTTCCGGTCATTATGCTGACAGCCAAGGGGGAAGAGGATGACCGCGTCCGCGGCCTGGAAGGGGGTGCCGACGACTATGTGACCAAGCCCTTCAGTCCGCGCGAATTAGTCAGCCGCGTCAGAGCGGTCTTGCGGCGGATCGAAACCACCGAAGGCAGCGCCCCCAGCGTGATTCAGGTAAATGAGCGCCTGAAGCTGGACTTCGAGCGCCGGGAAGTGTGGGTAGATCACGAACTAATTCAACTCCGCCCTACGGAATATCGTCTGCTGTACCACCTTGTTCAAAATGCCGGCTGGGTATTAACGCACGAACAGATCCTGACCAAAGTATGGGGTTATGAATACCGTGATGAACCCCATTATGTGCGACTGTATGTCAATTACCTGCGCAAGAAAATTGAAAAAGATCCTGCAAACCCAAAATATATTCTCACCGAACGTGGTGTTGGTTACCGCTTTGTCGATTACCGTCGCGAATAACAACCCCATCACCGTAAAATCTTCCTTCGGATTTACGAGACTTGTCAGGCGCAATACTCTACGCTATACTCTCCACACAAGGAGCAAATTGAATGAATAAACAACGCATTTTATTGGTAGATGATCACGAAGTGGTGCGTTTAGGGCTAAAAGCGCTCTTGGATCGGAACCCGCAATTCGAGGTCGTTGCCGAAGCAGGAACCGCTCGCGAGGCCCTGATGCTTGTAGAGCAGTATTCCCCCGATGTCGTTGTCATGGACATTCGACTTCCGGGTGGCTCCGGTATCGATGCCTGCGAAAAAATTACCGAAAGCCACCCCGACACGCAAGTCATTATGCTGACATCCTATGCCGAAGACGAAATGCTCTTCTCGGCCATCCGCGCTGGCGCAGCAGGCTATGTACTCAAACAAATCGGCGGTGATGATTTAGTCGGCGCGCTCGAAGCGGTTGGACGCGGCGAAGCGTTACTTGACCCGGCAGTAACGAAGCGCATCTTCCAAGAGGTCAGGCGGGCAGCCAAAGAGGAAGAGGCCTCTGCTTTTGCAGATTTAACCCAACAAGAGAAACATGTACTTATTCTGGTATCCGAGGGGAAAACCAACCGCGAAATTGCCAAAGAACTTTTCTTGGGTGAAGGCACGGTGCGCAACTATGTCAGCAGCATCCTTTCGAAATTGAATGTCAGCAACCGCGCCGAGGCGGCTGCTTATGCTGTTGAACATAACTTGCGCGACCATCTCCAATAATCCAGTAACCCCCAAGTTAAAGGGCTGGGCATACAACACCCAGCCCTTCTTTTTTTCTACTTTCGACATTGCGAGCAGGGACACAAGGCCCGCAAGTAATCCCAATTGAAAATACCATACTGGTGACCATCCTCCCAGTAAATGGTAATTGCATAACTGCCAACCCCTTCAATATCTGCCAGATGTGTACGCGGCGAATCTGCGAGTGGCATTGTAAATACTTCGGGGTCCGGGTCAGCGCCCATATTGTCGTGCCCGCCGCGGCACTCCGCACATGGACAGGCGTAACGCAAAAGCGAAAAAGAATAGGTACTCTCATGCCCATCACTCCAAGAGATAGACAACTGGTTCGCTTCGCGGTTGACTTTGATTCCGGTTGGTTTATTTTTCATTGTGATCCTTTCAGGGGCTGTCCACGACAACCAGATAATTCGACACCGCCCAGCCATGAATCGAGGCGTCATAAGGGGCCGATAGGTGCCACCAGGTATATCCATCGGCTGTAAGCGGGCCATCGACAATCTCGAAGACCTCTGCTTCCAGCCCCAAGAATAGCTGCTCGTAATTCAAGCCCGGCCCCTGACGAATGCGCAAGCCATCTCCTCCGGTGCCGCTGATCTGCACATAATTCCCTATGCCAAGAACACCTGCATCCGGGCCAGGAGGCGCGTCTGGGCGTGCTGTAGGCTCCAGGGTCGGCGTCGGCAGATGAGGCGTCGCTGAGGGGGCGGGAATCACCGTAAATACGGCTGTTACCATCCCTACGGGTTGACTGCCAGGCCGCGTAAAGTTGAGCATCAACCAAACGACCAGCAACATCCCCAAAGCGATTGTCATCACTCCAAATATCTCAATAATGGGCAGTCGTTTGCTCTCAGGAACAGACATACTCAATCCATAAATAAAGTGCGGGGGGCTTTTTCAGGCATTAATACTTTCAATGCGCCTGGGTGAACCGATATGGTCACCTGGTTGTTTTCATTCTCTAAAGGTTCGCCATCCACCTGAACGTAGAGGGGGGTCTGAGAACTCAGTTGCACCTTACGAAAGGGAATGCAATGCACCTGGTCTGAATGAATATGCTGACCTGACCACAAATTCCAGGCATGGGTTACGGCTTCGAGCCAGCTCTCCCCGGCGAAAAGCCACAAATCCATGAGGCCGTCATCCAACCGGGCTGCGGGCGATATCTCGGCAATCCCCCCAGCATAAAGATGAATATTGCTGGCAACGGCCAACAAGTAATGGCCCGATACTTCGTTGCCATCCGCCTTAATATGCAGATCGATACCGCTAAAGATGGCAGCCTGACGCAGCAAACTCGAGGAGTACTGCGCCACGGCGAAACTTTTCTCCCAGCGGCTGCGCGGCTCGATGCGGTGAACGATGAAAGCATCTAACCCTACCCCCCCCCACAACAAGAAAGCTTGCTGGTTACAGAAGCCCACATCTACATTTCGCACCTTAGCTGTCGCCAGGCGGCGGGCACTTTCCTCTAATGCCATCCAGCGCGTCCAGGTAAGATCCGGAAGCCCCAACTCCTTCGCCCAAACATTGGCTGTCCCCGCCGGGAGTACCCCCAAGGCTGTATCACTGCCTACCAGGCCATTGACCGCGTAATTGATCGACCCATCGCCGCCGGCAATGAAGAATGCGTCCATTTGCTGGTTAACCGCTCGGCGCGCTAATTTGGTAATGTGCGCCCCCCCATTGGTGTGTGCCAATTGAATGTGCCACCCGTGAGAACGCAATACGTTTCCCGCTCGCTCTGTCAACATGCGAGATGGGTATCTTCCGGCGGCAGGGTTATAGACAATATAAGCTTCAGACATAGGGTAATTCTTCGACGAACTGGGTCAGTCCAATTTGTTTTGATCTCACCTTGTTTACATGAATGGTACAATTCTACCCGAAAGAAACTTAGATGCGTAGTTGGGTCTCTAGGAATCCCAAAAAACCTTCGGCTTATGGACAATTTACTCAATAATCGCTATCAGCTTGAAGATCAACTCGGCAGCGGCGGCATGGCTGTGGTGTATAAAGCCCGCGACCTGATGCTGGAACGCACTGTGGCGATCAAAGTTTTGCGGAAAGATTTTTCGCAAAATCCGGCCTTCCGCGAGCGATTTCGGCAAGAAGCCAAAGCCGCGGCGAATTTATCGCACCCAAATATCGTCACCGTGCATGATTTTGGGATAGACGAGGGACGCATCTTCATTGTGATGGAATATTTGCCAGGGATGACGCTGAAGGAATATATCGAAAAGCGCGGTCGCATCTCAATGGAGACATCAATTTCGTTAATTGTCCAGGCCTGCGCAGGGGTTGGCTATGCGCACAGAGCCGGGCTGGTGCATTGTGACGTCAAACCTCAAAATATGTTGGTCACACCCGACCGCAGATTAAAAGTAACCGACTTCGGTATCGCCCGCGCCCTGGCTTCAATCCACCCGGATGAGCGCTCGCAAATTGTGTGGGGATCTCCGCAGTATTTCTCGCCCGAACAAGCCAGCGGCAGGTCACCCTCCCCGGCATCCGATGTCTATAGTCTGGGGATCGTTCTCTACGAAATGCTGACCGGGAAATTGCCTTTCGATGCCCAAACCGGAGCCGAGTTCGCCCGAATGCATCGCGACGCCCCGCCCCGCCCCCCCAATGAACTGCGCCCCACCATCAGCGAGAATTTGAATCGAATTATTGTCAAAGTTCTCTCTAAAGAGCCTTCTGCCCGTTATCGCACCGCCGATCAACTGGGGCGAGTACTCATCACCTTCTCAAAAGAAAAAGCTTCAGCACCGCGGGCGGCTGCATCGCCATCTCAACCTGTCAAAACTCCCCCACCATCACAGCAGCCTCCCCCCGTAGCGCAAGCAGTTCCCAGACCTACCTATCCACCGCGTATAGCAACGCCGGCCAGGAAGAAAGACCCTCTCGATATTGATTGGCTAACAGCAATGCTGGGGGTTTTCGCGCTTATCATGGTGGGTGGGTTGGTGCCTTTTTGGGTGTGGGTATATTTGACTGCGGTGCAATGAAGAACCACGCCGCAAGCAGCAGGACGCCTTCTAACCAAAAAAACTACATGGGGGCGTTACCCCCACAAACCCCCGCTTGCCATTCATCACCACTGCAAGCGGCGTGGTATGCTGGCTTTTTCCGCATAAAAATTCCCCCCATTGCTTCCAGCCTGACTTTTAGCCAACGCGTCACAAAAAAAGCAACTTATACTTAAAATCTGTGTTAAAGCATCTGAGCTTTGATAAGCGTTACCGTTTATCAAAGCTCAGATCACAAACCGTTTCGGTGCTGCTTGCTTCAGGCCGTCTTAACCATTGTGCGAATGCAGCGCGTACACAATGTCTTGCGAACCTGGCGACCATCTTCCAAAACGGTCACCTTTTGCAGATTCGGCTTAAACTTGCGCGGTGTTGATTTTTTCGACCAGGGAACACTGCGACCAAAGGTGGTCTTCTTTCCACAACTTTCACATACTGCCATCTTTCGAGTTCCTTTCAAAGATATTTTCTAGCACTTCTCCAGCCGAAGCCTGCGCAGAAGATTTATTGAAATCTTCGGTACGATTTCTGAAGAGCCAAAGTTCAAACAAGGTATTATAATTACAGCAATCAAGCGGCAGGTTGCCGCCCAACAACCGCAGAATATTACCACAAATTAGAATCTCTTTCAAGCGAGCAGATCCATGACAAACGAAATTACTCAAACCGGGAGCATTCACGTCGCTCCACAAGCCATTGCGACAATTGCCTATCAATCCGCGCTGCAATCCTATGGGGTGGTGGGGATGGCATCTAAAAATATCGTCGATGGCATTGCCCACTTGTTAACCAAAGATCCCACTCATGGGGTAGATGTCAACTTTACTGGGCAGCATGTCAATATTGATATGTATATCATTATTGAATATGGGACACGCATAAAATCTGTTGCAGCCAGTGTTGCCAACACGGTGCGCTTCCATGTTGAAAAAGCGCTGGGGGTTCCGATCAATGAAATCAATGTTCACGTACAAGGATTACGCATCAGCGAATTTGAAAAATAATCACATGGTGAGGCCTTGATTTTGTTTCAGATAGCACGACATTTTTTGGGGTGTGTGATGCAGCACGAAACTCACACACCCCAAATTTCGGGATTGGCCTCATCAGGCACTACACAGCTATTATTAGGAGTAATTATTTATGACTACACCCCCACAACCTGAGACAACGGCAGAATTTATCGAAGCTATCAAACAACAGCCCATTGATGGTATTGCGTTTAAAAACCTTGCGTCGGCAGCATTAACCTGGCTGCGCACCAACCATGAAAGCGTCAATGCACTCAATGTTTTTCCTGTGCCAGATGGCGATACGGGCACCAATATGGTTTTGACCATGCAATCTGCCTACGACGAGATTGCCAATTCCCCTGAGCGAAATATTGGCAAAGTTGCCAACGCCCTCGCACAAGGCGCCTTGATGGGGGCGCGCGGAAATTCGGGCGTCATTCTCTCACAGTTGTGGCGTGGATTTGCGCGCGCGCTGGACGGTCATGAAGTTTTAGACGGCGAGACCTTTGCCAAAGCCCTGGCACTCGCCAGAGACACAGCCTACAAAGGTGTCGTACGCCCCGTTGAGGGAACGATACTAACGGTTGCGAAAGACGTTGCCGCAGCCGCCGAGAAATCACTCGAAACCACCCAGGACCCCTTCGAGATTTTGGAAATTGCCGTCTCAGAGGCCGACGCTTCGGTGGAGCGGACGCCTGACTTGTTGGATGTTCTCAAAGACGCCGGGGTTGTTGATTCGGGCGGAAAGGGGCTTTTCTTCATCTTCGAGGGCATGCTGCGCTTTTCGCAAGGCCAGTCCCTGGACACAGCCATTATCACCATTCAACCGCTCTCCTCGATCAATTTCGATGATGCCATGCAAACGGTTGAACCCGGACAGGATTTTGAGGTCGTTGTAGATTTTGCCCCCCATGAGCCGCTTGTTCTCAATGAATTCTACAGCGCGCTGGAAGAAATGGGCACTTCCATTCAGATCGGTGAGGGCGAAGGTATGTACCGGATGCACATTCATGTCCCCACCGAAAAGCGCTACGAACCCATCGACTATACGATGACTTTGGGAACCATCACAAAGGTTCATATCGAAAACTTATTAGCCCAAATGGATGACCTTGATAAAGGTCGTCAAAGTCAATCGCTAAAATTAGCGCCGGTAGAGCCTGGGCAAATCGCGGTAGTAACTGTTGCACCCGGCGGTGGCATTGCGAATGTCTTTGCCAGTCTGGGCGCGGCTGCTATCGTAGAAGGCGGGCAGACGATGAACCCCAGCACGCAAGAAATCTTGCAGGCTTTCGAGAACCTCCCCACGGACAAAGTCCTCATCCTCCCCAATAATAAGAATATCTTCATGGCAGCCCAGGCCGCAACTGAAGTAACTGTCAAACGCGCTGCGGTAATTCCCAGCCGCACCGTACCCCAAGGCCTAAGCGCCTTGTTGCGCCTGATTCCTGATGGCGATTTCGACAATGTTGTAGCAGACATGACCGCTGCATTGGAAGATGTCGAAACCGGCGAAATTACCACCGCTACCCGCAGCGTAGAAATTGATGGCGTCGAAGTACAGGAAGGCGAAATCATCGTTTTGCACAATGGAAAGCTGATCTTTTCATCCGGCAATCTGGCCGAAGCCTGCCTGGCATTTTTGGAGAAAGCTGACGCCAAAGATTATGAATTAATTACAATGTTCTGTGGCGAAAATATTCATAAACCTGAAGTTAACCACATTGCCGATTTGATTCGGGATGCCTATCCTAACCAGGAAGTTGAAGTTCAAGATGGCGGACAGCCCCATTATCAATTTATTATCGCCATCGAGTAATAGCTATTGCCCAATTTAGGAGAGTCGCATATGCGCATTGGCATCGTTACCGACAGCACAGCCGATATTCCGGTGGAGGATGTCAGCCGCCATCACATCAAGGTCGTCCCGGCGATATTGGTTATCGAAGGCCAAAGCTTTGCAGACGGCAACGACATCTCACGCACGGAATTTTACGATCGCATGCCCCACATGCGCACCCCACCAACAACGGCGACCCCCTCCGTGGGCACATTTCAATCGGTATACGAAACAATGCTCAAAGAGGGCTTGCAAACCATCTTTTCACTACACGTCGCCAGCCCATTGAGCGGCATCTTCAACACAGCCAAGATGGCCGCGCAAAGTTTTGGGGAGCGCGTCAAAGTCATCGACAGCGGTTCAATTTCAATGGGGCTGGGTTTTCAGGTCATCGCCGCCGCTGTGGCAGCAGCCAGAGGTCTATCACCCGAGGCGATTGAAGAGCACATTGAACAGGTGCGCCAGAAAATTCGCGTGATTGCCATGTTCGACACGCTGGAGCACATTCGTCGCAGCGGACGCGTCTCGTGGGTCACTGCTCGTATCGGCTCACTCTTGCGGGTTAAGCTGTTTGTCGAGGTGCTTGAGGGCGCCGTTCTCAACCTGGGGCAAACGCGCACCCGACGCAAGGGCATTGCCCACCTCAAAAGCTTGATCGAAAAACTCGAGAACATTCACAGCCTAGCCATCTTGCACAGCAATGCCGAGGAAGATGCCCGGCAGATGCTGGCAGATCTCAACCTGCAACTGCCCACCCAGCCCTATATCGTCAATACAACACCAGTCATTGGCACCCACGTAGGGCCAAATGGCCTGGGGTTTGCAGTCATACAAGGGTAGGTTCACGCCAAATACCCGCAGGGAGTAAAAATAATCACAAGCTGGTACAATACACGCAATGAAGCCATCAATCACCAAACTCCGCAATTATTTTAAACTCGAAGCCAAAAACGGCTATCAGAATACGGCCATCATCGGCGGACTGGAACGAATGCTCGATCACTGGGCTGCCGATGCGCGCAACGATGGCCTGTCCGAAAACCTGGTACAGGCCGTGATCGCGCGCATCCGCGACTATCACCGCCTGAGTGAAGAATCTCGCAAAGAAGCGCTGTACGGGCTGTGGAATCGAATTCAACGCGAATTGGGGGAGGGCGAATTTCCCACCGAAGAAGCCGCCGCGACAACCCCAACCAAACCCGCACCCGAGGCTCAGGAGCCACAGCCCCCGCCCGAGGCTGAAACCGAACCCCCTAAGCAAATCTCCGCCCCGGAGCCGCGTCCGAAACTCCCCCCTGGGCAACCCGCCGATCTCAACGCCAGCGTGACCACGATCAAGCACATCGGCCCCCGCTATGCCGAAACACTCGAACGTCTCGACATCCGCACATTGGGTGATATGCTCTACCACTTCCCCCACCGTTATGACGATTACTCGCGGATGAAACCGATCAACCGCTTGCGCTACGGCGAAAAAGTCAGCCTGGTTGGGACGATCAAATCGGTCAGCACCCGCTCGGTGCGCGGCGGGCGTTCGAAAATCGTCGAAGCCATTGTGCATGATGGCAGCGGCGCCATCCGGGCAACGTGGTTCAACCAACCCTGGGTGGGAAAACGCCTGCGTCAGGGTATGCAAATTGTGCTTTCCGGGCAGATCGATCAATACCTGGGCCGCCTGACGATGAACTCGCCAGAGTGGTCGCTGGTGGACCAGAAACACATCCTGGCTGAGGGAATTACGCCCGTCTACCCGCTGACAGCAAAGATTACCCAAAAGTGGCTGCGCGGCAAAATGCAAGATGTGGTCCACGAGTGGGCGCCAAATGTGCGCGACCCGTTGCCCGACCACTTGCGCAGCGAGGCCAGCCTGCTTGATCTGCCCTGCGCGCTGGAACATATACATTTCCCCGAATCTTGGGAAGTACTCAAACAAGCCCGACATCGTCTGGCCTTCGATGAGATCTTCTTGCTACAACTGGGTGTCTTCCAGCAAAAACAAACCTGGATTGCGCGCCAGGCGCGCCCATTTGAACCACCAACTGGTTGGCTGGAAACTCAACAAGCGAAACTCCCTTTCACCCTGACCAACGCACAGCAAACCGTGTTAAACGATGTCATGCGCGACCTGCGTTCAGGACACCCCATGAACCGTCTGATACAGGGCGATGTCGGGTCGGGGAAAACGGTGGTAGCTGCGCTGGCAATCGCGCTGATCGCGGAGCATGACGCGCAAGCCGCCCTGATGGCCCCCACCAGCATCCTGGCCGAGCAGCACTACCACAACCTGCTGCAACTGCTGACCAAAGAAAACGGGCTGACCCCCGAACAGATCCATTTGATGGTTGGGGCCACTCCCGAGAGCGAAAAAGAACACATTCGCGCCGGGTTGGCTTCGGGCGAAATCAAAGTAGTCATCGGCACGCACGCCTTAATCGAAGACCCCATCACATTTTCCGAATTGCAACTGGCAGTCATTGATGAGCAGCACCGTTTTGGCGTAGAGCAGCGCGCCGCCCTGCGGGCGAAGGGAACTAATTTGCACCTGATGGTGATGACCGCCACCCCCATCCCGCGCTCGTTAGCGCTGACCGTCTACGGCGACCTGGATCTTTCGGTGATCGACGAGATGCCCCCTGGCAGACAAGTTATCGATACGCATGTCCTATACCCGAAAGAACGTGAACGAGCCTACTCCCTGATCCGCCGTCAAATTGAAGAAGGTCATCAGGCCTTTATCATCTACCCGCTGGTCGAAGAAAGCGAGAGAAGCGAAGAAAAAGCCGCCGTTGAAGAACACGCCAGGTTACAAGAAGAAATTTTCGCAAATTTCAAATTGGGCTTGCTCCACGGGCGATTGACTCCTGCCGAAAAAGAGGCGGTGATGACAAAGTTCCATGATGGTGAATATCAGATCCTGGTATCCACTTCAGTTGTGGAAGTCGGTGTCGATGTTCCCAACGCAACGGTGATGCTGATCGAGGGTGCGCATCGTTTTGGGCTATCGCAGCTTCACCAATTCCGCGGCCGGGTGGGGCGCGGCCAATCGAAAGCCTATTGTCTGCTGATCCCCAGTAATGCCGATGCCGTCGAAAATGAGCGCTTGCAAGCTATGGCAGCTACTAACGATGGTTTCGAACTCGCCGAGCGCGATCTGGAACAGCGCGGCCCAGGCGAATTCCTGGGCACGCGTCAGGCCGGATTCTCCACATTGCGCTTAGCCAGCCTGACAGATGTAAAACTGATCCAAAAGGCGCGCAATTTAGCCGAGAGTCTCTTCGAACGCGACCCACAACTCACCCAAGAATCGCATCGTCTCATCGCCGAGGCCCTCGAGCGATTTTGGTCGCACAGCAGCAGCGACATCAGTTGAGGATGGACATTGGTCATCTCGCTGAAATTCAACGCAGCCTCCCCCTTATCTGAGGATAGCCTATGATTCGCGCAGTTTTCCCCGGCACATTTGATCCCATTCATTACGGACATATCGACATTGCCTACCGAGCCGCCCGGCTGTTCGATGAAATTATCATCGCAGTCTATGACCGTCCGTTAAAAAACCTGCTCTTTTCGCCGGAAGAGCGTATCGGCATGGCCGAGAAAACCTTTGCCGCAGAGAAGAAAATCAAAGTAACCGGTTACAGCGGTCTGACGGTTGAGTTTTGCAAACAAATTGACGCTCAAGTAATTGTGCGCGGCCTGCGCGTTTTTTCAGATTTTGAGTACGAGTTCCGCATGGCGCTTGCCAACCACCGCTTGAACTCAGACATTGAAGTCGTCGCCCTGATCACCCATGAAGAACACACCTTCCTTTCAGGGGCCACCGTGCGGGAGATCGCGTCTCTAAATGGCGATGTCAGCAGTCTGGTCCCGCCGCATGTCCAAACTGCGTTGGAAACGCGTTTTGGTGAATTAGGTGAAGAACAAGATATTGTCCCGACATCATCCTTACGTGATTAACAAACCAACGTGCGAATTCGGACTACTTGACGAAATATTCACTTCCGAGTAATCTTGGAATCGAAATTGCAACCTAAAAAGTCGTACATAGAACCCGACTCGCCTGCCCCCGTCCGTATTCTTATCTTTACGCTGCCTTGCGCCTCGATGGGAGGAGTTGCATGGATATTCTACACCTTGTCGACCGCTTAGAAGAACTCTTCAACGAAAGCCGCCCAATCCCGCTGACGCACAATGTCATTGTGGATGAAGACCGCATGCTCGATTTAATCGACCAAATGCGAGTGACGATTCCCGAAGAAGTCAAACGCGCCCAACAGGTGCTCACTCAACGCGACCGTATACTGGCACAAGCGCAAGAGGAGGCTAACCGCACCCTGGGGTTAGCCCGCGAAAAAAGCAAGAAACTCGTTGAGCGCGACGCAGTGGTGCAGGCTGCAAAATCGCAAGCGGATGATGTACGCAAACAAGCTGGAATCGATGCCGAAAATACCCGTCGAGAGGCCGATAATTACGTTATTCAAACGCTATCTCGTATCGAAGTAGAACTAGAAAGGCTGCTCAATCAGGCCCGTAACGGCATCATCGCCCTCGAAAACATCACCCCCGAAGAGCCGCCTGACGATATCAAAATCGTCGAGAAAATCCCAGAAAAAGACAAAGACGAATAGCCCCGAACAGGGCTATTTTTTTAGGCGTTCTGGTTTTGTGAAACGCTGCTCGGTAATCCAATCCATCAGCCTCGGAAAAAACAAATTGATCCAATAGCCTGCATTCATCGGCCAGGGAATGATGACCGTGCGGCGCGGACGCTGAATAACCCGGTAAACTGTTTGAGCAACATCATCAGCCGATAACTTGAGCAGTTTCGGGGTGCTTAAGCCGGTTTTGCGTTTTGCCCCGGTATGGTCGGCGAATTCGGTAACCACACCCCCTGGATAAATCCCGCTGACCTGAATATTCCAAATGCCAACCTCGCGGCGCAATGCCTCGGTGAAGCCTCGTACCGCAAATTTACTGGCAGCATAGATCGAATAGGTCGGCGTGGCTATTAAGCCCGAAACAGAGGCCATGTTGATGATATGGCCGCTGCGTTGCTGAATCATGTGCGGCAGCACCGCCTGTGTAACATGAATGACGCCAAAGGTATTCACCCGAAGTTGGAGTTCGATATCGCCGACAGGTTCGAGTTCTTCCAACCATTTCATGCGCCCAAATCCGGCGTTATTAAAAAGCACATCAATCCGCCCAAACCGGGCCAGCGTAGTTTCGACTAATTGTTGAATCTGAGCAAGGTTCGTCACATCGGTCGCCAACGGCAATGCCTGCCCACCCGCAGCCGCAATCTCATCGGCCAGGGCTTGCAAGCGTTCCATGCGCCGGGCAGCCAAAACCACAGGGAATTTTTGCCGCCCCCCCAACAAACGCGCTGCAGCTTCACCAATCCCTGAAGAGGCTCCGGTAATCAAGACCACAGGTTTTTCGGACATAGAAAGCTCCTTGAAGTGATGTAAGTAATTCTACATAGGAGTTACACACTTGCACAGGGATATTCCGAAAATAGGGGGGTGTGGGGCGCTTCGCGCCCCACACCCCCCTATTTTCGGAATATCTTTCAACGAACTACGTAAGTCCTACTAAATCAACTTTAGAAACTCATGTCAAGGCAATGCCTTAAATGCTTAACCAATACACAAGTTTGTTATTCATTCAGCTCAAACGAGAGGGCTTGCAATGCCCGATAATAGGGCAAGATGCTGGGGATAAAATGACGCTCATCTGCAGAATGCGGCCCAATGCCGCTCTGCCCCCAAACAACGCCCTGACCGCGCGGCGCAAAGCGGGCGCTCGTTCCGGGGAGTTTTCGGCCAATTTGGGCAGGCTGCCCTGAAGCCGCTTCTACCGCCGAAAGGAGCGCTTGCAAATAGGCGTTCTCTGGATTGCAGGCAATGCCGTTTTCTTTGATGACATTTTCGATCTGCAAACCTGCTTCTGCGCAGAATTCTTGAACCGCAGCGAATAACGCATCCACATCATCTTGCGGGATGGGGCGCACCTCGACGCCAAGAATACCGTAATCGGCAGTGATATTGTACACCCCTGGCGTTCCAATCTTTAGGAAGGGGAAGCGCGCCTGCGATTGCCAACCATTATCGCTTTCGAGGGTCAGGTATTGCGACATAATCTTTAGCAATGCGCTGCGAGCGGCTAGCATGCGTTCGCCGAGATCGGCCTGCACGCCCGCAACCCCGCTATGCCCGCGCTGGCCGCGTCCGACGACATCAAAGCGCATCATGCCGCGATTCTGCGTGCAGACTTCACCCCACAGCCCAGTGCCGCTTTCTTCGGTGCGTTCTCCGGCAATCATCAATTGAGGAACATATCCGCTTTCATGCTTCAGCAATGCCAGCACATGCGGCGTCCCCATGGCTTCGCCCTCGCCGTTCTCCTCATTGCCAATCAGCAATAGATTGATGGGCGGGTACGGCGGCCCGGCTTTGAGGGCATCTTTCAACCAGACCATATAGGTCGCCACTACAGTCTTCATATCGCCAGCCCCGCGCCCCCATAGATAATCCCCCTCAACACGCGGCTCAAACTGGCTGTCATCCGGTTCTGGAGCCACGACATCAAAATGGCCGCTGAGCATCACCGGAGCTTGCATCTGTCCGGGGCAGGCCGCCAAGACAGCCGGATATTGGGAATGATTGAAATAACGCACATCCAGACCATGGTCACGTAAATAATCATACACCAGGGTTGCGGCACGGTGAACATCATCCAGGCGCTCGTCAGCGCCCACTGTCACCGAAGGGATGCGGATAAGGCTTTTGGCAAGTTCAACAATTTCGGCTGTCTTGTTTGGATAACTCATTTCTCTGATCTCCTCCTCTTGAGGGCGAAAACGGATCGGGGCAGCCGGATCACGGCGCACATCGTGCCGGGCAAGTTGCAGCAGATCTCCTAACTTATTGCCTTCCTCGGCCAACTGGGCTTGATCGGCTGCGATCCATTGAATATCACCGGCCAACTCAGCCTCGCGTTCTTCGGCAAGCTGGCGCAGCAAATCGGTTGGCAAGTCATCGCAGACGTTAAACTGCCCGCACAAACGGGCACGCAATCGTTGGGCGGTATTTAAGCTGCCTTCGGCCATTTCTTCCAGGGGTCTCAAATCATCTTGGATGCCCAGCGCCTCCGCCAGAGGGTTCATCTGTTCCAACGTCCAGCGCAAGAATTGGCGCATATTGACAAGTTTGGCGGTGAGTGGGTTTTCGATTTCGGCGCGCAGGCTGTAACGGGCTGCCTGAATCTCATTTCTGCGGGCACGGGCGAGATCTTCAGCATCATAACGGAAGGCACGGGCAAAATCAGGGTCGGCATAAAAACGCAGTAGCAGCAACTGTTTGAGGGTCAGGTTGGCAACATCCACTTCCAGGGGATTGCTGCCATCGTCGGTACGTACTTCCACGCGCGCCATAGGGATATTGATGCGCGCCATCAAATTCTCTTCTTCGATCTGGCGGGCCATTTCATCCACCGGCGTATTTTCCCCCACCACATATAAGCCGCGATTATAAATGTTGTGCAACTGTTCATCGGTGACAGCTATCAAACGCTCGATGGGTTCAACATTGGAACGCGCCCTCACAGGCGTCCAGTTGTTATTGCCAAAGCGCGCCCCGCTGCGCACGAGTTCATACGAAATGTTGAGATAATCGCGATGTGTGCGATACAAGTCGGCTACATCCAGGGTAGTGGGGTTTGGGAAAGTGAGATTGCGCACCGAATCATACTCGGTGAGTACAACGGCGGGGCGGCCATTTTTCATTTGCGCCTGGAAAGGCGTTGAGGCAGATGTGGCAATGAACAGGGCTGCAAAAGCCCGCATCAGGCGGGTGCCGGTGGTGTACACCTGGTTTTTGTAATCGTCGAGGTGCTGGCCGCGCCGCTCGGAGGCTGGAAGATGCATAAAATCCCAGGCCAACAACGGCTCCGGCAAAGACAAGTTGGCGTGGGTCCCTGCGGTTGCCAGCGTATCGCCGTAAATTTCTACACAGCGCTGCACATAGCGGCGTTTTGCTAAAGGCCAGGAGTAAGGTACCGAATCGCTATTTACATCGGTGAGGTAGAGTAAATTCCCCTGCCAGGAATACAGCCGCTCACCAAACTTGATCCCCGCCCGGTGAAGGGCGTTGGTCAGGGCAGCTTCGAACAGGCGGATTTCATAGACCGCGCCGCGCATTGAATAATGTGGACGGCTGGCCCATTCAATCATCCAGTGGAAGGCTTCAAGTTGACTGTAGGTCTGCAAATCTGGCGCGATGCAACACGTCCGCAGGTAATCGACAAAGGACTGTTGATCCGGGCCGGAACCAACCGTCAGCAACGGGCGTAATTGAGAATCAAGCAGATGCCACTCCCGCTCCATCCCACAGATCCCCTCTCTCGGCTGTGCTGTGAGAGCGGTCTCCAAAGCTAGTTGATATTTCTCGGCAAATTGTACAGGATTATACATGGCGTGGCCTCCGGCTGCGCAAAGCTACCAACTCTACTCTAAGGCGATCAAACCCTGCAATAAGCGCTCGGCGGCGCCCAGTGTGCGCTCAGCAGGGGTAGCATACGAGAAGCGTACCCACTCACCCCCGTAGGGTGAGAAAAACGCCCCCGGGACAACCGCGACACCGTGTTCTTCAGCCACATATTGCCCGAAGGGTTCGGTATCTTCCCAGCCGCGACTTGCCAACCAAGCCCCCACATGAATGAACGCGTAATACCCCTTCCCTAGTACATATTTGAAACCGTGCTGATCGAGGAATTTTTTAAGTACTTTACGGCTGGCGTTGGTCGGTTCGCTGATTGTGCGGCTGGCTTTAGCATACCCCATTTCGTAGGCGGCCATAGCCACAGCATTGCCGAAGAAAGCGGGAATGACCGAATGTGAGGCGCGGGCAACAATAAATTTAATCACTTCTTCAGAAGCAACCAAATGTGCATTGCGGATATTCGATCCCCCCAAACTCTTGGTAAGACCATCTAAAAAGATTAGCTTTTTGCGCTCTTCTGGCTCGAACATCTTCAAGAAAGCATTCAAATCCATTGGCTGTTCATCGGTGACGAAATGATACATCCAGTCGTAGAGTACAAACGCGGCCCCAGCTTTGAGCGCAGCGCGGCCTAAGGCGGCCTGCTGCTCCGAAGATATGGTCAGGCCTGTGGGGTTATCGGGATTGGTAATGACGACTCCGGCAATCTTACGCCCAGTGCTGGCCGCCATTTGCACACAGGCCTGAATCCCTTCCTCAGTATATGCCCAACCGTCATCGGGATGCCCCGGCGCCCACATCACATTGGCGCCAACGCCATACGGCCCCCAATTATACGAAATCCAGGGGACGCGCGAAACGACCAAGGCGTCGCCCTGGCGGCCATACCCTAACGCCAGCATGGCCTGATAAGCCTTGACCAACGCATCGCGCCCTCCGGTCGCGCTGAGCACATTCGCCGGGCCATACCCCAGACTGGCGTCTAACCCCCAATATTGCTCAACGACACTGCGGCGATAGGCATCTGTGCCAAAGGGCATATCATACCCGGTGCCGTGTTCGATTTGGATTTGGGCGGCTCTTTCCAGAATTTCACGCGGCACCCCCGGTAAGCTGGCCCCGCCATCCCCCTGGGAAGCGTCGTAAATGGGGCTGTCTGGATATTTCTCCTGATATACCTTAAGCGACTTTTTGATCAGAAACATGCGCGAGGGCGGGATGGATGCCATACTTTTCAGATGGCTGCTCACCGGAATTAGATTTTCATCCGGCACGGCGTAAACGGGTGTTTCGTAAGAGGTCAGCATGGTGGTTCTCCTGTTCATCTGGTTCGTCGGATCGACCTGATAACAAAAAACGCCCCGGAAATTCCAGGGCGTTGATTACTACATTCGGTTACTTCGATGGATTATGTCATCGTACCCGCGCACCAACGCCCAATCGTCTGATGACGATCAGTATCATTATTGGTGTTGAGGTTCAGGGCAAAAGTAAACATTGGGGGCAACTATACCACCTGCAAAATTGAAGGTCAAGCGTCGGAGCTAAAAAAAGCATAAATTCGTGAGAAATCCCAAAATCTCAGCTCAAACGAAGGTCAGATGCTCTAAGTGGTTAGTGGAAAGTAGCTTGAGCATGGCTTTCGCCGCGTTATAAGAAATCACCGAAACATAAGGGTGTATGGGGTGCTTCGCACCCCATACACCCTTATGTTTCGGAAGCTTTTTCAACGTACTTCCCTAACGCTGCTTATTTGTAGGTTACATCTACTAAAACAGCCCGCACCACCACACGCCAACGATAGGCCTGCAGAGTCTCATCATACTGGTTGCAGGTCATCAAAGTTACCCAATCAAGGTTTTCTGTTTGGAAAGGCGACCAATCATCGGGTTTAATAGTATCACGCTCGCGCACCTGGTACACATAACGAGCGTCGCCCGCATTGAGAACAATCTCGTCACCCCAGCGCAAATGGTCAATTGCTGCAAATGGCCCCGGCATCCCATTTTGTAAGTAGGCATGCCCGGTGAGGACGCTGTTCCCTGGCCAGGTGGGGTAGGCAGTGCCATCTAAATACCCGGCCTGCGCCGAAAGCCACGACAAATCCCACCCCTGTTCGGTAAAGGGAACACCCACAACCGGCACACGAATCCCCTGGGATGGAATACTCAACCACATTTCCTCACCAAAACCCCAGGGGCTGGCCCCCTCACTGGGTTGAGGCGTTGTCACCCGCCCCGGCGGAAAGCCGGTCTCCGGCAATAGCCCACCCTTTACCGTTATGTCAAAGGAAGCACTCAGACCATAAATATCAATCGAAGAGGGGGGATCATAAAATCGCTCTGTGGATAGCACGTTGAAATCCGATTGCGGCGAGGCAACATCGCCGGGAAGACTTGTCCATGCCAGATAGGTTGTATTCGTCCCCCCACCGACAATCACAGCGTTAAATTCTATAATGGCGGACTCAACAGCCGGGAAAGAATTCCAAACCACGCGCAAATTTCGGGGGTCACTATCATCAATTACATCTGCGGCCAACCCCTGGGCAACCACCAATGTACCCGGTTGGTACACAAACCCACTGGGTAATGGGTCGGTAAGCTCTACATCAAATGTGTCTATGCTGTTGACATCGTGACGCACTTCGATCTGGAAAGTGACCACAGCACCGGGATATGCCGTGGTCAGATTGGCTGTTTTCCACATCTGAAAAGCGGGTTCTTGAATGGTGACATTGTTCGCCTGAGCGGTAAGGCTGTTACTTGTGCTGCCCTGATTCCAGGCTGCCTGGGCGTTGTTATTCAACAGGACATTACGCACATTGTCGGCGCTATCTAACACGACCACGCGATATTCAAGCGTGATGGTCTCGTTAGCAGTTCCCGTGCTGGTATTCGATACATTCCCCAAATCGAAAACGAGGCGGCGCCCCTGATTGGCATCATCACTGCTGCCTGCTCCTGAGGTTGGCAGCGGATAAATGGCTGGATTTCCGGTCGTAGGGTTGATTGAATCGGGCACGCAGGCATCAGAAAATCCCCCGGGGAGATTGGTCGTTAAATTCGCCGAAGCCGTCACGCCGACACAATCCATAAAGGCCAGCCCCGCGTCGAGATCATCGGTCACGGACAAATTCGGCATCGAACCGGGCGGCGATGCGTCTGGGGGAATTGACAATACTACTCGATAGGTGAGAATTTCACCGATGACGACATCACTCCCCAACGAAAATGCCTGATTCGTATCAATAAGGCTTTTTCCCAACACCGCTAAATTATTGGTATCGGAAGCGGCATCATTGGTTGGATCACTATCATCGGTGGCATACTCATCGTCAATGGTTGCAGAATTGGTAATTTGAGAAATGCCCGCCGCCAGAGGATCATCTACTCGAACGGCAAAATCGACGGTTTGCGCAGCAGCACCCGCCGTCAACTCCCCTATGGGATATTCGCAGGCCGTCCCTGCCGCTGCGCCATCGGGACAAGCTGTGGAAGTGCCTGGCAGCACCCAGCCGGTTGTACTGCTGCTTGCCACAAAGGTTGTCCCCGTTGGCACGGTGTCGGTGATTTTCACGCCTGTGGCCGTGCCCGTACCATTGTTTTGATAGGTAATTGTGTAAACGAGCAACCCGCCCGCAGCAAAATAATCGACCCCATCGGTTTTGTTGTCTGCTATATCCAGGTCGGGTTCTACAATTTCAAAATCTACACTGCCGTTTTGGGTGGAGGATCCGGCTGTCACCTGCACGGTATTGGTCAATTTGTCGCCATCTTCATTGGCATCATGAGCCTCAACTTTGGCGACCACCTGAAGCACAATCTGATCTTTAGCATCCTCAACCCCATCAACGGTATTGGTAACATCGCCAAAATCAAAGACAACCTGGTCGATATAGGCATCGGCATCGGTATTGTTGTGCGTCCCGAAACTCGTTGGGCAGGTTCCGGCAGGATTATTGGTTAGTGTCAAATTGGCGCCAACAGACGTGACACAAGAACTTTGCACACTGAGAATACCCGCCGGAGATTTTGGCAGGTTATCGGTGACCGTAACGGCTGTCGAGTTGCCTTCAGGGAGGGTGATAATGATCTTGAAGGTCACATCTTCACCGATGGTCAAATCTTCCAGTGCCGGATCATGCTGCGCTGTGCCTGTGGTGCTGATAGATGTTTCAGCAATCGATTTCGCCACCGCAGGGTCTGAGATGCTGATCTTAGCTTTATCGACCAAATCACCTTCCTGTCCAGAGCCGCCTGATCCGGTGAAATCATCGCCACCTTCTTTGTTGGAATAGTTGGTAATCGTACCGCTATTTTCAATTTCGGTGCCGGGCGCCACGCCGTTCTTCACCTGCAAATCATAGGTGATGATAATAATGTTGTTCCCTAAATTAGGATCATGTGCCTGGCAAACCCCTTGCCCGACCGGATCGACTAGTTTTATGCCGCCGCCAAATAAATCGGTGGCGGTGGCAGCGCTGTCATCGGGCCTGGTATAGCTGATCGGGCCGGTGCCATCCCCATAGCGGATATCCAGATTCAGCCCCCCGGCTGGGATTTGTAAATCTGAGGGCAGGCTATCCTTAATGGTGAGGTCAAAAGCGCCATCCCCACTATGACCCTGATTTTCAATCACAATGGCAAAACTCACCAGGTCACCCCCGTCAGAGTTGGTAATATCACTATTGATGGGATTACTCTTGAGATAGGTTGAATCGATTTTAGCCGGTGATGTCCACCGCAGACCAGAACTACCTGGTGCAGTAAACGAATAAGCACTCAGCGCCGGGCTGAGGTTGGCACTCGAATTATCGGTGGCAATGACACTTTTCTTATGCACTAGCAATGGCTCATCGAGCACAAAATCGACAATGGCGTCATCATCTTTCGCTGTCGAATTGGTGGAGCCTTCATGCACGCGCGCCTGATTGGTTAGATACAGGCCATCTGCAAAAGGTTCGGTGTTGACGGCAATAGTGAAGAGTATTTCGATTACCTTAGACTGGTTGCTGGTGCTATCATAGTCGCCATAAAAAAACCGCAAGGTATTTGCTTCATCATCCGGGTTACCATTACCATCCACATCGGATGCCACCGACGGCGTAACACTCGAATAATCATAAAAGGTGTCTGCTGAACCAAAACAAGCCGATCCTGCTACCGGTATAGCGCCACTGCACTTTCCTGTGAATGTCCAGGCTGGGCCATTTGAGCCATCCGCATCCGGGTCATCCACATCCAGTATCGGCAACGGCAGATAATCCATTAGATAGAGATCTTCGACATCGCTGGTCACCAGAGTATATTTGAGTTGATACGTTAGCTCGTCGCCGGGCTTGATGTGAATCTCCCCGTCAACAACAAAGTTGTTAAGATTAGTGTCTCCGTTGATAGCGTAAAAATTTTTACTCAGATCATTACGCGGCACCGTTTCCGAAGCACCGGCTGTATCGGCAACCGGATTGCCAGTTGTGCTCATATCGGTGTTATTCAGCACGGTACCGGAAATGGTAACGCTGTTGCTGAGTTCATCTCCCTGATCAACGCTTTGATCCCCGGAAGGATAATCATCGGCAAACTCTTCCTGAATAACTGCCCGATAAACTATGGTTCCGGTAGTGCTGCCATTATTGTAGCCATTATTGCCCGCATCGCAGTTGAGATCGTAAGCAGGTGTTTTCGAATCCAGACCAGCAGGGGGCACACAACCGCCTACCAGATTGCCGCTCACCTGCCCCTGATCCACAATTTCATCTGCAATATTGAAGGTGATGGTTGTCTTACCAGTGTTGCTGGCCGGGTCATCGAGATCACATTCTGCACCCGGTCCCCCGGTATAGTTACAAGAGACAGTGTAGTTTACATTCGGCGCGCTATGATGAAAATCTTGCGAGGAAAAGGTGTAGCCATTTCCATGCACTGTCAATGCCGGGTTGAACGATGAATCAAAATGAAATCCGTCAGATAGCACATCATCAACGGTTACATTCTCAAAAGCAAAGTAATCGGATACTTGGAATTCGAGTGTAAATTCTACAGTCGCGCCAGGGATAACCTCGCCACCCCCAACCACATCCGAAGTTTTTTGAATGGGGATAGACTTATTCGTATGCGTGTAATCGGTCGAGGGGGGTGTCCCAATCGCCAGATGTTGGGAAGGTTGATCGCGCACATCGTCTGGCAGCCAATCTCCCTCAACCTGAGCATCATTCTCCGAGGTGCTAGAAGCACCCGTTGTTTCAGGCAACACCCGGACAGCCGCAGCATCTTCTAAGGGAATGTAAAATGAAAATTGGATTTGTGCATCGCTGCTCCCTGATCCTCCCGTAACAGCCCCCAAATTGCACGAAAGAGATCCGCCCGGCGAAGTGGTACTCGGTTCGGCTGCACAACTGGCCGGTGAAATCATCCCCAAAAACTGGACATTGTCCGGCAGGGTATCACTAATCGTCAGATGATCGACTTGCTGCCCATCGGCAATATCCACCGTAATCGTATACGTGCGCGGGAAATTCGGGCCAGTAGCTGTTTCGTTATCCGTGGGTGAGCCGGTTTTACTCATTGTCATGATCGTCGGCGTAATTGTCGCCGGGCTACCGCCCTGCCAGGAATTGCTGTTATTGCTGGTTGGAGAAAGAATAACCGCGTCGCAGCACCAATTATCTAATGGATCGCTTCCATACATGAAGCCGCCTCGCGCTCGGATGGGCAGCGCTGTCCCAACATCGGCCAAATCACTCAACTGGGCATTAAACGTCACCGCAACCTGCGGTTGACTCGGCACAAAAGACCCAAAAGGCAGTTTGCATGACACTAATTTATCGCCCGGCGTCCCGGTAATGGTCAGATAATCGCCACCCGTGTCTCTGGCAAAAGGATGGGTCGCTTCGCCATTTTCATCAAATTCGTTTTCTTCGCACTCAAGTTTATTCCCCAAATACGTTGCCCCCGTTGTGCTATTAAAGTCTACCCCATCTTGTGTTTCTGGGGGGACCGCATAGGGCGCGCCATCTGCGCCATTGAGTGGAAACAGGACATCAATGAAGGGGCCATACCCGGTATCGCTGCCTGCGTTATCAAAGGTTACCGAGAAAGTAAAAGCCTCCCCCAACATTACATCACCGGGTGTAGTTACACCAATATCCGGAGTCGCCGCAAATAGAGAACGGGCTTGTACAGATGAGATCCCCCCGCCTGAAATAGGCGGCACAAGAATAGCTACAAGCAAAAAAAAAGCCATCAGTCGGTGACTGATACGCCAGCGGTCTTTGTACTGCCTTATGGGAATAATAATGGTTCTCCTTACTGTGCAATCCAAAATTTTAGTGGTTAGCGTATTTTACAATTAAAATTGTATGACCAATTATCATTACTGTAAGGCTGGTAAAACTTACGCAATTCGCTAAAAACCTCCCCCCGGAGTGAAGACACCGCAAGCAACCTGCGAGTTCTGTTTTGGCAAGCTATCAGCGTGAACGCACAGAACGATTGCGACTTGACCTGCCCGAAATATGGGACAGGTAATGGAAAATGTTATAATCAAACTATCGCATCCGGCACTCTGGCATATCTGACATTAAGGTGCAAATTATGTTCCTGCTCAACCCCAACGAACACACCCGCCATTACCCAGATGAATTTTCCCAAAAGATCATGCGCAAAACGATCTCCTGGTTCGAGCAGCGCGGCAAGTGCAAAATTAAAGAAGATGACCACGCCCGCGCCTGGTACGGCGATTTTCTTGACTTCATAAAAGACGAGAAGATCTTTGCCAGCCTGCTGACTCCCGATCCTTACGGCCCAAACGTAAACTACCGCTGGGATACCTGGCGCAATTGCGAATTCAATGAAATTCTCGGCTTTTATGGATTAGCCTACTGGTACACTTGGCAGGTCAGTATTCTTGGTCTCGGCCCAATTTGGATGAGTGAGAATGAGACGCTAAAACAACGCGCGGCTGCCCTCTTGGGGGATGGCGCCGTTTTTGCGTTTGGCCTGTCAGAACGTGACCATGGGGCGGATATTTACGCCACGGAGATGACCCTTGCCCCTCAGGCAGATGGCAGTTACCTTGCCAATGGTGAGAAATATTACATCGGCAACGCCAACGCTGCGCCAATGGTCTCCACGTTTGGAAAAATGGCGAAAACCGGCGAGTACGTTTTCTTTGTAGCCGATTACCAACGCGACAAGTACGAACTGGTGAAAAACGTGACTGCCAGCCAAAACTATGTCGGGCAGTATATTCTGAAAGATTACCCTATTGATGAAGATGAAATCCTTTCAATGGGCCAGGCAGCCTGGGATTCGGCGCTCAACACGGTTAATGTGGGCAAGTACAACCTGGGTTGGGCTTCTATTGGCATTTGCACCCACGCGCTGTATGAGGCCATTAACCATGCCGCCAACCGCCGCTTGTATGGCATGCATGTAACCGATTTCCCCCACGTAAAGCAGATGTTCACCGATGCCTATGCCCGTCTGGTGGCGATGAAACTCTTTGCCCTGCGCGCTGCCGACTATATGCGGGCAGCCTCACCGGAAGATCGCCGCTACCTGCTCTATAACCCCATGGTCAAGATGAAAGTCACCACCCAGGGCGAGGAAGTCATCAACTTGCTATGGGATGTGATCGCCGCCAAAGGTTTCGAACGCGATACCTACTTTGAAATGGCGGCACGCGATATCCGCGCCCTGCCCAAATTGGAGGGCACGGTTCACGTCAATATCGCTTTGATCGTCAAATTCATGCCCAATTACTTCTTCAACCCCGCTGAGTACCCCGACCTTCCCCGGCAAGATCAACCCCAAAATGACGACTTTCTCTTCAATCAGGGCCCCACGCGCGGGCTGAGTCAGATTCGCTTCCATGATTACGAGAAAATCTTCCAGGCGTTCGATCTCCCCAATGTCCGGGTTTTCCGCCAGCAAACAGGCATCTTAAAAGAGTTCCTGGCTACGGCCACACCCGATGAGGCGCAGCGCAAGGACATTGATTTTCTGCTTGCGTTGGGGGAGTTGTTTGCCCTGGTTGTTTATGCGCAACTCTTGCTCGAAAATGCCCGCATTTATGAAATAGATGAGATCTTGATTGACCAAATTTTTGACTTCATGGTACGCGACTTTTCAAAATTCGCCCTCCAGTTGTACGGCAAACCCAGCAGTACAGCCCAACAAATGGAATTGTGCCAGCGCATGATCCGCAAGGCCGAAGTTGACCCGGATCGTTATGAGCAAGTTTGGCAAGACCATGTTTATGCGCTAAAAGATTTATATGAAATGAACTCGTAAAAAATCTAAGCCCTAAAGGTTGCAATACCCTTTAGGGCTTTTTTATGATCGAGGAGGACAAAATGGATTTTCAGCTCACAGAAGAGCAGCGGTTGTGGCGCAAAGCCATTCACGATTTTGTGGCCCGGGAGGTGAAACCACAAGCTGCGGAACTCAGCGAACGAGGGGAAATCAATTGGGCAGCCATCCGCAAGATGGGCGCACTGGGGGTACTGGGGATTACTTCAGCGGAGGAACACGGTGGCAGCGGGGTGGATGCCATGAGCGCGGCTATCGCCATTGAGGAGTTGGGCTGGGGGGATGGGGGCACAGCCCTGACGATTGCAGCCCACACCGGGCTAGGCTGCGCGCCGATTACCCTATTTGGCACGGAAGCGCAAAAATGCGCTTACTTGCCATTGGTCACCAGCGGCGAGGGCAAGCTGGCCGCGCTGGCACTCACCGAACCAAGTGCCGGTTCTGACTTGCAGGCCATCCAAACGCGAGCAGAGTTGCACGGGGACGAGTGGTTACTCAATGGCAGCAAGGCCTGGATTACCAATGCCCGTGATGCTGAATTTATTATCACCCTGGCAATCAGCGATCCAGATGCAGGCTCTGATGCAATGAGTATGTTTATCGTCCCAACGAATTCGCCAGGATTGCACGTCGCACCACCTGAAAAGAAAATGGGGCTGGGAACCTGCCATAGCAACGCCATTACCTACAAAAATGTTTGCATTCCTGCCAAAAACCTTTTAGGAGAACGCGGGCGTGGTTTACAGCAAACTTTAAAAACACTCGACGGTGGACGCATTAGCATTGCAGCTATTTCAGTTGGTCTGGCCCAGGCTGCTCTGGAAGAAGCTGTAAGCTACGCCAGAGAACGGCATTCCTTCGGAAAACCAATTGCTCAACATCAGGCATTGCAATGGATGCTGGCAGATGCCGCTACCGAAATCCAGGCAGCACGGCTAATGGTCTATCACACGGCCTGGCTCAAGGATCAGGGTAAGCCTTATACCAAAGCCGGTGCAATGGCAAAATTATTTGCATCAGAGATGGGTGAACGCGTCACCCGCAACGCTATCCAAATTCACGGCGGCTATGGCTACAGCCGCGAGTACCCGGTTGAACGCATGTACCGCGATGCCCGCCTGATGACGATTGGCGAAGGCACCAGCGAAGTGCAGCGCATGGTAATAGCCCGAAAAATATTACAAGAAATCTGGTAGCTGCTTAAAACAACCTGACGAAGCATGCAATGCAAGCTTCGTCAGGTGTATACCGGGGCAAACGAAAAACGAACTACATTTTCTTGTCGAGATACCAACTGTAAATAAAATACCACAGCGCGCATAACGCAGCCGTGATGACGATGGCCAGCCAGAAATACAACTCGCTGAAGATGGCCAATCCCGTACCCAACGCACCACCCACATAAACCGTTGTTGCCGTGAAAACAATGATGAAGGTGCCAAAAAGCCAGAAGCGCATCAGCCTGAGCATGGTTTCTTTTTCTTGCATTATACGTCTCCTCCTGCGGGTTCACACTCGCAACTCAAACTGCCCCGGTGAGGTTATTCTAGCATAAACGCCGACCGGATTGTGTTTTATAAAGAAAATGTTAGGTGTCCAAATAGCCTTTCAACGCCTTGACAAGCCAATGATCCTACGGTATAACCTTGCGCAACATCTGAACAGAGAAAAAACTGTGAAGAGGAGTAGTACGCGTCGAACCGACGGCTCAGAGAGCAGGGAAGTGGTGTGATCCTTGCCCGCACGACGACGCAGAATGGGCCTCAGAGTTGCAGGGCGAAAGAGAAGATCGAGTAGCCTGTGCCGGAACAGCCACCGTTATCAGGGCAACGTAGTTGACGCAGAAATTCTGCAAGACTACCAAGAGTGAAGCTGGCCTTTGCATTTCCCGTTGCATCACCAACGGGATTTTTGTTTAACCAGGCTGGTTTAATTTGGGTGGCACCGCGGGAGCCTTTGGCCCTCGTCCCTTTGTGGACGAGGTTTTTTTATTTGCCTTCGTCCTGAAATCGATCTATTCATCTTACACGAAAGGAGAAGCTGATGAAGGTAAATATTCAATCCAAACACCGGTTTCGAGCGCGGCGCAAAAAGCGCCGTCCAGCCAGCCCCGCAGCGCATACATCAACCATCACGAAAAAGCCAAATGCACTGAATGCCAGGGTCGTTACAGAGCGTGCTACCCGCCGCGTGGAATCGGTACGCGGGCTGGTTTTTGTGTAATGCTGAGTAACCAACACCATCATCACAGGCACTGTCATTGATAATTTTTTATCCACTTGGAGGTATATCATGTCACAAACAAAATTTGTCCTTACTGAAAACGACCTACCCAAAACCTGGTACAACATCAATGCCGATTCGCCGGTTCCCCCCACCCCGGTGCTGCATCCACAAACGAAAGAGCCGGTCACCCCAGAATTTCTCTCCGTACTCTTCCCGATGGAGTTGATCTTACAAGAAATTAGCACCGAGCGCTATATCGACATCCCCGAAGAGGTGCGCGAAATCTATAAACTCTGGCGGCCCACCCCCCTGATCCGTGCTCGACGCCTGGAGAAAGCCCTGGGAACGCCGGCGCATATCTATTTCAAGCACGAAGGTGTCTCGCCCTCCGGCAGCCACAAGCCCAACACCGCCGTGCCGCAGGCCTTTTATAACAAGGCCGCAGGGACAAAAGCGCTCACCACCGAAACCGGCGCCGGGCAGTGGGGGTCGGCGCTCTCTTTGTCGGGTAATTTCTTCGACCTCCCGGTTGAAGTTTATATGGTCAAAATCTCTTATCAGCAAAAACCCTATCGCCGGGTGCTGATGGAAAGCTACGGAGCCGAAGTTTATGCCAGCCCTACCGAGCGCACTCAGTTTGGGCAGTCGGTGTTAGCCGAAAACTCCGAAAGCCCCGGCTCACTGGGCATTGCAATTTCAGAAGCAGTTGAGGCTGCGGCGACATCCAACGGGGCTAAGAAATACAGCCTGGGTTCAGTACTCAACCATGTCCTCATGCACCAGAGTGTCATCGGCGAAGAAGCGATCAAACAAATGGATTTGGCCGGGGAATATCCCGATGTAGTGATTGGCTGTGTAGGGGGCGGCTCGAACTTCGCCGGGATTGCCTACCCCTTCTTGCGAGAGAATCTGCGAAACGGGAGGGATACCCGCTTTGTAGCCGTCGAACCGGCAGCTACCCCAACCCTGACACGCGGGCCTTATGCCTTCGACTTCGGCGACACGGCTCAAATGGCCCCGATCGTCAAAATGTTCACTCTGGGCCATGCCTTTGTTCCCCCGCCCATTCATGCCGGCGGCCTGCGCTATCACGGCATGGCGCCCAGCATCTGTGCGTTGTACGACGCCGGGTATATCGAAGCTGTTTCGACTCACCAACTGGCAACTTTCGAGGCCGCGCTGACCTTTGCGCAATCTGAGGGCATTGTCCCCGCTCCAGAGACCGCACATGCAGTACGCGCCGCCATTGATGAAGCCCTGGACGCCAAAGAGAAGGGCGAAGAACGGGTAATCTTATTTAATCTCTCCGGGCACGGTCACTTTGATCTTTCAGCGTATCAGGCCTACCTCAGCGGCAGCCTGCAAAATTACGCCCTCCCCGAAAAGGAAATTCAGGCCGCGCTGGAACAGCTTCCGGAGGTGAGCTTCTAAGGTGAAAAAATAATCCGTTTCAGATCTGCACAACTCACCACAACTTAAAATTGGTGTTTTACTATCGCAAGCACAACAACACATTGTCTTTACACTCCTCCTGTTAAACATCAGCCCTCAGAAAAATCTGAGGGCTGATGTTTTTGGGCAAATGGTTATTCGTTATCTTTCATCGGCAGTCATCACAATAGCATTTTCTTGTAGTTGAAAGCGCTGAACGGCATTTTGCGAGGGACAACACAAACCATCGTCTGGGCCATGAACGATCATTGTCAGCACAATTTCGCCTTCTTTGATCTGCACAGATTTCACCACCACGCGGTCGCCCAGTGCATAGGATGCCGCATGCCTGGGAGTACCACTCTCGTTGAGCAATACTTCGAGCGAGATGAATGTTCCGCTACCCCCGCCCGATGTTGCCAAAATCATCACCCCATCAGCAAGACCATCTCCATTGATGTCGCCAAATGCGTAGCGATCCGGATAGGCTAGAATTGCGACAAATTCCAACCCTTCGACATCCCCCTCTTGGTAAGCGCCATCACTTAGTTGGGCCACACCACTAGCGGCCCAATCGGTGTGATATTCGGCGTTCATCAATCCATCCACACTCAGTGCCGCTGCAACAGAGGGCGGCTGTCCGCTACAAGCTGCCAGTGCCGCGACCATAAACACCCAACAGAAAAGAACTCGAATGGGGGCTATCTTCATGATTTGCGACCTCCTGCGCTCAACTTACCGAATAATGCGCCTGCAATACGCCATTGGAAAACGAAGTTTCACCAATCAACCGCATCGAAGTATCGACATCCACCCCACTCGACAACGGAATCCCACTACCTAAAAATACCGGGATCCACGAGATCATATATTCATCAACCAGTCGCTGGGCCAAAAACGCGCCTATTAATTGCCCCCCGCCGATCAGCCAAATATCCTTGGAGGAATGTTCTTTCTCACGCCGCACCAATTCACCTACATCTCCGGCAAAGGCGTGAATATTTTCGCCCGGAGGGTTTTCCAAAGGCTGAGTGGTGACAATAATAGCCCGCTGCTCTGCATAAGGCCATACTCCAAACCCCAGTACCTGTCGGTAGGTATTCCCGCCCATGACAATCGTGCCAATGCGTTCCAACAACGCTTTGTAACCATAATCTTCGCCCGGCTGGTTGAAAGAGTCGAGCCAGTCCACTGCACCATCGCGACGGGCGATGAAGCCATCTAGGCTGGCGGCAATATACAGGATCAGGTTACCCATGCGAGATTGAATGCCCGGATTCGGCATCTTCATCATTGCGCAGAAGCTGGATGGCATGTGGGAGCACTGGCAGGAGTACGTCCAGGTTTTCGCGCGCGGCCTTAGGGCTGCCCGGCAAGTTGATGATGAGCGTGCGCCCGCGCATGCCCGCAACAGCCCGAGAGAGCATGGCATGGGGCGTGATCTGCATACTGGCAGCGCGCATTGCCTCGGCAAGCCCTGGGGCAGGGCGGTCAATGACCGCCTGGGTGGCTTCGGGGGTCACATCTCGGGGAGCAAATCCCGTACCTCCGGTGGTCAGAATCACATCCAGGTGGAGTCCATCTGCCCAGCAAGTCAGGAGTTGCTGAATCTGAAACAACTCATCGGGCACTAATCCCTGTTCCTCAACCTGCCATCCCAAAGCCAACACTATCTCAACCAATGCCGGGCCAGACAAATCAGACCGCTCACCTCGCGATGAACGGTCTGATACCGTCAGAATGCCAAAGCGCAATGACATGCTCAATCCTCATTCAGGCCGACAACCTGCTTCCAGGCCCCATGAATACCATCATCGGTAACACCGAAATAAAAGCGGTATTCACCATTAGCATTGCGCTGCACCAAATCGTAGCGCAAGTAATGACCAGACTTCTTATCACCGATTAAGCCCAAATCCCCATACCACTTCACAGATGCCTTCGACAAATCCGGCGTGATCTTGTCGTAGTGTGTGACAGCATAATGCCATAGCTTGCGGGCCGATTTACGGGTGACATTTTTCACCACGCTGCCATTGCGCAGGTCGCGCACAGTATAATAGCGCACACCCTGTCGCTCCTCTACGGTGACAATTTCTACGCCGGTGCGGGGGGCATCTTCGGGCTTGGCTTCCATTCCGCCGTTTGGCATCGGGATCGGCTTTCCGAGGGTTTCTTCAAGCGGAGCAGGCACTGGGGGTTGAATATCTTTTTGGCCGCGTAGTACCATCGCTACAATTTCATCACGCACGGCCATACCTGTTTCAGCCTCCGTACGCAGGTAGATTTTGCTTTCATCCACCGCATAGGGGGGATCATCGCCACGCGGGATCAGAATACGGATAATGTCTTTGCCCTGGAACTTATGCGCATCAATGCTGCAATTCAAAGGCGGGCTGATGCGATCACTGATTTCTTTTTCCAAGCGGGTTACTTCTTGCGTAGTCGAGGCTACCCCGACCACGCTCCGGCGGGGTGAACGGCTCATGCCGATATAAATGGTGCCGCCATTCGTGTTGGCAAAGGCGCATATATCTGCGATGATGGCATAGAGCTTGCCGCCACGTACAGTCATGCTTTCGTGGAAATCTTGAACGATATTGGCGCCCTCCTCGCGCGCCGCCTGGACAAAATCGTAAGCGGGTTCGGCTTTGGCGCGGTGAGGGCGGGTGCGGGCAAAGTCATTGCCCATCAAGAGTTCCTTCAACGCTTTAAAAGAGACTTCTTCCAAACGTACATCGGTAGCGCGGCCCCCAACGCCCAAGTTCTTGCGCCGGTCAGCATCATTATCTAAACGGTGAGCATCAGAACCCTGGATGCAGTGCATCCGCCGGGGGTATTCTGGTTTGGTGCCGCTAAAGAAACCAGCCGTGCTATGCCGCCCTTTGCGCTCTAAATCGGTAACTTCCAGGGCGTGCAGATTAGGGTCTTGGGTATAGGCAATTTTTGTCTGCCCGCCAAAACTGAAGCCGCGCATGGCAACCCCGTTATTGGAATTAGCATGGGCAGCGATTGCCAGCCCTCCGGCAGCGTTGATCTTCTCGTAGGCAGCCAAAACATCGGCGCTTGCCCCTACGGTCACAGAACCCTCATCGAGCTGGTCGGCGGGGATATTTAAATCAAGCAAGATATGCTCAATTTCACGAATCGGTTTATCGGCGGGGAAGATCCCCAAAATGTGGAATCCAAAGGTGGCCGTGAATTCAAACCCCGGCAGCACCAGGATCCGATCCTTCAAACGATGGTATTCTTCTAAGCGTGCCTTCTCCTCCGGCAAAAGGCGGTTGAGGCGCTTCAGCATCTCCAGTTGTTGAATTTCTTCGGTCATTAGGCGATACCCAGCCACTGTATTGTGGTCGGTTATGGCGATAATATCCAGGCCCCGAGATTCAGCCTTTTGCAAAATATCCAGATACTTTATTTGCGGCTGTTGATAATCGCTCGAAGCCGGGGAATGTATATGCAAATCCATGGTGTACCACTGCATTGTGGTACGTGATTTTTTCCTTGTCACACTATCACTCTCAATGTTCCTAGACACTCCGCAGCAGAGAGAAATTCCCCGAGTTCGGGAAATCCCCACAAAGCGGTGTGCCTCCAATATTTTTTATTTCGATATAACGGCTCGAATAAATTTTACCTGAAGGGATCAATAGTTTTGGAGATGAACCTTTAGGCTACTACCAATCGAAATTTTTGTTCTTACAGTTTTATTCCAATACTTGATAAATCAGCCGTATCAGGTCTTCGGGCATATAAGGTTTGTGAATGAAGCCATCGGCACTATACCGTCGGCTTTCTTCGCTAAAATCGATCCCTGAAGACATCACGACTTTCACATCCGCCAGATCGGGATGGGCGCGAATATTTTGCAATAATACAAGGCCATCCTTTTCATGCTCTGAAGATACGTTCAAAAAAACATCCATCAGAATGACGGCGGGTTTTTCCTGCAGAATGGCCGCCAGTATATCACCGTTTATCGGATTGTCGATTACGACAAACCCTTCTATCTCCAATAGTGTTTGGAGCAGATCAACAACAATCCGATTATCGTCAATAAGCATTATTTTATTCATACAACTATTTAAGCGGGCATCTGCGAGTCGGCTACGACTTGCTCAGGTTTTGAGGCCGTTTTCTTTTTGGGGGCACGTTTCTTCGGCTTCGGCAGCGGTTCTAAGGCAGCTTCGAGGGCATCATCCACCATATCTAAAAACACAAAACTCGTCTCGGTGCGAATTTCTTCCGGCAGATCTTCCAAATCAACTTCATTGCGTTTGGGCAGCAAAACTATTTTCAGGCCGGCCCGATGCGCCGCTAAAACTTTCTCTTTAATGCCGCCTACGGGCAACACCTTACCCCGCAGGGTAATCTCACCGGTCATCCCTACTTCGGGTCGCACCGGGCGGCCCGACACAAGCGAAACCAGGGCAGTTGCCATCGTAACACCAGCCGATGGGCCGTCTTTGGGCTGTGCGCCCGCTGGAATATGCAGGTGAAAATCGGCATCGGCAAAGAAGCCTTCATCAAGTCCCAATTGCTTAGCCTGCGATCGAATATAAGATAACGCCGCTTTGGCCGACTCCTTCATCACATTGCCCAATGAGCCGGTCAGTTGGAAGCCTTTCCCGCCAGGCATACGGGTGGCTTCGATAAAGAGTACATCCCCTCCCGTGGGAGTCCAGGCCAGGCCGGTGGCGACACCTGGCAGGCAAGTGCGGTCGAGAATATCTTCCATGTCCGAGAATTTGCGTCGCCCCAGGTATTCTTGCACCCATTCGGGTGTGATTTTGAAGGCATCTTCTTGCTGCCCCTCGGCAATACGCGTGACAACTTTGCGGCATATGGCGCCAATTTCGCGTTCAAGGTTGCGCACACCCGCCTCGCGCGTGTAAAAGCGGATGATCTCTTTCAGGCTGTCATCGCTGAAGTTAACCTCATCTTTGCGCAGGCTGTTTTCGCGCAGTTGCCGCGGAATCAAATACCCTTTGGCAATTTGTATTTTCTCACCCTCGGTGTACCCCGACAACTCGATGATCTCCATCCGATCGAGCAGCGGCCTGGGGATGGTGTCGAGGCGGTTTGCCGTGGTAATGAACATGACTTCCGATAAATCGAAGGCTACTTCCATGTAATGATCGCGAAACTCAACATTTTGCTCAGGATCGAGAACTTCCAGCAGAGCCGAAGCCGGGTCACCCTGAAACCCCTGACTGAGTTTGTCAATCTCATCGAGCATAAAAACTGGGTTACGCGATTCAACACGCCGCAACGCCTGCAGAATCCGCCCAGGGAGGGCGCCAATATAGGTGCGGCGATGGCCGCGTATTTCGGCCTCATCGCGCACCCCTCCCAGCGAGATGCGAATAAACTCGCGTTCCATTGAGCGGGCAATCGAACGCCCAAGCGAGGTCTTGCCAACACCGGGAGGTCCCACAAAGCACAGAATCACACCCTCACGCAGACGGCGAATTTCATCATCGAAACCTTCATCTGAAGCGAATTCTTCGCTGCGCTCCTGGCGCAATTTTCGCACAGCCAGGAATTCCAAAATGCGTTCTTTGACGTCTTCCAGACCATAATGATCTTCATCCATCACCTGCCGGGCGTGAGGGATATCGAGGTTGTCCACGGTGGTTTTCGACCAGGGCAAAGTCACCAACCAGTCGAGGTAGGTGCGAATCACCCCATATTCTGCCGCAGCCGTTGGCAGGCGTGACATGCGATCCAGCTCACGGCGGGCCTGCTTTTCGGCCTCTTCGGGCATTTTGGCTTCGTCGATCTTCTGACGAAACTCATCCACTTCGGCAGATTGCTCATCGTCTTCGCCCAACTCTTTCTGAATGGCTTTCAATTGCTCACGGAGGAAGTACTCACGCTGCACCTTTTCGATCTCAGAGCGAGCTTCCTTTTGAATCTTCTGCCCAATCTCCAGGACTTCGGCTTCACGCGCTAACAAGGCCACCAATTTATGCAGCTTATCAGAAACCGAATCCAACTCCAACAGCTCTTGAGCATCATCCAGTTCGATGCGTTGGAAATTGGCAATGGTATACACCGTTTGCAACGGATCATCCAGCATGAGCACCGATTCGACCAACTCGCGCGGCAGTGAGGGGATCATATCGGCAATGCGTTCAAACTGATCGCGGGCATTGCGCGCCATCGCCTCAATTTCAAGAGCTTCCTCAACAATTTCAGGGATGAGGGTAATTTGCGCTTTGAGATAAGGCTCGGTGTGCAAATAGGCATCCACTCGAAAGCGTGCGATACCTTGAACCAGCAAGCGAATAGTGCCATCGGGGGCGCGCAACATGCGATGAACCGTCGCCACCGTGCCTATGGTGTACAGATCTTCGGGGTCGGGAGCTTCTAACTCGGGCTTGCGCGAGGCAATCAAACCGATCAGGCGATTATCTTCAGCGATGACATCATCAACCAGCCGGATCGAGCGCGGCTGGCCAATTGTTAGCGGCACTGCCGTTTCTGGGTAAACGACCAGCCCGCGCAATGGCAAAATGGGCAATTCACCGGGGATGATCTCGCCTTCAAATTCGCCATCGATTTGGCTTTCATCGTTCATACTTTCGCCCACGCGCGTCAAGATTGGCTGAAAGACAAAATCATCAAAACTCAGGTCGTCTTCGTCAAACCATGAAAGAAGTTCCATAAGATCCGAATTCCAACGTGATGCTGGCATAGGGTTACTCCCTAATCACAATCTGGTGCGGTTGTTGCTTGGGCAACACTACCCGCAAAAAGCCATCACGATACTCAGCCTCAATCTTGTCTTGGGCAATGGCCCAGTGTAATTCAATTTGCGAGCTGAATTCGCCAAAATGAATCTCCATTTGATGGAAAGCTCGCCGACCGGGTTGATCGGGGCGGGTTCCCTGAATGGTTAGCACCTGCCCTTCCAAAGAAATTGCAAATTCAGAATTTTGCATCCCACCGATTTCAACCCGCACTATAACCGCATCTTCGGTCTCGAAGACATCTGTCGGAGGTCTCCAAACCCGGGAGCGCGAACCTACGCGTAAATGAAGATGATCTGCCGCGACATCGTTCCGCAGCGGCACAAACCATACGGATCGTGAAGTATCTGGTTTCAAATCAACATCTTGCATGACTCACTCCAAACAATTTCGGTTGCTGCAAGGGGAATAGACAACCTTTTAGGAGTTACGCACTTGCGAGAGGAAAGTCCGAAAATAGGGGTGTGTGGGGTGCTCCGCACCCCACACACCCCTATTTTGGGTAAATGTTCAACGAACTGCGTAAGTCCTACCTTTTATCTTGACAGTAAACACCAATTATCCCGACAATGCCTTGCGGGCAGCCCGGAGAACGGCTTCGTAATTTGGCTCTTCGCCGAGAGTCGGTGTGTACTCGACATAGACTACTTTGCCATTCTGATCGACGACAAAAACTGCCCGTCGAAGAATGCGCTGCTCTTTGAGCAGGCAACCATATTTCGTGCCAAAATCGACATTTATATGGTCGGACAATACCAGCACCTGATCAATCCCTGCAGCGCCACACCAGCGTTTCTGGGTGATGGGTAAATCAGCGCTGATGACGAATATGGCAACTTGCTCGCCCAATGCAGCGGCTTCTTCGTTAAAGCGCCGCGTTTCGCGATCGCAGACCGCAGTATCCAATGAAGGCACTGCTGCAATAATGCGGACTTTCCCCTGGGTATTTTCAAGGCCTTGAAATGCAGACCAATCTTGCGCTTGAACTGTAAACTCAACTGCTGTATCCCCGACTTCCACATCCGGGCCGATCACAGTAGCATTTTTCCCGGCAAATTGGATCATTCCTTCTCGCTCAATGACCATTCAGCCTCCATTCATCCATTAAATCTTGGTTTCCTCAATGACAAATCAGTTCGCAACTCCCCCGAAAATGCCGAGTATTTTCAATTCATTCAGAAAGCTCAAACTTCCTGTTTCCTCACACACGAACAAGTACTTGTAAGCTCGACATACCAGGGAATAGCATTCACGCGCTCGGGTTCTTTTTATTACTGAATCATCAAAGATACATTCGCGGCTGATTATATCACTTAAGCTGAAATCTGTTACAATCGCTGGCATGCTGGTACTCAAAAAATACCGCTGGCCGATATCGGGAATTGCGCTGATTGTCCTGGCGGTTCTGACCGTGATGTTGCTCCGCAAAGAGATCACCCTCACTATCAACAATACACCCTGGAAACTCACCACCTATTCGCTGACGGTTCGGGGCGCGTTGCGCACGGCAGATGTTCCCCTGGGTGAAGCCGACACACTTTCCCCTCCACTAGGGCACTGGCTGCGCCGGGGAGATGAAATCGGCATCCAGCAGGCTTCCCAAATTCAAATTCATGTGGATGGCAGCGCGCAAACCCTCCTCTCATCGGAGCGCATCCCAGTGGTAATTCTGGCCGAAGCAGGGATCAGCCTGCACCCCGAAGATCAAATTCTGGCTGACGGCCTCCCGGTGACCCTCGACCAGCAACTGCCCTATGCGTGGACGCATAGCCTTCAGATTCGACGCGCCACCACCATTCACCTGGACGATGAAGGAAACAACAGCGCCTTTTCCTCGACGGCCAGCACGCTGGGGGGCGCGCTTTGGGAACAGAATATCGACCTCTTTAACGGCGATCAACTCTCCCCATCGCTCGATACGCCCCTGACGGGATCGGATATTACCGCAACTCTAGACCGCACCCAGGCATTAACCATCCGCAGCTTGGGGAAAATATCTCACACCCGCTCAATAGGCCCAAGCGTCGGCCAAGCGCTGGCCGAAAGCGGCCTGCCTCTGCAAGGATCGGACTACAGTCTGCCGCCCGAACACAACCCACTGCCGGAAAACGGGGAGATTCTGATTGTACGATTGCGTGAAGACATCACCCTGGAGCAAATTCCGCTGGCCTTTGAAAGCATTCAACAAGGGCTGCCGGAACTCGAAATCGACAACACTCAAGTGGTGCAGGCCGGCGAATACGGCCTGACCGCCCAACGGGTGCGAGTGGTTTACGAGGCGCACCCCGACGCCGAAGGCTGGGTGGAAATTGAACGCCAAATCGAAGATGAGTGGGTAGCGCGCCAACCGGTGCCGCGTATTGTGGGCTATGGCACCAACGTGGTGGTGCGCACCACCAACACCGCCGATGGCCCCATTGAATACTGGCGCGCCGTGCAAGCCTATGCCACATCCTATTCACCTTGCCGCCTGGGAGTGCCCGATTACTGCAACACCACCACCGCCAGCGGCAAGCAGCTTCAAAAAGGCATGATCGGCGTCATTCGATCTTGGTTCAACATGATGCGCGGCCAGGCTGTGTATATCCCCGGTTATGGCTTTGCAACCATTGAAGATATCGGCGCGGGGGTTTCCGGCCAACATTGGGTAGACCTGGGCTATACCGATGAAGACTGGGTGAGTTGGCACAGCACGGTGACGGTTTATTTTCTAACGCCGGTCCCGGCGAACATCATGTGGATACTGGAGTGATGGTGAAAGATACCTCCCTGCCCGCTTTGAATATCCCGGCGATTTTGCGCAAATATGGTCTGCACCCAGATAAAAGTCTGGGGCAAAATTTTTTAATGGATGAGGCCGCCTTGCGGCGGGTGGTTCAGGCGGCTGAAATTGGGGCTGGGGAGGCCGTTTTGGAGATTGGCCCTGGCCTGGGGAGTCTCACCCGTCACCTGTCCAACGCGGCTCAGAGGGTGGTTGCCGTAGAGATTGATGAGAAACTCATCCCGCCCCTGCAAGAAATATTGGCGCCGTTCGATAACGTCCAAATCATCCATGGCGATATCCTCGAGATAAATCCAGATGAGCTTTTCCCGACAGATGATTATCTCGTCGTTGCCAATATCCCTTATTACATCACCTCCGCTATCATCCGGCATCTACTTGAAGCGCGCCAGCAACCCCGGCGCTTGATCCTGACGGTGCAGCGCGAAGTGGCTCAACGCATTTGCGCCCCACCCGGCCAGTTGAGCCTGCTGGCGTTGAGCGTGCAGGTTTATGGCGCAGCGCGCATCGCGGCGCGCATTCCGGCGGGGGCGTTCTACCCGGCCCCAAAAGTGGATTCGGCAGTCGTGCGCATTGACCTGCTCGAAAAACCAAAAATCCCTCCTGCGCTGCTGCCCACTTTCTTCCGGGCAGCGAAGGCCGGGTTCAGCCAAAAACGCAAAACCCTGCGCAACTCGCTCTCGGCGGGGATGGCCTGGCCCAAAGAAACCGCCGATCAAATCCTCACCCATGCCTGCATCGATCCCCAACGCCGGGCCGAAACACTCGACCTGGACGAATGGCGCGCCCTGGTGATAGCGATTACTGAAGAACAAGGATCATCATGCCCCAGCTGACCCTCGAATACACTGCCAATATCCGACAGCCAATTGAATCAGATGTGCTTTTTGCCCAATTGCACAACATCCTGGCTACAACCGGCGGAATCCGTACCGACAATTGCAAAAGCCGCGCCATCCGCCTGGACGATTTTTTCATCGGCGATGGGAATGACGAACACGCATTCATCCATTTGTCAGTGCGATTCCTGGAAGGCCGCTCCCCGGAGGTCATCCGGCAAGTTGGCGAACAAAGCCTGGAAATTTTGCAAACAAAATTCCTTCCTACAAATGCTGAATTGAAGTTGCAGATCACCGTAGAAATTGGTGATATTCAGGGGCAGCGTTATTTCAAATATCCCGCCGGGACGCTGGCAGCATCCCGCAACTAAAAATGGGCGTGCTTGGCACGCCCATTTTTAGTTGCGGGAACCGAACGATTATTGGGAAGCCGCGTAGCTCTCTAGCTTTTCTAGGATTTCTTGCGCTGCATCGAGGACATATTCCGCATCCATGTCAATATCGAGGCCGCGCCCCCGCACCCATACCAGCACATTGCGATAGACAAAGGCGACTTCGTAGGTTTGGGTGGTTAACTGCGAGGCAGGATCATGCTTTTCGGTGTAATAGAACAGACACATATCACCCAGATCGCAGCCCCCCTCTACCCAATGCAGTTCACTATCATAGTCATAAGCGCGGAACCATTCTTCACTAAGCGCCAGTTGCGCGCCTTCATTCGTCTCAAAGAGTTCGATATAGTTTTCCATCGTCGAGGGCGCGAAATCTTGTTTATGCACCCGTTCGAGCATAATTTGCCAGCCGTTGATGCGCCCGGTGGCTTTGATATATTGCTTGGCCTGAAGCTCGCCCATTTCGTTAATCAGATCGAGGTTAGAATATCCACTCTCCCCCCCGGAGAGCAGGCGATAGTCATTGGGCAAGTCATCGTCACGCAATACGAATTGAGATAATTTACTCTCCAAAGAGTCGGTGTTAAAACTCTCGGCGGGTGGGCTGACATCATCGGCGTCCTCGCTTGTATCGACACCGGAAGCGGTATCTGCTTCGGGCGCTGCATCAACTTCAACGGGGGCCGCTGCGCTATCCGCCGCAGGCTCTTCGGGAACAACAACATCCCCGCTGGTTTCTTGCGACGGTAACGAACACGCCGCTAGAATCATTCCCAGGGACAAGAAAAGGATCACAACAAGAGATCGTTTTTTCATTTCGAAACCTCCAAAAAATACTTCTTCAGAAATCGGCTTTTTGATTTCTAAAGATTCAAGAATTCAGCCAGTACATTAGCGAGGTTATCCTAACTTACCCACCATTGGTCAAGAATAGTAAATAAGTACCTAAACAGGGTATCTAACAGAACTGCAAGGAAACCCTCCCTGCAATGCGGGGACTCAACGGCCCGCCGCCAGGGCTTTCTTAAAGATACTGTTGGCAAACTAACCAAATAAAAGCAGGCGAAAA
>CAYFMI010000006.1:0-74602 GCA_964344175.1 uncultured Anaerolineales bacterium
AGTATAAAAAATTCGAAAAAAAGCGCAAGACGCGCCCGATTGACCTGTCTTTATCTGGCTTTTTCTTTTATAATTCAAGGAGGATTTGTATCCACATTCCCCAAATGTACGTATTTTCACACTATCGCTATATTGTGCAATAGAGAAGATTAGGAGGTGTTCATCACACAGAAATTCGATCATTCCCTACGTCCACTTTTTAGTATAGGTTATATCCAATTATTCCCAAAATCTTGGAGGAGGAATACAACATGTTAAAAAAATTGTTACCCGCTCTCGCGTTGCTGATTGCGCTTGCACTGGTCTTCGCGAATATGCCCGCCACTGCCCAAGAAGCTGATCTTGGTGAAACTCTGGCTGCTGTGCAAGACCGAGGCATGCTGAACTGCGCTGTCAGTGGCTCCTTGCTGGCCTTCAGCTATGCGGATGCCGATGGCAATATGGCCGGCTTCGATGCCGATTACTGCCGAGCCGTGGCTGCTGCTGTTTTAGGTGACGCCACCGCTGTGGAGTTCCGCTCCACGAACGCTAGCGAGCGCTTCCCTGTTCTGCAAAGTGGTGAGGTTGATGTGTTGATCCGCAACACCACCTGGACAGTCAGCCGCGATACTTCGCTGGGCTTCAACTTTGCCCCCACCACTTTCTATGATGGTCAGGGCATGTTGGTCCGCAAAGAATCTGGTATCGAGAGCCTCGAAGATCTGGATGGCGGCACCGTTTGTGTAAATGCCGGCACCACCACCGAAAAGAACCTGGCGGATGTTTTCCGCAGCCTGGGCATCGAATACGAACCGGTCGTCTTCGCCGAGACCAATGACGTGTTGCTTGCTTATGACGAAGGTCGCTGCGATGGCTGGACCACCGACAAATCGGGTCTGATCGCCAACAGCCAGTTGTTGACCAATCCTGAAGAACACCAGATCCTTGATGTGACTATGTCCAAAGAGCCTCTTGGGCCATTGGTCCGCCACGGCGACGACAACTGGTTTGACATCGTCAAGTGGACAACCTACTGCACCATGCAGGCCGAAGAACTTGGCATCACATCTGAGAATGTGGATGATATGCTGGGCAGCGATGATCCCAAAGTCCTCAACACGCTGGGCGTGGAGGGTGACTTGGGCCAGGCCATGGGTCTGAACAACGACTTCTGCTACCAGGTTATCAAACAGGTTGGTAACTACGGCGAAATCTACGATCGCCACTTAGGTCCCGACACCCCCTACAACGTAGCGCGTGGTGTGAACGCCCAGTGGACAGATGGTGGGTTGATTTACTCCCCGCCGTTCCGCTAATCTTTAGCAAACTAAAAATGCCTGCCATAGCTGTATATGGCAGGCATTTTTAAATTTCTACACTCGTGATTTTTGCTCCATCGAAGGAAGGAGAAAACGCATGACGCAAACAACCGCTTCACCGCCCCCAGAATCCCAGGCTGCTCCCTTATGGCGCAAAGTTTTGGGATTCATATTCGACGTGCGCGTCTTGGGCGTATTGGGGCAAATTGGATTCATCGTTTTGGTCGTGTTTGGCGTAAAAGCTATTAGCGGAAATTTTGCAGAAAATGCCCGCAAACTGGGGGAATCACAATTTATCTGCCGAGATGGCACATTCAGCTACCGTTGTGCTTACGATTTTATGGATAGCGAGGCCGGTTTTGATATCGCTGATACCATGTTGGAATATACCAACACGGACCCGTACTGGCGAGCCTTTTCCATTGGTGTGCTAAACACCATCAAAGTAGCAATTTTTGGTGTTATTTTAACGGCCATCCTGGGCACGATCATGGGTATCGCGCGTATATCGACTAACTGGCTCATCAGTAAATTGGCGCTGGGTTATGTCGAGATTATGCGCAACACGCCTTTATTGATCCAGATATTTTTCGTTTATTTCGGCATCATCATCTTAGCGCCTGAGCTGGATGAAGCCTGGCAACCATTAGGATTGCCGATCTTCGTATCCAGGCGGGGGTTGAATATCCCTTCTATTGAATTTACATCATCTGCAGCTATTTGGGTGGCGTTCCTGGTATTGGCGGTCATTCAATTCCAGATACTTTGGGTCATCCTGGGGCGGCAGGAAGAACGCACCGGTCAACCGGTCAAACGTTTACAGACTGGTCTGATCGCTTTCATCATTGTCGCCGGGATCGGTTGGTTTACCTCGAGCGCAGTCTCCGAAACCCAGGGCTTAATGGTAACCAAGGCCAGCCGCATCCGCGAACTGGAAGACATTGAGAAAACTATGCTGCAACGCACGGGGCTAAATCATCTTGACGATATTGATACCCTGACCGAAGATGAAATCAAAGAATATGCCTTGCAAGTTTGCGTCATTGAAAACTCGGCATCGGAGCCGAACCTGACCAAACAACTGCGAGCGATGGGCATTCCCTACAAGATCCACCGCTCCGACCGGCCAGATCAAGCGACTGATGATTATGTAGATGAGAAATGCGAGGTCTTTGCAGCCTCGAAAGCCATCTTAGCAGCCGAACGTACTACGCTAGAAAACCCCAGCGGGCATTTGATTATCAACGTTAAGGAAAGCCCTTTCGTCTGGAGCATCCCGGCTCGCGAAGGCTTGAACATGGTCGGCGGGTCGAAGATGAAGCCGGAATTTACGGCCCTGCTGTTAGCGCTGGTCCTTTTCTACGGCGGCAGCCTTGCCGAGATCGTGCGGGCAGGCATCCTGTCTGTCTCGAAAGGGCAATCGGAAGCTGCACGGGCACTTGGCCTCACAGAAGGTCAACGGCTCCAACTCATCGTTTTGCCACAAGCACTGCGGGTAATCATCCCCCCAGGCATTGGCGTGGCACTTAGTTTGGCGAAGGATACCAGCCTGGGTATCGCCATCGGCTTCCCAGATATGTATGCTGTATCCTACACGACGATGAACCAATCCGGCCGCGTGTTGCAACTCTTTGTGCTGATTATGTTGGTGTATATGTTGATCAGCCTGGGCTTCTCAGTCTTGTTGAACTGGTACAATGAGAAAATTAAACTGGTGGAGAGATAACCATGACTACAAATATAGATTCCACTATGCAACAAGAAGCCAGCGTCGGGCGAGGATTTAACTGGCAGCTATTCTTACAAGATAACATTACCGGCTCATGGTACCAGACTGTCACGGTTCTCGTGCTAACACTCTTAACTGCCTTTTATACTGTCAGTCAATACGAGACCCTACCAACAGCAACCATGTTTGTTCTGGTTATCTGGGTGATCGGTATCGGGCTTGTTGCCAATGGGGAACTTCGTCACCGCCATTTTGGGCTTAGCCGTTGGCTCAAAGAGAATCTACTGAGTTCTGTCTCGAATGCCCTAATTACTTTGTTGGTGATCCTCATGATTGTAGCCGCATTACACGGCCTGTGGCAATGGGGCGTTGTCAATGCCAGTTTCAATCCCGAAGAAACTGCCCCTGATCTGCGGCCCGAAAATGGCGCCGCCTGGGGCGTAATCTGGGGTGCCCGCAAACTCCTGATGACCGGTCTACTAGGTCCGGAATACAACGGGCGGGTGATGTTGGCAGTTGGGTTTATTATTCTCATGTGGCTGCTGACCTTCATTAGTGGACGCTCGGCAATTAAAGAAAAAGCACGTATCTTCCGCAATATACTTAATGGCTTCTGGTTACTTTCACCCGTCATTCTGTACATTATCCTGGCTGGGGTGCCTGAGTACGAAAAATACAATACCCAGGGAGCCTTAACCGGTGCGATCGTGTTATTGGCTATCTATGTCCTGCTTTGGTGGCAGAAAGTCATTCCCTTCAGTTGGGCAAGTCTCATTAGCACAGCTGCAGCCTGGCCCATTCTATACACCATTTGGTGGGCGATTGGCAATAGCGGAAAATTCCCCCCTATTAATGTCGATCAGTGGGGCGGCTTACTCCTGACTTTGATCATCGCCAGTGCAGTGATTGTGCTATCGCTACCTTTAGGCATGGTCTTAGCCCTGGCGCGTCGCAGCGATGTCTTCGGAATCCCTGCCTGGCTCATCTGGCCCGCAGCCATCGTAGCAACAGCCTGGGGCTTCACGACAACCCCAGGGTTACTGGAAACATCCCGCAACACGGTGGAACAAATTCTATCTTTCTGGCCGCTGTTGATTCTGGGAATTGCCTATATGATCCACCGCATGTTCCAGGGTAATATGGTGGCAGGCGCCAGCACGATGTTCATCGAACTCACTCGCAGTGTGCCACTCATCACACTGTTATTTATGGGCATCAATATGGCCCCCTTCTTCTTCGCCACCGGCACAAGCATTGCCAAACCCTGGCCGGTTATCGTCGGCTACACACTCTTCGCTGCCGCCTATTCCGCTGAAACGATACGCGGCGGTTTGCAGGCCATTCCACACGGACAGTATGAAGCCGCAGACGCGCTGGGGTTCAACACACTGCAGAAGATGCGCTTTATCATTTTGCCGCAAGCCTTGCGTATCGTCATTCCGGCCATCGTGGGCGAGTTCATCGGCGCGTTCAAATCATCTTCGCTGGTGTCCATCGTCGGCCTGTTCGACTTCATGGGCATCAATCGGGTGATTAGTTCCAACCCACAATGGTTGGGGCTGCGTTTTGAACTGTACATCTTCATGGCGCTGGTTTACTTCACGGGCAGTTCGGTTATGTCGGCTTACAGTCGCCGGCTCGAAGCCCGTTTAGGCGTTGGCACACGATAGGAAATAACCGGTAACGGATAAAAGCAATTAAGGAGAAATATCATGGAATTTGAAGGTCCAGCCCCAAGTTTTGTCGATGAAATCATCATCGTTGAAAATGTCCACAAGTGGTTCGGTGAGTTCGAAGCCCTGCGCGGCGTAGACCTCCGGGTGAAACCCGGCGAGGTAATCGTCATTATCGGCCCCTCGGGATCGGGCAAATCCACCTTCATTCGTTGCATCAACCGCCTGGAAGAGCATCAAGAAGGCCGCATCATTGTCGATGGCACCGAGTTGTCACACGACATCCGCAACATCCAGGAAGTCCGCCGCGAGGTGGGAATGGTCTTCCAGCAATTCAACCTCTTCCCCCACCTGACGGTGATGGATAACATCACCCTGGCCCCCATCAACGTACGCAAATGGACGCGTGACCACGCTGAAGAGATCGCCATGAAGTGGCTCACACGGGTTGGCATTCCCGAACAAGCCACAAAATATCCTGGACAACTTTCCGGCGGACAGCAACAGCGTGTTGCCATTGCGCGCACGTTGGCGATGCAGCCAAAGATTCTGCTGTTTGATGAGCCAACTTCGGCACTGGATCCTGAGATGATTAAAGAAGTGTTGGATGTGATGCGCGACCTGGCCCAAAGTGGGTACACCATTTTGGCCGTCACCCACGAGATGGGCTTCGCCCGGGAAGTGGCCGACCGCATCATCTTCATGGACGCCGGGAAAATCGTCGAAGAGAACACCCCCGAAGATTTTTACAACAACCCCAAAGAAGAGCGCACCCGTTTGTTCCTCAACCAGATTTTGCACCACTAGTGCTCCGTAAAGACAATTCTTATCAAAAGGTGCAATGCACTTATTTGCTGTTTCTATCGTTTTTTCGCAACGGCGGAAGTGCGTCGCACCTGCAAAAATCTATCTAACAGAGCACTAGTCCTAAACCTTGAACAAGAAAGAGCCGCAACAATTTTGCTGCGGCTCTTTTTATATTAAAATAGCATTATGACCGTAGCAAACAAACTTCATCTATTTCCAATCACAACCCAAATTGCTGCCACATCTTCTGGTGAATGTCTCACCATCAGCGGCCTCAACCTGCTCGAACTGGCAGAACAATTTGGCACACCGCTCTATCTTTATGATGCTGCCACGCTGGATTCGGCCGTAGCAATCTACCAATCGGCACTCAGAAAATACTACCCCGGCAAAACCGGCATCACCTACGCGGGCAAAGCCTTCCTGAATGTGGCACAGGCCCAATGGACTCAGCGCCATAATCTGTGGGTGGATTGTACCGGCCTCGGTGAGTTGCACATTGCCAGCGCTGCGGGAGTGCCTCGCGAGCACATTCTCATCCACGGGGTTAACAAAAGCCATGCTGCCCTCGCTGCAGGTATTGCCCGGTCCGGAACGATTGTCGTCGATAATCTGATTGAGTTAGAACGATTAGCCAAACTCACATCCCAAGCCGCTCACCCCCTTCCCAATTTATGGCTGCGCTTCCGCCCTGGCAAAGTTGTTGAGACCCATTCACACATCCAAACCGGGCAACATGATAGCAAATTTGGCATGAGCGCGAGAGAAATCGTTGAGGCCGCGCACATTTGCCGCACCCAGAAGCTGCCGCTCACCGGGCTGCACTTTCATCTCGGCTCTCAATTCCGCAACCCGGAGCCAATTGAGTACGCCCTCGAACACACCCTGGCCCTCGCCCAAGAATTGCGGCTGGAACCCGGCTGGACACTTTGTGTTGGGGGGGGATGGGGGATCTCATACCATGAGGACGATTTGCCGCACCCCAACGCTGAAGCCTATACCCGCTTCGTCGCTGAAAAAGTGGTGAATATTTGTAAAGAGAGCGGAATCCCAATTCCCAGGCTGCGCCTGGAACCGGGGCGTAGCCTGGTCGCCCGGGCCGGAGTGGCGCTCTACCGGGTGGGGACTGTCAAACACACGCCAAAGCGAAGATGGCTGCTGCTCGATGGCGGCCTGGCCGACAACCCGCGTTTTGCCCTCTACCAGGCGCGCTACTCGGCTCTCCCCGTTCTCGACCCCAATCGCCCCAACTCCGGCCCGGCATGGCTAGGCGGCCCGTTCTGCGAAAGTGGTGACGTACTCATTGAAAACCTGCCCTTTCCCGACGTCCAACCCGATGAACTGATCGCCATCCCGGTCAGCGGTGCATACCAGCTCAGCATGGCTAGCAACTACAATGGGGCCGCGCGCCCTGCCGTTGTATGGCTAGAAAACGATCAGGCTAAACTAATTCGCAAGCGCGAAACGCCTGAAGATTTGATCCGCTACGATAACCCCTTGTAATTGGGCTGCCGCCGCAGGACATTCTCAAAAAAACTGGCAATGATGAACGATATCTCTTCCGTTGAATTCCTTAAATATCACGGACTGGGCAACGACTATATTGTCGTTCGAGAAGCCGACTTACCCCAGTCACTCACCCCAGAGCAAATTCAGCGCATTTGCGACCGGCACTACGGCTTTGGTGCCGATGGCATTGCCCTGGATTGCTCCGAGAAGAATCACTTCTCCGTGCGTTTTTTCAATCCCGATGGCAGTGAAGCCGAAAAAAGCGGCAATGGCCTGCGAATTTTCTCCCGCTTTCTCTATGATCTAAAGCGGGTTCGAACAACCCCTTTCATCATCCAAACCGATGGCGGCAATGTGGAGGCGCAGGTACACGCAAGCGGCAAACGTGTCGCTATCCTGATGGGGCGCGCCAACTTCGACAGCCACACCATTCCCATGAAAGGCGTACATCGTGAAGTTCTCAATGAAAAGCTGTCAATCAACGGTGAAGAACTCACTTTTTCTGCGGTGACGGTGGGAAACCCCCACTGCGTACTCTTACGAAAAGCTGTGTTCCCCGAAGAAGCGCAGCGGTTAGGGCCAAGCATCGAAAACAACCCCCGTTTCCCCAATCGCACCAATGTGCAATTTATGCAAGTGCTTGACCGGAGGAATATCCGGATCGAAATTTGGGAACGCGGCGCGGGCTACACTCTGGCCTCCGGCAGCAGCAGTTGTGCAGCCGCAGCGGTAGCACATCGGCTGGGGCTTTGTGACTCAGAAATTACCGTCCATATGCCTGGGGGACAACTTGAAATCGGAATTTCGCATGACGACAACATCCGCATGGCAGGGCCAGTGGTAAAAGTGTGGCGGGGATATTTATCTACAGAAGCGCTTTAATAAAGATACCCCGCCGCAAGCAGCGCAGTATGCTGGCTTTTTCGGCAAAAAGCCATCCACTTTCTAAATTCCGGAGGGCTTTCGATACAATTGCACAGATTACAAGTATGTGGGGTGTTGTTCGCAAATTGCCCGAACTTTGGCTTTGACTTGCTCAATCAGGGTCAAATCGGGTTCACCCGTTGTTGAGCTTGCATCGAGTAAATCGGCTATCAGGTTCCCGATGTGCGTAAACGTAGCCGCACTCATACTGCGCGTGGTGCCCGCAGATGTGCCCAGGCGCAGGCCGGTCCATTTTTTCGGGTTGGCGGGGTCAAATGGAATGGGGTTTTTGTTGCAGGTGATGTTGGCCGCCTCTAAGATCGGCTCGGCCTGCACACCCAGCAGCCCTTTGGGCTTCAGATCAACCAGGATGAGATGCGTATCGGTGCCGCCGGTGCAAATACCCAGACCGCGCTCGGTTAGTGCCACAGCCAACGCCTGCGCGTTGGCGATCACATTTTGGGCGTAAACCTTGAAATCAGGCTGGAGCGCTTCACCAAGACAAACCGCTTTCGCAGCAATCGTATTGGGGTGCAGGCTGCCCTGCATGCCGGGGAAAATAGCCGAATCCAGCTTGCGGGCAATGGCTTTATCATCGGTGAGCAGCACCCCACCCCGAGGTCCGCGCAGGGTTTTCGTGGTCGTACAACTGACAATATGCGCGTGCGGCATCGGGCTGGGATGAGCTTTGCCGGCCACTAATCCCGCAAAATGGGCCATATCTACTAAAAAAGTAGCGCCAACTTTATCGGCCACCGAACGGATGAAGGCAAAATCGATCACCCGGGGATACGCCGAACCGCCTGTGATGATGAGTTTGGGCTTGTGTTCCAGCGCCAATTGCTCAAGCTGCTCGTAATCGATCAGGCCGGTTTTGGGTTCAACACCATATTGCACGGCGTTGAACCAGCGGCCCGACACATTGGGAGCCGCACCGTGGCTGAGATGCCCCCCTGCTGAAAGCGCCATACTCATAACCGTATCCCCTGGCTTGAGCAGCGCAAAGAACACCGCCTGGTTGGCCTGCGAACCCGAATGGGGCTGCACGTTGGCAAAACGACAGCCAAACAATTTTGTAGCCCGCTCAATTGCCACCTGCTCTGCTTCATCCAAAACCCCGGCCCCGGCATGATAGCGCGCCCCAGGATACCCTTCGACGGTTTTGTTGGTAATTTCGGCGCCGATGGCCTGCAACACCGCCCGGCTGACAATATTCTCCGAGGCAATTAACTCAATCTGGTCGGTCTGACGCAGTTTTTCGCGCTGCAATATATCCGCCATAAGCGGATCACTATAGATAAGCGCATCAACAAAAAATGCGCTTCGCTGGCGATCACCTTTCGCTGTCATATCGTCTCCCTTAGGCTGTTTTCGGATATGCAAGAAAATTTCTGAATCATGAGTATACCAGCAGGACAAAGCTACACGGGTTTCACAAGCGGTTAATAGGCACAATACCTTTAAATTCTTCGAGGTAAGCCGCCTGGAAGCGTTGATCTCTCGAATTATCGTCAAAAATATCGGCCTATTTCATTCATTAATTCGTATTATTCCTGATATTACAGAATATTCATTGACTCACAAAAGATTTTAAGCTACATTATTCAGTAGAATGGCCTTAGACGATCTCGATAGAGCGATCTTAGTTGAACTACAAGGCGATGCGCGCATCAGCAACGCCGAACTAGCCCGGCGGGTAAATTTATCTCCCCCGGCCACATTTGCGCGCGTCCGGCGGCTAGAAGAAGCCGGCATCATCCAGGGTTTCGCGGCGCTGATCAGTCGGCAGCAGGCGGGCTACGACATGCTTTGTTTTGTCAGCGTCAGCCTGCAATTGCACGATATCGAACAGGTGACCGGCTTTCATGAAATCATCGGCGAAATGCCCGAGGTACTGGAATGTCATCATGTCACCGGCGATTACGACTATCTGCTCAAAGTAGTTGCCCACAACACCGACGACCTGGAAGATTTTCTTGTCAACCGTCTTACCCCCATCCCCGGCGTGGCGCGCATCCATACCAGTTTGGTGCTGCGCGAGACAAAATCAACGACAACCATACCGTTGAAGTAATGTGCCGGCAATCAGGGATTCGTCGCTTAGGGGGCAGGCATTTCCTAATCACCTGAATACCCTATTCCTAACCAATCACTTACCTACCCTCAAGGAGACTCTTATGACCCATTCCAAATATCAGACCATGGGCCAGCAATTTGGCCGCCGTTCCTGGGCAGAACCCTGGAAAATCAAGATGGTTGAACCCATTCATATGATTACTCGCACCGAGCGCGAAAAAGCAGCTGCCGAAGCTGGGTACAATACCTTCCTGATGCGCTCCGAAGATGTCTACATTGATTTGCTCACCGACAGCGGCACCAGCGCCATGAGCGACCGCCAGTGGGCGGGCATAATGCTCGGCGACGAAGCCTATGCCGGAAGCCGCAACTTTTACAATCTCGAAAACGCCATCCAAACCTATTACGGCTATCGTCACATCGTCCCCACACACCAGGGACGCGGCGCCGAACATCTCATCAGCCAGGCGCTTATTCAACAGGGCGATTATATTCCCGGCAATATGTACTTCACCACCACCCGGCTGCATCAGGAATTGGCCGGCGGCACGTTTGTAGATGTCATCATCGACGAAGCTCACGACCCAACCGATCCGCATCTCTTCAAGGGCAATGTTGATCTCGACAAGCTACAAGCATTGGTCAAGAAAGTCGGCGCCGATAAAATTCCCTACGTCAGTCTGGCAGGCACGGTCAACATGGCGGGCGGGCAGCCGGTCAGCATGGCTAATATTAGAGCTTTGCGTGAATATTGCGACAAGCACGGCATCGCCGTTTACCTGGATGCGACGCGCATGTACGAAAACGCCTTTTTCATTCAAGAGCGCGAAGAAGGGTACGCCGAAAAGAGCATCGCCGAAATTCTAATAGAATTTTGTAGCTATACCGATGGGGCCTGGATGAGCGCCAAGAAAGATAACCTGGTCAACATTGGCGGGTGGCTGGCCGTCAACAACCCCAAGGTGGCCGAGAAAGCCCGCAATATGGTGGTTGTCTACGAGGGATTGCACACCTATGGCGGCATGTCCGGGCGCGATATGGAAGCGCTGGCGATTGGCATCGCAGAAGGTGTGCAAGATGACCACGTGGCCTCGCGCGTGCGCCAGGTGCGTTACCTGGGAAAATTATTAGCGGACTGGGAAATTCCCATCGTCAAGCCGGTGGGCGGCCATGCCATCTTCTTAGATGCCAAACGCTTCTATCCCCACATTGCCCAGGATCAGTTCCCCTCTCAAACGTTAGCCGCCCAACTCTACCTGGATTCAGGTGTGCGCTCGATGGAGCGCGGCGTCGTCAGCGCGGGCCGCGATCCCAAAACAGGGGAGCACCGTTACCCTGCCCTTGAGTTGACTCGCCTGACCATCCCGCGACGCGTCTACACCCAGGCACATATGGACGTAGTTGCCGAGAGCATCAAAGCGATCTACGATGAACGTGAGACAACCAAAGGTCTCAAGATGGTCTACGAACCGGAGTATTTGCGCTTCTTCCAGGCGCGGTTTGAGTTGCTGTAAACGAAAAAAGTGTGTGGATGCGAAGTATCCACACACTTTTTTCGTAGTCCCAATTTACGGTGCACAAATCTTACCTTAGAATAAGATTCCCATCGAAGCGTTGAAAATCATCCAACACTTCGAGATGATGGGGGTGCGTCTCGGGCAAATCATCCAGCGGAAAAAAACGCGCCGCCGTGGTTTCATTGGTTTCTCTAAGTAGCTCTCCCTGCCATTCATCGACCCAGAAGGTCACAAAAACAAACTGATAGGGGTTGCCGCGCGCCGACACGATGCCGTATTTTGAACCGGAATACACCGCCATTGCCGTCGCCGCCAGAACTTCCAGGCCGGTCTCTTCCCCAACTTCTCTGACCAGGCACTCATAAATGGTTTCGTTTAACTCCAGCTTTCCGGCGGGGAGCGCCCAACGGCCGTTATCCCGACGGCGGATGAACAACACTCGCCCTTGCTCATCGAGAATGACCGCCCGTGCCGCGACGATCATCAGGTCAAAATTCCCAACCATCGCCCGCAGATTCTCATAATAATCATTACCAGCCGTGGTCGGATTTCTACGGCTCATTGAATTCATCCTTTCACCACCGCCAGCGGCACTAACCGCGCTACTTTTTTAGCAATCCCCGCACCTGCAACGGTGTCCACTACCGCGTCCACATCTTTGTAGGCTGCCGGGGCTTCTTCTGCTAATCCGGCCAGCGACCCCGCCCGGATGTGGATGCCATCACTCTCTAACTCGTTGCGCAGATCTTCTCCCCAGATTTTCTTTTTAGCCTGGCTGCGACTCATCACCCGCCCGGCCCCATGACAGGTAGAGCCAAACGAGCGCTGCATGCTCCCCTCGGTGCCAACGAGCACCCAAGAAGCTGTCCCCATGCTGCCGGGAACCAGCACCGGTTGGCCGATTTTTTGATATTCATCCGGCAGACCTTCGTAACCGGGGCCAAAGGCGCGCGTCGCTCCCTTACGATGCACACACACCTTCATGCGTTGCCCCTCGATCTCATGGGTTTCGAGTTTTCCCATATTATGGGCAATATCATATACCGGGTGCAAAGATGGGTTGCGCACCTTTCCGGCGAATACCTCATCAAACGCCTGACGCGCCCAGTGCGCCAACACTTGCCGGTTGACAAAGGCATAATTCGCCGCACAGCGCATGGCCGCGAGGTAGGCTTCACCCTCGGGGGAATTCATCGGCGCGCAGACCAGTTCGCGATCGGGCAGTTGGATTCCATAACGTTTGACCGCCCCCTGGAATTCGCGCACATAATCAGAGCAAATTTGGTGCCCAAAGCCGCGCGAGCCGCAGTGAATTTGCACGGCCAGATACCCCTCATGCAGCCCCATTGCCAGTGCGGCATCATCATCATAAATTTCGGCCACCAAATCTACCTCAATGAAATGATTCCCCGCGCCCAACGTGCCGATCTGCGGACGGCCGCGCTTTTTTGCCCGCGCGCTGACCTTCCCTGGATCAGCCCCCTTGAGTTGTCCCCCCTCTTCGGTGCGGCGCAGATCTTGCGGCGTGGCATACCCCTTGCCTAATGCCCAACGCGCCCCCTCCACACATAATCGATCTAGCTCTTTCTCGCTAACGTGCAAATGCCCGCCCTTGCCCACGCCGCTGGGACAACGCTGATCTAATATTGTTGCCAAATCATCCATGTGGGGACGCGCCGCTTCGTATTCAATTTGCGATCCCAAAAGGCGCACGCCGCAGTTAATGTCATAGCCAATCGCGCCGGGCGAAATGACGCCGTCGGGGTAGCGCGTTGCAGCCACGCCGCCAATCGGGAAACCATAACCCTGGTGCATGTCGGGCATCACCGTCACATGACCAACCAGCCCCGGAAGGGTAGCGGCGTTAACAGCCTGCTCTAGAGATTTGTCGCGCATGGCTTCGGTGAGTAAACGCTCGGAGACAAAAATCCGCACCGGGACACGCATGTCACCCCGAAAGGTCGCCGGGATCTCCCATTCAAAATCGCTGATCTTCCTCAAGTCGCTCATCTGCACCATCATCCACCTCCGCTCACCATCAAGACATCAGACATCGAAAACAATATTCACTTCCAAGCCACGCACCGTTTCGTGGACTTTCATTTGATGATACGTCACCGCCTTGATCTCTTTGGCTTGATGCAGAATAGGCGCGGCGCGGGCCTGTACCCGAAGGCTGGCTGCACCAAAATCAAGGTGATACTGCTCAAAGGCCAGATGCTGCGTTTCGCCGAAGAACAGCAACTCGGAGAGAAAGTTCACCAGCAACGTTTCGTGATCTGAGAAAGAAATCTCAAACTCAACGGTGTGGCGCGCGCCTTCGGCCAGTTGCGTCTGTGCAAGGGCATACATGCCTGCAGCAGCCTGCCGCAACAGTTGAGCAAGGTCTGTCGCCCATACATGCAACTCCCAATCGGCAGTATGGTCACGTTCGGCATACCCGGAAGTGTGTGTGTTCATACCTGCTTCGAGTATACCGCAACATCAGGCTTGCCCAATGATACGCTCTCTTCTATAATAGCTATATTCGCAAAAAATCGTTTACTATTTCACAACGAACGATCAGTCCCTCTTCATGGACACAGATATTCCCAATATGAGTACAATCACAAGCAAACTTGACCAGATCGAAATTCGCCTGCAGACGCTGATTGAAGGACACATCACCGGTCTCTTGCCTGTGCAGATTTCACGCCAACGCCTGCTAAGAGAATTGATGGAATGTCTGGAAACGCGTCTTGCCTTTCAGGATGAAACCTTGCTCGCGCCAGATGTTTTTTACATCCGTTCTAATCCCCAGCACCCCATCCAACACCCTGGGTATGAAACACTGCTCAAAGAACTTGGCGATATTCTCCAACAAGCAGGGGAACAAGCCGGGTTCACGTTTGTACATTCCCCAACCGTCTACGCGATGCCGATAGATGAATTAGCGCTCGATGCCATCGAAATGCAGGCGCATTTCCGTCAAGATACTCTCGAAGAGACTCAAGCGCTCGAACTGCACACCGACGATGAGCCTGTCAATATTCCTCGTAACGCGTTCCTGATTGTGGACGGCAGCCAGGTCTTCAATCTCGATCGGGCCGTGGTTAATATTGGGCGCCGCAGTGACAATCATCTGATTATTGATGACCCGCGCGTATCGCGCTATCATGCCCAATTGCGCGCCACCCGCGGCCGGTTTACGATCTTCGACCTGGACTCGACCGGAGGAACGCTGGTTAATGGGCAGAGCGTCTCACAACGGACACTGTACCCGCGCGATGTCATCTCGCTGGCCGGAATTCCGCTGGTGTACGCACAAGAAGAGCATGCGCCACTCGGCCCAACCCAACAGTACCAGCCCGAACCCCCACAAGATGACGAACTCCCCACGCGAGGCGGCACAGTATGAGTGGAATTGTCCTATTGATTTTGCGGGCCGCGCTGACATTGATGCTCTATGCCTTCTTGGGGTGGGCCTTGTGGCTGATTTGGCGCACCCTAAAATGGCAACAAACCGAATGGAATCATCATCGGGTGTCGCCGCTGCATCTCAAATTGAGCATCGGCGATGAAGAACACTCGCTGAACTTTTCATTGTCAGAGATCACAATTGGGCGCGACCCGCACTGCGAGTGCGTAATCGACTCGAAAACTGTCTCCGCGCACCATGCTCGCCTGAATTTTCACCACGGTCAGTGGTGGGTCGAAGACTTAGGCTCCACCAATGGCACAGTACTCAACCAGGAAACTGTCTCCACTGCAACAGTTATCACCCCCGGCGACCTGTTGCGCTGCGGCGAGGCAACATTATCTCTGCTTCACCCAGATCACCCCCCCGAGGAATAAGAGCGTGTCTTCAGAGAACCCCCTACCTGAAAACTCATCGAGAACAGCCGCCTTCATAATTGTAGATGGCACCCAGCTGATTGCAATCAACGATCCCACTATCACCATTGGGCGAAAGAAAGACAATCATATTGTGATCCAAAATCCCCATGTATCCCGGCATCATGCTCAAATCAGGCTGGCGGATCAACACTATATTTTGGTCGATCTCAATTCCACCGTGGGCACTTCCGTTAATGGGGAGCGCGTTGAACACGCTTTTTTGAAACCCGGGGATGTAATCTCCATTGGTGGCACCCCGCTCATCTTCGGCGTCGGCCCGGTTGAAACTGAAGATCTCGAAAGCGTCGTTCGTCGGATTTCAGATACCGGAACCGGGCCAACAGATGCCACCAACATCAAAGATCTCGATCAATACCTCGACCTTTTCAACACCACAGACGACAAATAGCGCGCAAAGAAACGCAGGCAGAGCGCGCCTGCGAATGCCAAAACGCGCTTTCTACCGCATTGATAACCGACCCAACCAGCATTCCTCCGCCAACTCGGGAAAAGCTGGATCTGCTAGTAAAAAAGTATCTACCATAATCAACAGCCGACGGCAGACCGCTGCCGACTGTCGAACATCACAATGGAGTGTTCACCATGAAAGAACTCACGATTCCCATCCAAGATGATGCCATCCGCGATCTAAAAGTTGGCGAGCCTGTGACCTTAACCGGCGTTATGCTAACTGGCCGTGACGCAGTTCACAAATGGATGATTGAGACTTTTGTTAAGAAAATTCGTGAACCCCAGGGCGACGACATGAAAGTGTACGCCGCCATTAAACCCGTACTGGATGGCGGCGTGATTTATCACTGCGGGCCGGTGGTTTCGGGCCTGGATACCGGCGACTATACATTTGTTGCCGCAGGGCCAACAACCAGCATCCGCGAAGAACCCTACCAGGGGGATGTAATGCGCCACTTCAACATGAAAGGCGTCATCGGCAAGGGCGGGATGGGGGCGAAAACCCTGGCGGCTTGTCATGAGGTGCCGGGGGTCTACTTCCATGCTGTGGGCGGTGCGGCCTCGCTTATCGCCCAATCGGTAGAAAAAGTTCTCGGTGTCCATAAATTAGATTTTGGTGTCCCAGAAGCCATTTGGGTATTACAAGTCAAACAATTCCCCGTAGTCGTCACCATGGACGCCCATAACAACAGCCTGCACGCCGAAGTTGAGCAAAAATCACAGGGTATACTCAGCGATCTAATTGCCAAAGCCTGAGGTCAATATCCATGCAACGCAGCCTTCACCGCTTCCTGATATTCCTTGTCTTAGGCGTGAGCACATTGTTGTCGTGCAATCTCTTTCAGAATTTGGCCGAACCAACGGCAGCTCTGGATCAGGATGCGCTGTTCACAGTCGCGGCAAAAACCCTTGCAGCAGAATACACGCTAACCGCCGCTGCGCAACCCTCAACCGCGTCCACGCCAACGCCCTCCCCTTCATCTGCACAAAACGTCTCACCGCTGCCGACATCGTCACCACAACCACCCTGTAACCACATCACCTTCATTGGCGATGCCACCATTCCGGATGGCACATTGATGACTCCGGGAAATGAATTCATAAAAACCTGGCGCTTGCAGAACAGTGGCATTTGCTCTTGGACTGCGGACTACGCGCTGATCTTCGATCATGGCGACAAAATGAGCGGCGCTTCGTCGGTGCAGTTCACCAATGGCACTATCGAACCCGGCGAGGCGCTGGATATCTCAGTACGGCTGACGGCGCCAGAGAATGCTGGAACTTATCAAGGCCATTGGAAATTGCGCTCGAATACCGGTGAGATATTCGGTCTCGGTGATGATGGCGAAACCGCCTTTTGGGTTGAGATTCGCGTGACAACCATGGGCGCCGAGGGAGCTGGCGGCGGTGAAATTTATGTTAGTGGATCGATGGAATTTGGCACAGTCGTCGCCACCGGTGATCTCGATGAAGGTGTCTTTGCCCCAGAATACGAAGATGCTGACATTAGCTTGCACCCGGTAGATAAACAACTTGAACCCAAAAATGGGGCGCTGATTGCACTATGGGGAAACAATGCTCCCTCTTTTTCCGATTGTGCCCATGCCGCTCTATCCACCCAGGCAATCTCTGCCAATGAGCAATTGGTGGGCAAGTATCTCTGTTACCGGACGAATTTGGGAAAATCTGGCATGCTCTATGTGACGCTATACAATGAAAACACGTTTGCCTTCGACTTCGTCACCTGGAAGAAGCCTTAATCTATTTAGGAGTTACGCGCGTGTGCGGGGTACTTCACGCTCCGCACACCCCTGTTTTCGGACAAATTTTCGACGAATCACGCAAGGCTTACAGCCGCCTTGAGACCCTGTATACGCCTCTCATCCCCCTTTCCCTGCGATAGCCTCCAACTGCTGCTGATCGGCAATCATGAATTCGGTGCGGTTGATCTGGATAGCCCCCTCATCCGCAAACCGATATAGCTGCCGACATACCATCTCGCGGGTGGAGCCAATACGTGCTGCCATCTCGTCCAGGGTCATATCGCGGGCCACATAATCTCCCACTGCATCCCCAAAATGCTCCAGCAACAGCCGGGCCAACCGCCCGGTCACGGGCCGAAAGGCAAATTCATCGAGGATGTCGCTGGCGTACTGCATACGCTGCACCATCAAACGCGTCAATTCCCAGGACATCTGTCCATTGGCGAGCAAGAGGGGTTTGATATGGTCAATTGACCACATAGAGATGCGACAAGATTCCTTGGCAACCAGGGCAACCGGCATAGGCACATCGTCAAGGAAAAAACTCGATCCCCAGAATACTTCCCCTTCTCCTAGTTCAACAACAATCAGGCTGCGCTCAGAAGACTCTTTCAGCGGTGTAACCACGCCTTGTTCTACTACAAAGAGATAGGGCCAGACATCACCAAGATGGGAAATCCATTCCCCTTTTTGAAAGTCGCGCACAATGGCAGATTGGGTTAGGAATTCTTTATCTCGACTGCTAAGACTGGCAAAGATAGGGTTTTGGGAAAGGAGTTCGTGAAGTTCCATAATCACCTCAGATTGAATGGGACATACTGCATTGTACATCATTCTATGAAAACGGCATACAAGCAGACTCTTGGTTTGCGTTAAAGCAAAGACCACAAGGACTAATTTGAGATATATTTCACATACCGGGAAGTGATTTTTGGAGGAAATCAATGAAACTATCCACGATTTCAATCTTGCTGCTCTCTCTGGTCATCATCCTGACTCTTTCAGCCTGCGAGCGGGGCATGAGTGTTTGCACACCGGAGGCCGAACCGCAACCCGCGATAGAATTGGCTGATCTGATTCTGACTCCCGTTCCAGATTCGGTAACGCAACCCATGAGGGTCGAGATCAAGGGCAAAATGATGGAAGTCGATAAAGTGGTCGATTATCCCCTCTGCAATGATACCTGGAGTGGTACAGTCTACGTTGGTTGTGATGCCCAGGTTGCCCAAGCCGAGCTAGACACTGAAGAGAACCCGCTTTTCTTCAAGGGCTGCAACTTAGATATCGCGCCCAACACAGTTGTGTATGTCGCCGCGCACAACGACGCGGCTTATTACAAAGGCTGTTCATGCCACACCGGAGCAGACTCGGTGCCTTAACAAAAACAGGAACCAGCCAGTTAGATACATATCCGCATGAGTCTTTATAACAATTCGTAGTTGATGAATTCAGGTTATAAAACAGAAAAAGGAGTAAAAAATGGAAAGAAACGAAAAACTTGGCGGTATCGTCGCCCTTATCGGCGGCCTGATGGGCATCATCGGGCACTTCGTCATCTTCCTGAATTGGTATTTCAAAGGCATGGCCGCAGAAGCAGCCGAGCCGGGGTGCGAAATTCTCTTAAAGTGGATCAATCCTGCCATGTCCGACATGGGCATTCTAGGCGGTACGATCTTTCTTGTCAGCGCTTATGGCTTTTTCAATAAAAAGAAATGGGCCTTCCTGCTATCTGTGATCGCCATTGTGCTTTCACTGCAAGGGGCCTGGTTCATCAATGTTCCGTACATGGCAGCGGGCCTTCCCCCGGTCTATTTCACCATTTTCTGGCCCTTCCTGATCGTTTTCTTCCTGCTCATGGTGCCTGTAGGTAAATTATCCTGGAGCCGTACAATGTTTGGCTTCCTGGCGGGGATGGCCTGGGTGTTTTGCCTGATGAACGGAATCGCCAGCCTGAGCCGTATCATCACCATCGGCGCGCCCTTCTTCACACTGGTTCAGCGTCTGCATTGGATCGCTATGCTCGGTTGGGGCGTGGCAACAGTCTCGATAATAATGGGTGCCAAAGAATGGACCTATGTCTTGGGCTTGGTGGCCGGCGCGCTGGAATTAGTGGTCGGCATCCCCCTGGCGATTATCACCGCACAAGAATTGGGCCGGTTCTCACTCTTCTCCCTAGCGCCGATTTGTTGCTTGATCCTGCTGGTGCTTATGCTCTGGCCAGGAATTTGGGAAAAAGTAAGCGCCGCGTCTGCCAAGGTGTAATAACATAATCCCCGAGACCCTGAGTTTTTTGGGAAGATCTCAGTTTTTCCTGAAATCGCCCCGGTTATCCCTGATTTTCATAGAATCCTTAGGGTCTCTAAGCCCCTTTCGCAAATGTGACTAAAATCACAGACGGGTATCATAGAATATGCGATAATATTAAACAGGAGTTAGGCACTTGCACAGGGAAAGCTATTCCGAAAATAGCTTTCATCAAACTGCGTAGGTCCTAACGAATTGGAGTACACCATGCTCCGATGCTATTCTATCCACATCTTGTATTTTTCGAAAGGAGTTATTCATGTTCACGCTTGACAACCTGTTTCTCTTGCTTACCGGCCTGGTAGCCATTTATCTCATTTGGAGGTTTTATACCCGGTACTCCAAAGAAAAAGCCCTTCATGATATGTACTATATGATGGGCTTTGTTGTTCTATTGGTTTCTGGCCTGCTGCTGATCTTCTTGGGTTACGGCATCCTGGGCCTGGGCGGCACTGCTCTTTCACCGTTTATTCTCCCTGTAGCCAGCCTGATTCCATTGGGCATTTCGTTGGGCATCGCCAACCAGTTCTTCCCCTCCTGGAAGAAAACCTTCGCCTGGATCGCCCTGGTAGGCTTCCTGGCCATTGCCGTGACCAGCATCGGCGGCATGGCGGGCGCCAAGAAATTCGCCGTACCTTTGTTCCATGGTGTGGCCGGGTTAGTCATCTTCCTTGGCCCATTCATGGCTAAAGACGCCCCCAAGGGCTTCTTTTGGGTCGGCATCGGCGGCGCGCTGATCGGCATTGGCGGCCTGGCTTTGGCCTCCCTCACCGTCACTGGCGCAGCCCTATTCGGCATCTTTACTAGAGAATTGGTCTTCACCATCCTGGCCCCGCTGCTTTTCTTAATGGCGCTGGCTTTTGCCTGGGGCTTCATGCAGGACCTTAAAGCCTGATAAACAGCCTGTGTATTTGCTTTTTATCAAAGACAATTCACCTGCTCTGTGTTACCTTCTTCACGAAATCGATGCAGAGCAGGTTATTTTTAGGAGATCAAGCAAACGGTAGACAGATTGAAGGTCTACTCTCTCTATCACCCGAAGGAGTTCCTATGCAATTTCTAGCCAAACGTTTTAACTACCTCTTTCGCTCCACCCGCGGATTGACACTGGTTGCCATCGCCATGGTGTCGCTGGTCACAGCCATCTGGGGCACACTCTCCGGGCCGATGGTCGAGTGGGGCATCCGCGACATCACCGTGGACCTGCTCAATATCCAATTGGTGCAAGCCGAGCGCGAAGGCCGCATCATCATGCTGTACCACACCATTGCCATGACCATCGTGGCTATCGAGGTCTACATCATGACCGAGATACTGCCGATGAAACGCCATGAGCAGGTTACCATCAATGCCACCATCACTGTTGGCTACCTGACAGCGCTGATCTTCGGGATGGGATTTGCGTACTTCGGACACAACTTCGTCTTCCACGGGTTGTTTCTGGTCGGGCAATCATTGATCTTCTTTGCTGGAATTTTGTTATCAGCGGCACTATGGCCGTGGAAAAAAGAATACCGCCTGGAAGCCGATTCCCCCTACGCCCACACAAAAAAAGGGGTTGATCTGGAACGGGCAGCTTTCTTTGTTATGGCCGTCGCCACGCTGCTTTCAGCAACCTTCGGCGCGGTGACCGGCTCCTACTGGGGCAATGGGCATGAAACCTTCCTGGGCGAAGATCTGATCCGCGTACCGCACAAGACCGCCTTGCAAAAAGCCATCATCGGGCATTTGCACATCATGCTGACCTTGATCGCGGTAGCCATCACCCTCATCGTTGGCCGCTGGATGAAGTTCAAGGGTCTTCTGCACCGCATTGCTATGCCGCTGATGATTGGGGGCACAATCATCATTACGGCTGGCGCCCTCTCAGTCGTCTGGTTGCCATGGGCGCATACCACGATCTATTTTGGCTCGGTCTTCGTGATGCTGGCCGCGCTGATGTACGTCATCTACACCTGGGATTGGCTTATCAAAGCAGGCACTGCCGACATCGAAAAGCCCAGCTTCGGCCAGAAGATGGGCGCGCTGCTGCGCGATCCGCTCAAATTTGGCCCTGGCTGGCAAATGGTCTTTATGAACTTCACTGTCAGCGGGATAGGTATCTTCATGGCTGTCAAACTGGATGAAATCTTCCGGGTGTGGCCGCACCGCGAAGAACGCATCACCCTGACCGGGCACTGGCATATCTTGGCCGCCCTGATCGCCACCATCATCCTGTTCTACTACGGCGATCTTTCCAAGTTGAAAGGCAAAGCCCGCCAATGGTACGGCTGGCTGATTATCCTCATGTCAGACTTAGCCTTCGCCTCGGCCACAGTCTTCTCGATGAAACGCCTATTCGTTGCCGAAAGCGAGCAACAATCGCTGGTCAACACTATCATGCTGCTAATGGATTTCGGCCTGGCGCTGGTATTGATTGTGTTGGCAATCTTCCTGATCTGGCGGTTGTACGACCTCTTCAGAGATAAAGGCTACTGGAACGAAGAATTCACCACTGAGAAAAAAGCCAACGCCAAAGCCGAACTCGAGGAACAAAAAAGAAAAATGGCCGAACTCCAGGCTACACTCGAGGAGGTGTCCGAATGAAACACACTCCCATATCTCAAAAAGTTATTGGACGCGGACGAGCGCAGAAAAACGCGGATAACTTTAAAATAAATCCGCGTTCATCCGTGTTTATCAGCGTCCTATTTGTTCTGGTTCTTCTAACTTCTTGTGGCCCCGCTCCTAGCGTGAGCGCTATCGAACCGCCCTACATTGATACCGGTGTTGATTCCAATGCCTGGGCCACCGTCCCCGCGGGCGCGTTCCCCTACGGACAACACGATCACCCCACCGAGGTCGATTATGATTACCAAATCATGGTCACCGATGTCACCGTAGAGCAGTATACCAATTTCCTCAACGAGGCCCTCAGCGCGGGTGAGATCAGCGTCGGCGAGTTCGAAGTCGAAGCCGGAGAAATAACCTGGCACGAAGAAGGCGTCGGCGGCTACTATCCCGGCGATCCCTTTGACGGCTACAAGCACGAAGAGGAGATCAAGCCCGGCGACAAGCTCTTCATGCCTTTTGACTCAGGTTTGCGCCTGGAATACGACGGCGAAACCTTCACCGCCCTGAAAGCCTACACCAACCACCCCATGACACTGGTAACCTGGTGGGGCGCAAACGCCTATTGCGAATACTACGGCTACCGCCTTCCCTCTGAGATCGAGTGGGAAAAAGCCGCCCGCGGCACAGAGATTGTCGATGGTCACGGATTGCCCTTCCCCTGGGGAAGCGAGATCCACGGCAACAATGCCAATTTCTATTCATCGTTTGATCTCTTTGAGAAGCTGTTTGGGAAATTGGGCAATACCACGCCGGTGGGCTTCTACAATGGTCAGACCTACACCCTCGGTGAGGGCAGCTACACCACCGAAGATTCAGCCAGCCCCTATGGCCTTTACGACATGGCTGGCAACGTCTGGCAATGGATGAGTGACGATTACCACGATCAACACTATCGCTATATGCGCGGCGGCAGTTTCTATTCCTACGAAGTTGACCTACGGGTCTGGAAGAACAACTCCGCCGGGCCTCAACACTACAGCCCTGCACTGGGTTTCCGCTGCGCGCAGGATTAGGTATCAGGGTATCAGGGATCAGGTACTTTCTCGTTACCTGATCCCTGACACCTGATACCCCACCACCACTATTCCAACTTTCTGGTAAACTTTCAACATGTATAATCCCCCATCTCTAATATCTAATCTCAAATCCAAATACTGGCCCCTTATAAAATCCCTGCAAACCTTTCTACTGTTAATCACCGGCCTGGCCGGATACATGAGCGCCCGTTGCCCGGTCTTCAACCTGTGGACAATACTGGGCGTAGCCGGAAGCCTGTTCCTTTCGATCAGTGGCTCGACCGTGCTAAATATGTGGTACGACCGCGACATCGACGCCAAAATGGATCGCACCTGCATGCGTCCGCTGCCCACCGGCAAAACCACACCGCGCGAAGCGTTGATCTTCGGGCTGGCAATCTCGGCGCTAGGCGTCGGCTGGGCGCTGGCAGTAGACTGGCTGTACGGGCTGATCGTCTTCGCCGGGCTGTTTTTCGATGTGGTCATCTACACCTTTTGGCTCAAACGCCGCACCTGCTGGAGCATCGTCTGGGGTGGCATTTCGGGGGCTATGCCCGTGCTGGCGGGCCGCGCCCTGGGCTTAGGCACAATCGATTGGGTCGGTCTCGCCCTTGCCGGGGCAATTTTATTCTGGATCCCCACCCACACACTGACCTTCTCTATGCGCTACTTCGATGATTACAAAGCAGCCGCCATTCCCACCTTCCCATCAACATACGGCTTCCAATTTACCCGCCTGACCATTGCCATTTCCAGCGTGCTGGCAGCCATAGCCATGATCGCCGCGTCGGTGGGCATTGGCATGGCCTGGGGCTACCTGCGGCTCATGGGCGTACTCACACTTGGGCTGCTCGGATTAGCTATTACCATGTCTGTGCGCCCCTCCGAGCGGATCAACTTCGGGCTGTTCAAATATGCTTCCCTATTCATGCTAGGCGCGATGATTATGATTGTTCTCGATGTTCTTTAACGGTTACAAACTGAATACTGAAAGCTACAGTTGATGTCAACCCAAAACCTTCAACCGATGTCCTATGAAACCCATTCACCGCATACTCTTGCTACTCACTGCTCTATTGGCATCTTACCAGGTTGTTCGGGGGATTGACGGGCTGGAGACGATGGCAATTGCCTGCTACACAATGGCCTTTGGTATCCTGATTGTTGCATCGCTGTTGATGCTGATCCTGGGCTTCGAAATTCTCGATTCCCCTTTAGTCGCCATCGCCTCAACGTTGATCCCGGCCAGCCTGGCCCTGGGGTTGGTCTCCGAATACCTCGATGAGATACTTATCCCCTATGGAATATTCATCGTCCTCGGCACTTTCGCAATCATCGTCAGTCGCTTTGTCGGCCCCAAGAAACTGGCCGTCGTCGTATTGGCGGTCGTACACGGTATTGCGGGGTTGACAATATTCTTCCTGCCCATTGCCCTGGCGTTAGGCGGAACTACACCCGGCGGCTTTGCCTGGGTGGGCATTGGTGGGGGGCTGATCGGCATCGGCGGTCTGCTGCTCTCGTTTCTCAAGACGGGCAGGCCCATTCTTTCAAGGGAAACCATTCTGGCTGTTTTCCCCGGTCTGCTATTACTTACAACAGCGGCATTCGTAGCCGGATTTATGTTCGCATAATTCATCAAACTCCAGGCATTGTGGAAATCCCTGGGATCAAGAGTAGACCTTTCTTTAGGAGGCTTCAGCATGGGCAAATTTCTACGTTTCATCGGCATTTTGTTTTTGAGTATTTCGGCGCTTTTTAACCTGGCAGGTGGAGCGGGCACAACTTGCGTCGCGCTTAACCCTGTGGGCTATGGCCCCAAATTCGCCGCGATTGCTCAATTCCAATGGCTGTACCTTCTTTTTGTCATTATCACATTTGCCTTTGGTATGATGATGGTGCGGGGTGTAATTCTGGTTATCAAGGGGCGCGAGAACGCCTATCGCTACAGCATGATCTCCATGATCGGGGCAACCGTCGTTGGTGTCATCCACATGATCGCCTCGCGCGCCCTGCGCGGCAGTTCCATGCCGGTGGATGGCGTGGTCTATGCCACCATGCTGACTCTAAGCATCTTCTTGATCTTCAAGATCCCCGGCGTATGGGAGAAGGTGGATTTCACCAAAGCGAAGAAAAAGGAAACCCATCAGGCGGGCGGCGCGGCGGCTATTATCGTCGGCGGGCTGTGCTTTACCATGCCATACCTGATGGCCGGGACTCACACCATCAACGGCGTCAACTACGGCGACGCCTTCCACCTGACGCTGACCGGGCTGGGGTGGGGGTTGGTGCTGCTGGGGTTGGGGGTAATCGTTAACGCCAGACGAGCGGAATCTCATCTACTGATTTCAATCAACGATCGAAACTCTCAGTCTAGCGCATCGTAAAGCTAGAACTTAGCAAAGGTGCGATGCACTTGGCACATCGAGTGCAGCCTATAAATGACTAAAAAAAGTGCGTTGCACCAAAAACAAACTTCACAGAGTCAGGAGTTACGCACTTGCACAGGAATATTCCGAAAATAGTGGTGCGTAAGTCCTGTGCGTTTTTAAGTTGTCCCAATATCCAAGGAGGCTTACATTTTGATCAAGAACATGAAGCCAGCTGCGCCTAAGAAATGGCTCTATCTCACCGCCGGAGCAATGTGGTCGGCTGTCGGGTTGTGGCTGTGTTGGCTGGCCTATGGTTGGCTGGCATTGTCTGAGCGAAACACAATCATCGCCATGTCATCGGCGGGTTTCATCTTGGCGATGCTGATCTACACCTTTGGTTTCTCACTTCTTGCCAACCGCAACATTTATCGGATTAACCAGTATACCCAAGAACGCGTTTGCATCTTCGCTTTTCAGAGTTGGAGCAGCTATCCGCTGGTGGCCTTCATGATCGCATTGGGGATTTTCTTGCGCACATCTTCATGGATCCCCAAACCCTATTTGGGGGCTATGTATCTAGGCATTGGCGGCAGTTTATTTTTGGCAAGTTTTCACTATTATCGCTATCTGGCTGAAAGCAATAAGCAACCCAACAAAGGCAAACGCAAGTCGAAGCCCCAAACAAAACCCAAGAAAAAGAAGAAGAAAAAGAAATAAGGAGATACTATGGAACGCTATTTCTTCGTCATTGGCTCTGTCTTCGCCGGATTAGCTGTAGCAGCAGGCGCGTTTGGCGCGCATGGATTGAAAGAACTGGTCACCCCCGAACGATTGGCAACCTGGGAGAAAGCCGTCCGTTATCAGATGTATCATGCCCTGGCGCTGATGTTCATTGCCTGGGCGGTCACGCAGTGGTGGAACCGCACGAACACCTTCCGAGCGGCGGGTTGGTTTTTCGTATTGGGGATTCTTCTGTTTTCGGGCAGTTTGTATTACCTTGTCCTCAAAGGCGATCTGACTTTCAAGGGCATCAGCCTGGGGATGGTCACCCCGATTGGCGGTGTGTTCTTCGTGATGGGCTGGCTGGCTATGGTTGTGGCGGCCTGGCGGGGCTGACCGCACAGAAAGCCCACAGCACCCAAAACAGCATGGCAACTGCGCCAATTGCTGCCGGGGCAAATAACCCGGCGTGGACAGCGCTCAACACAGTCCCGAACCCCATAACGGCGTAGCCCCAGATCGCCCAGCGATCGTTTAATCCAGCCGCATCTACTTGTGGGATGCGGCTGCTGATTTTAAGGTAGATTAGCATGGTGATAAAAGTAGTCAGCCACCAACCCCAGAAATTTTGCAGGGGAATTCCAAAATAGTCCCCGGCCTGATCCCACACCCAATGGCCGCGCTGCACCATCACCGGGTCGAGCACCAAATCCCAGGAGAGCATGATCCCACCGGTCACGGCTGCCAGCCCCAATATTCGCCAGCGCTCATCCCAGCCTCGGGGCAGAATCCAATCGGCCATCACGTAGGCCGGGTACATCATGTAAAACCACACCATCGGGATCACATAGGGAACCAGGCCTAAAAACAGTCTCCCCAGGGAGCTGGTGTAGTGATAGTTACCAAAAATCCAACCGGTCGCTACCCCCACGCTTTCGGCAAGCAGCGTTAGCACAACGGACAATGCAAGCAGCACAAATGCACGCCTTTTTCCATCCCGGTGAACGGCGTAGAAAAAGGAGAAAGCCAACGCCAAGACAGGATGCAGGAAAAATGTCCACAATTGATAGGGCCAGCCCAGAAATAAACGGGCATAGAGATAGATTGTGAGGGTCGTATAAGCCCAGAAGAATAGGATTATCAATCGGCGCATCGCTATAACGCAATCCCCATGCGGTGGTAGGCTTTTCTGCGTTCGAACCCGGACTCAAGGGCCGCGGCAGCAACGGCATCCATCCACACTGGCACAGACATCTCTACCCGGCGGCCAGAAGCCACAGAAGTAACCCGGTGCAGCAGATACCGCACCAGATAGGGGGCCAATGCGGCATGGGCAGGATCCAGGCGCGCCCATAGGGCATTGAAGCCTTTCTCGCGCAGCGGGATCGAGTACTCGCCGCGCCCAATTATCTGTCCATCTGCCGCAGAACGAATGAGAAAGTTCTCTTCGCGAACCCCTTGGGCAAACATCAACAGGGGATATAACAAGCGGATCATCAGCGGCTGGCGGAAGCGTCCCGCTTCCACCGGCTCATAGGTGTGCATATTTGCTGGCACCAGGCGCTTTTCGAGTTCGAAGCGCGGCTGCCAATCGAATTTACGAAGATCAGACTGAAAATAACCTATGGGCAATTGCGGCATGAGTGTCGGCTCATCTGGGAAAGCTTCGAATTCAATTTGGCCGCTATAGGTTTCGAACCCCAATCGCGCGTACAGTGTGTGCGCGGGCAGGTTACCATCAATGACGCTTAGCCAGGCCGTTTTTCCGCCTGCATCACGGATGATTTCAAGGCCCCTTTCAACCAGCTTGCGGGCAATCCCCCGGCGGCGATATTCAGGCAAAACGGCCACGGTCCCCACAATCCAAGTATGGGTGACGCCATGACGCTGCACCATCGTGACGCCAACGATAGCGCCATCTTCTTCCCAGACACAGCCGCGCAGCAGGTCGCGCACCGCCGATGAGAAGAAGCCCGCCATGCGGATCAAGGGCCAAATGCGGTGTAAGTTGCCGACAGTCTCAAGGATGTATTCCTTTTCGTCGGTTTGCACACTCCAGTGTTCGTTTTCTGGGTAATGAAAACTGGAGGCAATTAATTGGCCCAGGGGAATGATATCACGGGGGAGTTGGATGTCGCGGATACTCATTGTGCCTCTAATTTAATACTTCGATGTTAGGTTCCAGGGGAATACGCTCGATCAGATCTAGAAAGTCGGCTTCGGTGACATCTGATTGGGGCTTGTCTATCAGGGCAAGCAAGGTTGCTTCCATAACATTGGTGCCAAAACTACGCCCTTCGAAGCGCGGCGTAGTCGTTACTAAAATGTGCAAATTGCGCTGGCGCAATTCCTCGACATTGCGGGCGGTGGTGGTATTGGTAATGACGATTTTCCCGCTGAGGTCATCCGGCATATGCGCCCGGATGGAAACAAAATCTCCGGCGAGAATGTCGGCGTCATCATAATAGCGGGTCCACTTTGGCTCTGGGGGGTGATCTTGAGCGGAGCCCAGGGGATAGAACCACTTAAAGGGCATTTGCGTAATCACCGGGAGCAGCATCGCCGCCACAACCCGGACACCTGCCAAACTGCGAATAGGAATGGGCAATCCCAGTGAGAACAGGAAATCGCAAAAGGTGGTTTCACACCCCGCGCTGACCAGGGCTTCGGCCATGGCATAGCGATCGACGGCATTGGTTTTCATGGCCTTCATGCCACACAGTGTCTTTCCTTCGGCATTGAGATAACGCTCTAAAGCAGCCAGGGCACGCTGCACTAACAATCCCTTAACGCCGTTGCCGTCGCCAATTTTGCTAATTTTCACCGCATCATGAATCTGCTTCACCTCGCGGAAAGGATAGCGCCGCGCCCCAACTGCCAGATAGAATTCCAGACCGCCCACTCCAAAAGCATCCACTTTTCCGTCGTAGGATCGATACATCTCGACTGCTTTCTTGAGATTCCCATTCATCCCTTGCCGCGAAAGTTCGACCGGCTGCCCTAAGAACTCACACTGTGTCGTATGATCGCGTGAGGATGATCCCACGCTGATCGAAAGCACTTTTTTCATAGCTTGCCTCCAGAAACCATTGCTGCAAAGAGTAGTGACAGAGCTTATGCAGTTTGATGAAAGATATTCCTGCGTAAGTGCGCAACTGCCAGGTAATTCACTCATCTTACCATGATGAAGAACCCCGCTGCAAGCGGCGCGGTACTCTGGCTTTTTCCGCATAAATTGCAGGAAAACAAAACTGGGTATGCCGGATTGCATGGGTACCCAGTTTTTGAAGACTCTGGAGCGTACTTCAGAGGGCTGTCATTGCGAACTCAAAGGGGGTAGCTTTGCGCTTTCACCACCCACAGTGACAGTCTTTCGCCAATATTTCAGTGCGCCATCGAATGATTTATTGATCTATCTCTTCAAGCAATTGCAGATCTTTTTTCAGGTTGCGAAATCGCACCACAAAACTCATCAGGTATACACCCAGCACAACGGCCAAAACAGCGTACCCGGCAATCATATAATTAAAAGTATCAGGTGTGGTTTGCTGTAATAACATTTTCAAACTCCTATCTTGATCAACATAAGACGGTCACTGAATAACAGTCTTCAGGCAGAAATCTTCAGGCGCAGTTCTTCAACTTTGGCCGCCAGCTTGCCCATACGAACCCGATGCCAGAATAAATCGACAAAGAGTACCGAGAAGGTAAACAAGCTGAAGAAAAAAGCTGTTTTCATCGGGCCGGTCATGCTGAAGCTGCCCTCGGCTCCGGGGTCACTGTTCCCCACCACAACCGGGTGAATGGTGCGCAGCAAACGAATGGAAATGAAGGTCAGGGGAACGCTGAGGAACCCCAACACAGCATAGACCGCCCCAAAGCGCGCTCTGCGGTCTGGGTCTTCAATACCCTGACGCAGCATCATGTAGGCCGCATAAATCAACTCGACAATTGTCGCCGTTGTCAGGCGAGGATCCCACGTCCACCAGGTATTCCAAATTGGCCGTGCCCAGATCGACCCCATGATGATGGCAATAAAGAAGAAGACGAGACTGATTTCGATGGCTGCAAGGCCAGCAATATCATATTTGCGCTCACCCTTAATGAGATAAAGCACACCGACGACCGCAGCTACCAGAAAGCCCAGCATTCCTACCCAGGCTGTTGCAACGTGGAAGTAGAAAACTTTCTGCACCTGGCCCATCGTGCGCTCCATGGGGGCGTAGACAAACACTAACAGCACAGCCACAACAAAGAACATGGCCGTCAGGGTATCGAGGATAGATAAAAATTTAGGTTTTGATTCCATAAAGAAACTCCTTTAAGTTGCGGTTATCAGTCGCAAGTCCTATGTCCCGTCGGCAGGCATCGAGCCAGAAACGGCGAGTTTGGGCTGGCAACTTGCGACTTGAGACTCTCTACTCCTCAACGACATAATCAAAAAACATAAATGCGACAGCGATAAAGATCACATCGTACACTATGAGCAAATTAATCCAGGCTTGAATTTCGGCCCAGGCAAAACCCTGCAGAAAACCGCCACTGGCTTTGACCGCAGCGATCAGCACCGGCACAACCAATGGGAAGAGCAAAATTGGCAGCAGAATATCGCGGGTGCGGGCCTGCACTGCCATGGTTGAGAGCAGTGTCCCTACGGCTACATACCCAATAGAGCCTAGCAACACCACCAACAACAAGCCCGGATGAAAGAGGTTGATGTTGTATAGCACACTGTAAACTGGTAAGACAATCAACTCAACGACAAACATAAACACCAGATTGCCAATAGCTTTACCAAAATAAATCGCGCTGCGATCCACCGGAGCGAGCAACAAACCATCCAGGCAGCCGCGGTCTTTCTCGGTAGCCATCGACCGGTTGAGTCCCAATGTTCCCGCAAAGGCAAAGGTCACCCATAAAACGCCAGAGGTAACACTGGCTCTAGCGCTGGCATCCAACTCCAGGGCGAAATTAAAAATCAAGATCACTAACAAAGCGAATACCAGCATTGCCGTGAGAAGTTCCCGGCTGCGCCACTCAGCGGCTAAATCTTTGCGGACAACGGCAGTCAACGCCCGGAGAAAATTTCGAAGATTTTTCATATCTATTTCACAGGGTTGAACTTTCAACCCCTAAGCGCGCCTCGGTAGAATGCCAGTAAATCGTTCGGGGCGACTTCGTTTCGCCCTGCAGACGCGACTACTTTCCCTTGAGAAAGAATATCAAAGCGCGAGGCCAGGTCGGCTGTGCGCGACAAATCGTGCGATGTCATCACCACTGTGCGCCCTTTGGCCGCCACTTCGCGCAAAACGCCATCGAGCATATTGCAGGCTTCTTGATCTAAACCGGTGTGGGGTTCATCGAAGAGCATCACTTCTGGGTTGTGCAAGACAGCCCGGCCAATTGCAAGGCGTTGCTGCATGCCGCGCGAGAAGGTGCGCACCAGATCCCGGCGACGAGGGTATAGCCCCACCATTTGCAAGACTTCCTCAATGCGCCTCGGCAGGTCATCAACCGCGTACATGCGTCCATAAAAACGTAAGTTTTCTTCCGCAGTCAAATCTCCATAGAGCAAGGGCAAATGTGAAACCACACCTAGGCGGCGGCGCACTGCCGCGGCCTGATCGGGGAGGCGATACCCGGCAATTTGCACGTCGCCCATTAAGGGACGCGAAAGCGAAGCCAGAATACGCAAGAAGGTGGTTTTTCCCGCGCCATTCGGCCCAAGCAAAGCAACAAACTCCCCGGCTTGCACTTCAAAATCCAGCCCGCGCAATACGGTTTTTGGGCCAAATCGTTTGATGAGTTTTTTGACGATAATCATTACAGTCGTTTATTCAGGAGCTTAACGCTCGATCATCTCTTGCAAACGGGCTTTCAATTCGGCCCGGCGTTTACGGTGAGCATCTTCTGGTAATTCGCCAGCCTTATAGAGATCGTCCAGGGCGATGATTGCATCCATAAGATCTTCTTGCGTTTCGGCAGCAGACAGGTCGGAGTTATCATCGAGGTCGTCTTCATCCCAATCGTCATTGGTATATCGGTCGCGATTCCAAATATAAAAGCCCACGCCGACCAATGTCAGGCCAAAGGCGCCCAACCCAATAATCAGGCTGGTACTTGAACTGGTCTGATCGCCCGCCAGCCAATCGGTGCCGGTGTTGGGAGAACCCGACAGCGAGAAACTGAGCGTGTCGCCTGCGCTTAACGATTCGGCTGTGTACGTGCTAAAAGCCATTCCTTGCAAATCGCGCGCGCCGGTGTTTTCGAGTTGAGCACTGCGCACTTTGACGCCGTCTTCAGGCGCAATTATTAGAGCCGCCTGTGTATCCAGCGGAATAGGCAGCGCAAGATCTAGTTTTTCTTTATCATAAGGCATCTCGAAGGCAAAGGTGATCTCATATGGCTCCATAGATGGCCGCACACTGCCCACGCCCAACCCACCTTCGACGGGTGCATACCGCAGGCGCATGCTCTCTTGGGCGGTCAGATTAGTGGCGCCCTCAGGAAGTTCGAAGATGATGGCCGGTTCATCCCCATTGGCGGCGCGCACGGTTACATCCGAGGGGTTGGACAATAATATCAACTCAACGACCTGCAAAGTGCCGTCGCCGGTAAACTCGAAGAAAATATGCAAGCGGTCGATCACCAGGTTCGAGACCTCGGTGGTTGTATCATACACCACAATCTCAAGGATGGTTTCAATGGTGTCGTTGGCTACCTGCGCCAGACCAGAGCCATAGGTAACCTGATCGTGGTCCACAGTCGCCAGGTAGATCAGCCCATCGCTCATGGGGATATTCTCAAAGAATGCTACGCCGCCTTCTGGCAATGGCATCGTCTGAGATGAGGCTTCTTGCATATTCTCATACCCGTACAGGGTGACATCTGCATCTAATGGAATTTCACCCCCCGAGGGGTTTACCACACTCACGCCAATGGTGCCAATCCCCAAAGATGGTGTTTCGGCAGCCTCCTGTGTGGAGGCAGGAGCCTCTTCAGGAACAGCCGCCTCTGTGGTTTTTGTTTCTGCAGTGCCTTCTGCTTGAGCATTGTCCACCGTGGGGTTATCAAATGTCAAAGTGCGCAAATGGTATGTCAGCGCCCAATGTTCGTCTTCTGATAATGCAGAAAACTCGGGCATCTCTTTATGTGCAGAATCAATAGCCGCAAACAAATCATTGGCAGAGCGCGTCCCCATAAAAGCCTGATCGGTAAAATCAATTGGTGAATCAGCCAGCGAGTCGCTTTCGGGGCCATCGCCGCGCCCGCTCTCGCCATGACATTGCGCACAGTTCTCGCCATAGAGTTCAGCGCCCAGTTCAAGCTGTTCGGAGGGCATGCTTAGCGAAAAAGCGTAGGCTATCACATTCCAACGTTCAGGCACCGAAAGGCTTTTGAAGGGCGGCATATAGCGCTCCAGGTAGCCGTTGGCGACCATTAGATACCAGTCTTCTGGGGTGGCCTGGCGAGCCAGACTCTCGCTGCCAATAGGGGCAACGGGGTTCGGCAATTGGGCAGCATCGGGGCCATCGCCCAAGCCGGTATCACCATGACAGGGCGCACAGTTCTCAATGTAGATGGCTGCACCCTTAGCGGGATCTGGAGAAAGCATAGGGAACACGGCCGACTCGGCCGTGGGGGTGGATTGCTGCACCGGGGGTTGATACCCGGGTGGGGGGGTGACATCTTCGGAGAGCGCACCGCAACCGGTGAGTATCACAGCGAACAGGATGAGTAAATAGGCGATGAAGGGAAAGCGATTTCGCATGGTCAATAATCCAATATTTAATATCTATAGGAGTTACGCACTTGCGAGAGGAAAGCCCGAAAAATAGGGGGGGTGTGGGGCGCTTCGCACCCCCCTATTTTTCGGTAAATTTTCAACGGACTGCGTAAGTCCTAATCTAATCTTCAGCGAGTAGAATCGGGGAGCGCGATAAAAAACACACAATGCGCTTACGAAAGTTGCGCTCCGCACTTGGGGCAAAAGCGGTCGGATTGCACAACCGCCCCACCACACTGCGGACAAAATCCACCCGATTTCTCTTCGCGTGCCCGGCGTCGGGCGGCAATGCGCGCTTCGAGAGCATCGTCGGGGTGGGCGGGCAAATCAAGCGCCGACTCAAGCTGCCCAGTAGCGGTATCGTCGCTTGCAAAAACGCCTTGCAGTTCATCTAGCTGACGTAAGGTTTCGGCGCCCTGCTGAACCAGTTGCCGCCGCCGCAATGGGTAATCTTCTTCAGGAATTTTATTTAGGGCATGATCGAAGTCTAACTCGGAAAGCGCATTGATAACACGGTCTCGTTCGGCCAGCAGCATCGAAAGCTCATGTTCATGGTGTGCATCTATTGAGGTGCGGCGCTCAAAAAATGGGCGCGCAATGTATAAGCCTGTGAGCAGTATCACTGCAAGGATGAGGAAAATTGAGCCAATGTCCATAATTGTTGTTTAGAAATTCAATGAAACGGCTATTGATCGAGCAAGGGATCAATGACCGCCTTAATTTGAGGTAATGCGGTGAAGGGGCCAATCTGCGTGTGGGTGAGTACCCCTTCTTGATTGATGATATAGGTTTCAGGGACGCCGCGAATACGATAAGCCTGTGAAATACGGGTTCCCAGATCTGGCCCATTAGGATAGCTAATGTTGAATTTCGTCAGGTAACCCAGGGCTTCGGGTTCGGTATCGACATAGTCAACCCCCAAGAAGACCACATCGCCGCGCGACTGATAATAAAGCCAGGCCGCTTCGAGGTCGGCGGCTTCTTGTTCGCAGGGTTTGCACCAGGAGGCCCAGAAATTGAGCACAATCACTTTGCCCTTCAAGTCTGTCGAATTAATCTCTTGGCCCTCGAACGTGGTCAAAACAAATTCGGGAGCTGCCTGGCCCGGCCCTACCGGCCCTTCTTGGGTGCGTTTTAGCCCAAACGCTAAGACCACCATCAAAACGATCAAGCCACCCCAGGCCAGTATCCGCCCCCATTTTGGGCCGCTAGCTGGCTGAGGGAGTTCAGTATCGGGCGTTACGATTTTCTCTTCACTCATGAATAACTCCGTATTCGGTATTCAGGGTTCTGGTGCGCATTTCAGGTTTCGGTCAACCTCACCGGTTACTGATTGCGCTTTAACTCTTCTTCCAGCCGGGCAGTATACTCGTCTTCAATCTTTTCATCGAGATCCAGGAGTTCATCTGGCTCGGTGCGCCGCCAACTTTGAATGCCCTTGAACAAGACAAAAACTCCCAGCAAAAAGGCCGCCGGAGGAACAATGTAAACCAGCCAGTTCAAGCCCTGACGGGGTGGCTCGGAGAGTACGCGTGCGCCATATTGATCGACAAAATATTGCTTGATCTCATCCTCACTCCAGCCCTGGCTAAGTTTCTCGCGAATTAAATCGCGCCATTGCGCGCAGGCTTGCGTACCGCACACATCCAAGGGGACATTTTCGCAGACCGGGCAAAACAACTCCCGAGCAATCGCGTTGACTTCGTCATCGGTAGGGGGGTCTGGGTTGGCGTCCTGAGCGAGGGCGGTCAGTGGAGTGATAAGAATTGCAAAGACGATGAGTATAAGGGCAAGTGATGTATGTTTATTCATAGTTTTTGGTTTGAAGGTTTACAATTTTTCACTTGTAAACCTTCAACATTCAATCCATTGCATTAATCAGCAGCGGCTATTTTCTGATGGGTGCGCTTGGCAGCCAACGAACGCTCTTTTTGCGGCCAGGCTGCCACCAGCGTACCGACAATAAACACCCAAGACCCCAGCCACATCCACTGAACCAATGGGTTATGATAAACCTTGAACGTGGCGCTGTTGGTGCTGATCTCCTCCCAGTCTACCAGCAGAACATAGAAATCATCCATCAGGGTGCTGCGTACACCAGGGATAGTCATGGGCTGCTGGGAGTCGTAGAAGAAATCGCGGCGGGGGTATAACTCACCCACCGGCTGCCCATCTTTATAAACACTCACAACGGCACGAGCCACATTGCGGCCATCGGAGGCATCGAATACGGCTAACTCATCATAGACCATGCTGTATTTCCCCAGGGAAATCGATTCGCCCAAACTGAGCGTCCCCTGGGTTTCGGTCTGAAACATTTCGATGCCCACGATACCAATCGCTAACATTGCCATACTGATGTGGACAATGTAGCCGCCATAACGACGCGGATCACGCTGCATTAGTTTTTGGAAGGCGGACAGTAAATTTGTGTCGTGACGCTTACGCCGAGCCAGGATGCCGCGCCCATACTCGTAGAGGGTCACCGCAATCACCAACGAGGCCAGGAAGATGCCAATCAGAGCAAAGATATTGGTAACACCCGATACAATTGCAGCTACTAATACAACCACCGCAGCGACGGCCGGTTTCCATAGGGCGCGCCCCAGAGTTTTGTAGGTGGAGCGCCCCCAGGCCGAGAGCGGGGCTATCGCCATCAGCAGGAGCAGGCCAGCCATCAGCGGGCCGTTGGCGCGCTCATAAAAGGGCGGGCCGACGGTTACTTTTTGGCCGGTAACCAATTCCGAGATCAACGGGAAGATTACGCCCCAAAAACAGACTACTAAAATGCCAAGGAATAATAAATTGTTCAATAAAAAGAGCGCCTCGCGCGAAAGCATGGAGGTCATTTCAGCTTGCGATTTGAGATCATTCCAGCGCTGCATCAACAATCCCAGCGATGCCATGAATGTCAGACCGATGAAGGCGAAAAACAACGGCCCGATGGCGCTCTGTGCAAAAGCGTGGACCGACGAAAGCACCCCAGAGCGGGTGAGGAATGTCCCAAAGATAACCAGCGAATAGGTGAGAATGATCAGCACCATATTCCACTGTTTGAGCATGCCGCGCTTCTCTTGGATCATCACCGAGTGCAAAAAGGCCGTTCCGGTCAGCCAGGGCATAAAGGCGGCAATTTCCACCGGATCCCAGCCCCAGTAGCCCCCCCAGCCCAACACATCATAGGCCCACCGTCCACCCAGCACCAACCCTAAGGAGAGGAACATCCAGGCCCACAGCGTCCAGCGGCGGGTCAGGCGTATCCAGCGGTCGTCGGTACGGCCGGTAATCAGCGCCGCCATAGCAAAAGCGTAGGGGATTACGAAAGACACAAACCCCAGATACAGCATGGGGGGGTGGATAATCATCCCAGGGTGGCGCAAGAGAGGGTTCAGCCCCTGACCATCAGGCGGAAAATAGAGACGCGCGTCCGCGGGGGGGAACATGGCCTCGGTAACCTGCCCCGAAGGCAATGCCCACAAACGGGTGTATGGATTTTCGATAAAGATGTTCAGCGCCAAGAAAAAGGCCAAAGTCACCAGCGAGACCACAATCACCCAGGGTAAGAATTCACGGTCACGGTCCCATTTTCGCAAGGTTACTGCCGATGCAAATGCCGCCATCAACCACGACCAAAACACCAATGAACCGGCCTGCCCACCCCACAACGCGGTAACTTTCAGATACATGGGCATGCTGCGGCTGGTGACACTGGCAACGTATTCAACCTCAAAGTGGTTGGTCGCCAATAAATAGATAATGCTCAACGCCGAAAGGGTGAGCAAGGGGAAGGTCAGCAGCATGGCATTACGGGCGCTATCTACCCAGGCGGGTTTTTCCTGACGAAGCCCATACAGCGCGGCAAATATCCCGTAGAGCGAAACAATAAACGTAATGACTAATGCGCCAAAACCGAGGTTTGTAATCATAGATGCTCCGTTAAATCCAGTAAACGGCTTAAGGATTGTTGGCTTGTTCGGGAACGGCTTCTTCGTATTTCGTTGGGCATTTGAGCAGCAACTCATCCGCATGGAAAACGCCATCATCGCCCAGTCGTCCGGTCATAATCGCCTGCGCTTCGTTTTGCAGCAAGTCGGGGATTGGGCCTTCATACATGACCGTAATGGTTGAGCGCGATGGATCGGTGACAGCGGCATGCAGGGCAGCAGCCAAGCCGCCTTCGGCATCCAGTTCATCGTTGTCGCCAGGAACATGGGCCACATCAAATGTCAAAATCAAATTCTCGCGGTCATATGCAATACTCTCGCCAATAACCGCACCGGATATTCGCAAATCACGCTCGGATACTTCAGCGCCTTTGGCGACAACTTCATCAATGGTCAGGAAATATTGCGCACTGGCCTGTGTAGAAGAGGCGATCAGGTAAATCACTGCCGCAACAATTAATGCACCACCCAAAAGGAATTTCATTTTGCTTTGGGATCGCGGCTGGGTAAGGTTGGTATTTTCAGTCATCATCTGCTCCTGTAATACACATAGGAGTTACGCGCTTGTGAGAGGGAAGCCCCAAAAATAGAGGCGCGAAGCGCCCCTATTTTTGGATAAATTTTCAACGAACTGCGTAAATCCTAACACAAATAAAAATTGTTCTGACAGAAAAGCCCTTGATGAGGGCCTGTAAGGGTCACTTCTAACTGCATATTTTGTCACAATGAGATTAACAACAGGTGAGTAAGCCAACAAAATCGTATGAGAATACGAAACCAAGTACATACGACACCCGGATATTTATACGAAAATCATGCCCCTGCCGGTTATTCATCGGCAGACGGCAGCAAGCCCTTGCGCATGGCATAGGTAACGGCCTCGGTGCGGTTTTGCGCGCCCAACTTCTGCAAGATATTACGCACATGATATTTGACCGTATTCTCACTGATAAAAAGGTGTTGGGCAATCGCCCTATTTGACAAGCCTTCCCCCATCAATTTGAGCACATCAATCTCGCGACCGGAAAGTAATTCAGGCTCATCTTGCGAAAGCTGCTGAAAGCGGCTCATCAGGCGAGCGGCTGTTTTGCGCGTGATGGCGGCATCGCCATGCTCAACACCATTGAGGATTTCTAGAAAATCTTGCGCATTGAGATCCTTCAACAAAAAACCATCCGCTCCACTCTCAATAGCGCTGAATAAATCTCTGTCATTGTCTGATACAGTCAGCATGACAACATACACGTCTGGAAATTCGGCCTTAATATGCTGTAAGGCTTCTAAGCCATCCATCTTTGGCATGGTAATATCAAGCAGAGCCATATCCGGCTTATATTGACGCACTGCATCGAGCGCGGCTTCCCCATCCCCAACCTGGGCGACAACCTGATAGTCGGCTGCTTCTAAAAGGCTGATGATCCCATCACGGAATAGTGAATGGTCATCGGCTACGATCACTCGCATCGCCTGTCTCCTGTTTTCTACCAACCATTAAATTTACAATTACCTGCGTCCCCACTCCCGGCTGTGATTGAATATCAATATTGGCGCCAATCTCCTCAGCGCGCTCTTGCATGGTTCTCAAACCAAACCTGCCATTCTCTTTTGCCATCATCGCTTCGGGATTGAAACCAATGCCATTATCGCGGACTTCTAATTGTAGTGCGTCTTGGTTAAAATGCAATCTAACCTCAATGACGCTAGCCAGTGAATATTTTCGGGCATTGGTCAGCGCTTCTTGCACAATCCTTAAAAGTTGGAGTACCGTTTCAGGGTCAAGCTTAAGTTCCCCAGGTTTTGACAAATCCAGTTGGACGTGAAAATCACTTAACTGATTGAAGCGCTCAACATAATCTCGAATCGTCAACGCTAAATCTGCATCAACTCGCCCCGACATACGCAACCCTAATATGGCTTCGCGCACATCCATAAATAAGCCGCGGGCGGCTTCTTCTAATTGTAACAGTTGTTGATCGGCATCTGTCCAGCGCTCCTTTTGTAGTAACATGCGCACGGCCATTGCCTTGGTATTGACATACCCAAGCACCTGTGAGATACCATCGTGGAGTTCACGGGCAATCCGCTCGCGCTCTTCTACAATAGCCCGCTGACGAACTTTAGTGCGCTCTTCTTGATCAAGCGTATGCTGCTCAATGCGATCAGCCATCTCATTAAATGTGCTGGCTAACTCACAGATCTCGTCGTTGATAGTAGATCGTTTTTGAATGCGAGCGCTATGATCGCCAGCAGCAAACGCCACCATCGGTTTTTGCAAAGTTTCGATGCGGCTAACAATAAGGCGATTCACCAACCAATTTACGCCCAAAGCCACCAAGAAAGTTGCCAGAGCTGAAATCAACAGGTCGATTTGTAAATCCTCTAATAAGTGCGCCTGGAATTCCCCCATCGGCACATCTATCAGCAACACGCCCAGGTGTACATTGGCCGCATCATGACAATCGAAGCATTCGGGTCGATTATCAATGGGTGTTGATACGCGCAACAATTTTGATGTTTTGCCAAATTCAACTGTGCGCGGGCGCTGCCCGGCAGGGTATTGATGGCAAGCCTGACACTCTTCATCCAGAAGATCAAATTGCCCTGAAAGATCGGCAGAGCCAATGTTCCATCCACTCGCACCGATAATTTGCACACGGTCAACATTTTCTAAGCGGCTTATATCCGACAAAACCCTGGCCAGATGGTCATCGTCCTTTATCAACATTGTATGTGCAAGACTAGAATATAAGACATCGCCCAGGTTGACTGCCGTCAATCGAGTTTGCTCTTGAATCAATTCATATTCGCGCCAGTAATGAGCCATCGATAGCACAATAAGGGCCACAAAAACAGGCAGAGATAGTCCCAAGGCAACTCTAGCCCGCAAACTCGTTCGAAATGCTCCAAATTGTTCTCTCAGATCGGAGAAAAAATCACTTATTCTCATAAAATATGTTTCATAGAAGTTACGCACTTACGCAGGGGAAGCCCGAAAATAGAGGGGTGTGTGGGGCACTTCATGCCCCACACACCCCTCTATTTTCAGAATATTTTTCATCGGACTGCGTAATTCCTATTTCAAAAACCTAAAATTCTCAAGACCTGCGCACCTCGTTGAGGGATGACAGAAAACGGGGATACAGGGGCGAACCCTAGACATCCCTATCTCTCAGGGTTTTCATTTTCGTGAGTGAGCAACGCACCCGACACTATTATGCCATAACTAGACTAACTCAGGCCATTTTACAATATATTTTTCAAAAAAACATGCGTCGCCCTGAATCTTATCTTCGGTGCATTTTTTGTTTCCCCATCCTTTTCGCCCCGCAAGAAAGGGAGTAAATTAACAAAAACAGGGCGAGTCGCAGCCAAACTTGCTACAAGTTCACCCTGTTTTTGCATCAATTCTCCTCCCCTGAAACGGGGGGCAAATCGCAACAGCGATGCGGTTCAGGCCGGCTCTTTAATGTAAACGCAACCGAGTTCCACATGCCCGGCAAAAACGGTCTCCCCCAGATGCGCGTTTACCGCACTGATGGCAATAGGTGTCATCTACCGAGTTGGCCGCTATGCCAGCTCCTGGTTTTCGGCTGCGCGATGTTTTTCTAGGTTGGGGCGCTTCCCGTCCAGACTGCCAGTACCAAACGATACCCCCAACGACTAACAACAAGCCTAATCCCCCCAATAACCAGGGCAGCAAACTCATCAGATCAAATTCAGAGCGCCCTTGAGAGTCATCGGCAATCGGCTCACTGGGCTGCACCTGGAAACTTTCAAAACTCAGCGTGTCGCTGTCCTTTTGATAGTCGATATTGACATTGACAACATCCCCAGCAGCTGGCGCGCCAATCTCCATAATATAGTACTGCAAGCCATCCGAACCCAATTGAAATTCGCCCAGATCAGGCTCAACGCTCATCTGCCTAGCCCCCACGGGCTGCTGCACTAAGACAAGCATCGATTCAACATCGTAATCGCTCATCCATGAATACTCATAGTGGCGATCAGCGCCATCTTTCTCTAATTGCGGATCATAGTACTCTAATTGAACTTCCGGCGCTGTAGCGGTAATATTGACATATACCCATTGATCGTCTGTCTGAATTTCATACATGGCGTTCAGTAATGCGCCATCGGGCTGACGGACAGCTACTGCATTGGGCTGACCTACGGCCGCGGGGATACGGAATACCAGATCTGCCGGAAGGGGAACATCCGCAGCAAGTTGCGCTCGCATGATAACTAACATTTCTGGGGCATCATATTCGGGCCATAGGTCCACCTGTAAGAACGATAAACGCACCGCATTTCCTTGTGCCTGTACACCCACAGGAAGTAATAAAGAAATAAGAAAAGCGAATACCAAGAATCGTTTAAACATACCGAACCTCGCTAATTGTAAAGTTTAGGGCTTACACAGTTCGTTGAAAGATATTCGATCACAGGGGTGTGTGGGATGCTTCGAACTCCTATGATCGGAATTTTCCTGCGCAAGTGCGTAACTCCTAGATTGAATTTATTGTAGGCGAGTATGATACCACGAGAGCTGCAATTCGAATGAATCACCCAATTGCCTCTATCCAATGGCCGCGCGCAGATGTTGAGCTAACTCGCCAAATTTCGCAGTGTAGCGCAAACTTTGCTGTCGCGGGCGCGGCAAATCTACCTGAACATCCATGCGGATCTGGCCTGGACGGGGACTGAGGACAATCACGCGGTCAGCCAGAAATATGGCCTCGGCAATGGCATGCGTGACCATTACCATCGTCTTGCGCTGCATCCATTCGCCACGAGCAATCTTCAGCAATTCATCTCCCATTTGTTCACGCGTCAACGCATCCAACGCACCAAATGGTTCGTCGAGTAGCAACACATCGGGATCATGCACCAAAGCCCGAGCTATGGCTACTCGTTGAGCCATTCCTCCCGATAAATCACGCGGCAGCCAATCTTCAAATCCCACCAATCCCACCAGATCGATCAATTCCTGCACCTGGGTTCGAGTTTGATCCTGAGGCACATTTTGCACTTCAAGGGGCAAGGCGATATTCTCAAAAACTGTGCGCCAGGGCATCAAATTTGAGTTTTGGAAAACAAACCCCACCCCGCGCCGCGGCCCGGTGAGTGGTTCACCGCGAAAAAACACCTGCCCGTGCGTCGGCGGCAGCAAGCCCCCCAGAATGCGCAACAACGTACTTTTGCCACACCCCGAGGGGCCAAGCACACATAATAATTCCTGCCGCCCAATCTCAAAACTAATATCGTCCAACGCCTGCAAGTCGCCGTTTCCATCCGAGAACACGGCGCTCAATTCATGGACCGACAAAATTGGATCACTCTTCAATGAATTCATTCGTGAATGCAGCCGTCAGATCTTGCGGTTCGGTTAGCAGCTCCATATCCAGCAAAACCGCCTGCATATTCTCCCAGGCTTCCATGTCCGAATAACCCAGGGATTCCTGCTGATAAAGCGCAATAGAAGCTCGCAAAACATCCATCTGGACATGAATGTCGGCGTCTGCCAAACCCTCGACATATTTTTTACTGATCTCAAAAGCATCTTCAGAGTGGGCGATGGTATAGCGAATACCACTAAGGGTAGCTTGCACCATGCCGCGCACCAACTCAGGATTCTCTTGAATAGTGGTTTCATTGGTCAGCAAACCATTCGATACCAGTTGTAAATAATCGGCCACGGCCAGGACATCCACATCATATCCTTGTGCCTGCAACTGGATGGGTTCATTGGTAACATAAATGACTACGGCATCTTCTTGATCGGCGGCCAGCGCTTCAACCTGGTTGAATCCAATTGAGTCCAGGGTGATATCGCTTTCTTTTAACCCGCCCGCATCTAACAGCGCCCGCAGGCCAATATAACTGGCTCCAAAGGTTCCAGGCAACCCAACGCGCTTGCCCGCTAAATCCGCCGGTTCGGTAATGCCGTGCTCGGACTTGGCAACAACACCTACCGGGTAATCACCATACCAGGCCATCGCATACACCACCGGCAGCCCCTGCTCACGCGCCATCAACACTTGCTCACCAGATACCACCGCAAACTGCAATTCATCTGCCCCCACCAGAGCAACCCCATCGGTTTCAAAACTGTAATCGAATTCGATCTCAATCCCCGCTTTTTCGTAGAAACCCAGCTCAACAGCCACGTAAAACGGCGTGTACTGTACATTGGGGATATACCCCATCGGCAAGCGGATGTGTACTAGCTCATCGGTAGGTGCAACCGGAGGTGCCTCGGCCTGACAGGCAGAGAACACAAAAGCAAATAACAGGATGACAAATAAGGAACGAGACATATGATTTTTCCTTTCCTAGAACAAAAAAATAGCCGGATGTGCGCGCGCACTCATGGGTGCACCAGCTCAAAGAAGCTGATCCTGCCATGTGGGGGATCAATCTTCCGCGCGCCGCTGCCACTTCAACAAGCGCGCTTCCAAACCAATCACAATACCATATAACGTCAAGGCCATCCCTATCAACACGAACACGGCCACGAACACCAAAGCCGTATCGTACATGCCGCGTCCGACATTGATGAGAAAGCCCAGGCCGCGATCTGCGCCGACAAACTCGCCCACCACTGCGCCGATCACCGCCAGGGTAGCCCCCACACGCAGTCCGCCTAAAAACACAGGCAACGCTGCGGGGATCTCTAACATGCGCAATGTTTGCCACCGAGTGGCTTGCAACGAGCGCATCAGGGCGTGCAGGTCTTCGGGAACGGCGCGCACCCCCACAACCGTATTCACCAAAACGGGGAAAAAGACAATCAGCGCGGCAATAAGCACTTTAGAAAAAAGACCTGGGCCAAGCCAAATAATCAACAGAGGGGCAACAGCCACCATGGGCACCGATTGACTGGCAACAATATACGGAGCCAACAGCCGTTCGATCAGGCGCGATTTCGCTAACAAATATCCCGTCATTGTTGCCGATACCAGCCCCAAAAGCAATCCTAACAAAACCTCGAGCAGTGTTGTACCCAAATGCAGGAACAAACTACCATCTTTGAGAACTTTCCAAAAACGTTCGGCTACGGCCCTCGGTGAAGGCAGCATAAACGCAGGTAGATCAGCCCAAACAATAACAAGCTGCCAGGCCAACAACAACCCCAACACAGATATCAACAAAAAGAGAATTCGCTGCGAACGCATTCTACATCCATAAAAAAAGCCCCGATAAAAATCGGGGCACAGAGCGCAGACCTAACCAGGTCTTAACACAAATCCCGAAAACAAATGTTTTCGGGGCATATGTCAACATCCAACTCCAACTTTGGGTTGGCTTGCGCTACCTTCTACCATCCGGACTATACCGTCGGCCCCGGATTTCCACCGGATCATGCGCATAAACGCGCTCGCGGGCTTTTACCGCCGGTCGGGAATTGCACCCTGCCCCGAAGGTGGCTATTCACTTTATTATGAGGATTATACATTCCTGGAAATTTGGCGTCAATTGACGTTTGTCACCTGGGCCTTCTTAAAGTCAAAACAGAAAACTCCGCGCATTCTGCGCTCTCCGCGGTAAATCCCTGCCCCGGCGCAAGTTTAAGAAAACCGTGGTCACTACACATATAAAAATCTCCCGCGAGAGTTGCACGCGCGGGAGATTGAGTCTGATCTTTTTTCGAGTTTATCCAGATCATTGAGTCGTTAAAGGTACTATGGAGTCTCAACCGGTTCCAGGAAATAATTCGTTCCTGTGGCTGTCCCTTCCGCACTCCAACCAACGGAGCCATCTTCTCGTTCAACCTTCCACCATAGATAAGATCCAAAGTCATACTCGGTGCAGGCTGTTTCGCCCAATGTAGCAAGCTGGGTTCCTGGCAACAGGGTTGCCAACCAGTTATCTTCGTAGATGTCTGGCGATGCGCGAAAATTGAGATTCGACAACACCTGCACCTGACCGCCCGGTGTTATGCGAGAGGGCAGCGCATCTGGACATTCGGCCACTGCAACAACTGGAGTTGCTTCTTCAACGGGTTCGTCTATCGGTTGCTCCACCGCGGCCCAAGCGTGGGTATCAAAATCCCAATAGTATGTGGGGGCATCCTCTTCGCCGGTCAAAGCCCATTGGTACTCACCGGTTGATGAGAGTTGCATGGCAACCATCGCATCGGGAATGATCGGAACCCAATCTGTTCCGTCATCATTTAGTTGGTATCGCGGGGTGCCGTCATCGGTGACGACCCGTGCATTCTCAGCATCATAACTGAGACCATTGCTGGGCTGGGGTAAGGGCGGCAATTCCACAGCGGGGGCGGGCGGCTCTTCCTGGGTGGGTTCAGGATGCGGGGTAGGCGGCGGGGCTTCGGTAGGTTCGGGAACCACTTCGCTCTCGACTACGGCTACTTCGGCAGTCTCAGCGGGAATCGGTTCGGGAGCAGCAACCTCTCCCTTTGGGAGAGTCAGCCACAGAGCGATGATCGCCAGCAACAGCAGAATCGCGACAATCAGCTTGAAAATATCATAAGGAATAAAGCGGCGTTTCGCTTCCATGCTGATTACTCCTTACCCAAGTCAGCCAGTTTCTTAGCTTGTTCGATGAGTTCTTCCTCATCCGCCAAACGACGGATCTCGTCACCAACAATTTCTTCGAGACGCTGCGGGGTGAGGGCAGCCAGTTGAGCAAATGAAAAAACGCCGCCTTCATTGAGCTTGCGCTTGATCACCGGGCCGATCCCCTTAATTTTTTCCAGGGGGTCGATGCGAATTTCGCCACAGTTTTCCAACTGCGCTTTGAGTTCGGCAATTTCTTGACGGGCGGCGGCCAGTTCGTCAGACGGCTGAGGATCCGATGCGACCGCGCCCCGGGGGTGGGATTTGCGCCGCCAGTAGATCCAGTCTATGATCCATTCGAGCAGCCAGCCCACGAGTACGCCTATGAAAAAGATCATCCAGGGGTTCATTTTTTGCCTCCACTTGTCGCTTATTCTAATGAAAAAATGCTAAACAAGGATGCGGGGGGTATTTCCCACACATCCTTGTTTTAAGGTTCATTATTTTCTAAGTGCATCGCCATTGACACAATGAGAAAAAATTACGCCAATAGTCAGTATACGCGACTGCCCAGGATTTTTGTATCCGTATCCTTACGGATTTTCACCCTGGATGCCGACAGCTTCAACTAGGGGCAGGCTATATCCGCCGCGTCGGGAGCTTCGGCTTCGGCCCATCGGCGCTCAAACTCAGCCAAATATTGGGCGGCGATTTCGGTGTTTGCCAGAATAACGACATTTTCGTCGTTACTTTCGTCGGCATTGTTCGAGAAGTTCAACGAACCGGTAATTACGATCTCGTCGTCAATGACAATTACTTTGTGATGAAAAGTGCCCGGATTACCATCTTGCATAACGGGCACGCCCGCACAATAGAGTGCGGGGAGTTCACTATATTCTGTTTCACTGCCCCGAGTTTCGAAAATGCCTTTAACATCCACACCGTCTTCAGCACGCGCCAGAACAGCCGCTCCAAGATCATTGTGGGTAAATGAGAACGCCATAAAGCGAATGCTATGCTGCGCTTCGGTAATAATGGGCACAAGCTGCGCCATAACCTCGTCTTCGGCAGCAAACAAGATTTGAAGGGGCGTTTCGTTGACGGTGGCAGCTTGTTGATTCAATGTGGATGTTGACCGCGGCCCGAATTCTCCGGCCCACATCTCATCGAACTCGCGCTGGTAAATTGCCGCGATCCGCGTAGACTGCAGCACAATCACATTGTTGTTGTTGCGGAAGTTGCCGTTCTGGGTGATATTTGTTGAGCCTGTCCACACAATCTGTCCGTCGAATATCCAAAACTTGTTGTGCATCAAGGCGCTGCGTTGATCGTCCTTGATTGCGATGCCGGCATCTTCGAGCATGGCAAATTGACCATGATCGTCTTCTTCATCGGCTTCGATACCGTGTTCGTCGTCTGTTACCCAGCGGATCTTTACGCCGCGTTCGTGCGCGGCAATCAGGGCTTCGGCCACCGGGGTCAAATTGAACTCAAACGCGGCGATATCAATGCTCTGTTGGGCGCCATCTATAAAGGTAATTAGTTTTTCGGGAATAGATCCTGCCAGGTCATCTGGATTATTGAGCGTCGCCGGGTCGGTGAAATAGACCTGCCACCAACGATTACTGAGGTCCACAGGGTCAGCCGGGTCGCTGATCTCCGGATCGATGACTAGCGCTGTTTCAACCGGGATGGCTTCTGCCTCCGTGAACAACCCCAGTGGGTCAACACCGGTCATCACATACAAGACCCCCAACAAAATAACCACAATGATCATAAATATTTGGAAACTACTATTTGCTTTTTTCTTCGCCATCGATTGCTCCTCAATACCTGTTGGGGGGTTCAAACAATAAAAGGTTTTTACGGCTGATGATTCTCATCCCATCCGAAACTATCTTGACTGCCCAATCGCTTTCAAATTGAGTTTCTACATGATCTTCTTATTCTCAATCAGACGGCGCAGGGACCTCACCATGCCCGGCTGATCCGCTAGAAGACCGCCGATTTCAGATAATGTTTGCTGTTGCTGGGGAAAATCGGGAGGCGTGTAACTGTGCCCATAAATGGTGGCAGCTTGCTCAACAATATCCCGTAATTCTTCGATCTGCCCAGCTTCACCCAAGATTTCGAAGCGGGCAATCAATTTATTAACATAGCGCATCAAGCGGCGCAGGGCGCGCATCTGGGGGTACATGGCATCTTCTGCTTGTAGGTCGTTCATCCCCGATGTACGGCGCACAATAGCGTTTACACAAGAAATGCCCCAATCTAACAAAACCTGAGCAGTTGCATCATCCAAATCGGCTGTTAATTTTTCATTATCTAAAATGCTCTGCGCCGCCAGGTCAATTCGCTTTTGGAGTTGTACGTCCACTCATTGTCCTCCTTCAAAGAAACAATTCGCATCTTTAGATTGTACTATTTTTTAGAACCCTTCAGGGGCAAATCATCTATCTGGCCTTTATTTTGGATCTTCTTTCACCAGAGATGTCCACAGTACGTGGTAGTAATCTGACTTGAAACCTTCAATGACCTCAATCGGTTTGCCATTCCACACGCCACCATCGCGGCTCCCTGCAACACTGTCGTATACCAGCCAAAGGTAGCCGTCACTAAAACTCAGGCAGACACTATTTGCTGGCCTTTGCGAGCAATCGCCAGAATAAGCCGGTTGTTCAATATACTCCGATGTCGCAGCAGATAGCGTAGCTGTTGGCGGTACAACCGGTTGAAACGGCGTTTGGCTGGTGGAGGCTTCCAATCTCAACTTCAGGGTTGGATCACCTAATGTCACAGAGGTTGCAAAGTGCAACTCTCGCTCTTCAGACCAGGGCAAAATCAATGGCACATTAACATGCGAAAGCACCGCATCGCCAAAGCTATGTCCCTGAGTCATGGCAGCGGCAACATTATGCCCAAAGAATCCGTTTTGGTTAGTGCCCATACCGCCCGAATTATTTGTCGTACCTTTGGCAACCAACACCATGCTGGTGGGGCTGTAGAGTACCGTAGAGAGGAAGTTCACATCGAAATCCAGATTTCCGACCGCGCAGCCATTGCTCCAGAAGAACACTGTTCTGACAGGATGATTCTCCACCCAATCGATGTCGATCTGCCCATGCGCCCCCCACCAACCATGCGCGCTTAACACTGAAAAATCGGCCACCCCTGCCGACATATCTTGGTACCCCTGGGAAGTGGACAAACTGGTGGCAGCGCTATCAAAATAGAAAGATGCATTAGGTGCAGTGCTAAACGGTTTCCAGGAATAATCTCCATCGGTCAGCCATCCCACTATCTGGTCATGCTCTGCCATTGTTTCCGCCGTGAAATGCTCACTCACTTCGAGAAAAGCGCGTGGTATTGAGTAATCCCCGACACGGTAGGCATGATTTTTGACCAAATACTGCTCAATAGCCTGAACCGTCGCGTCAAAATCGCCTCGATAAACCGGCAACACGCCTATCCATATTTCCCAATCGACTTCGCCTTCGTGAACATTGTAGGAGTACTCAAACCCGCCCGGAGATACGTAATCAGCCGTCGTCTCGAAGATGCCGTCCAGATCGCTGTAGTATTGAAAACTGACCACTTCTTCAGGTTCGGGGGGCGCATCTGCCCCTGATGTCGTCATAAAGGTTTGATGGGCGTAAGGCAAATCGCCAATCAAGATAGCGCCAGCCAATTGTCCACCCGTTGCGCTATAAAGATCAGCCAAATAAGCACGCACAGCTGGGGGCGTTTGAAAATCTGAAAGATACTCGATGACAGAAATGCCCTCCGCGCACAAATCGGCTTTGAATTGATCCAACCCCGAACGGACGCGCTCGGCAAGCGCCGGCTCAATCAACAACACTACCTTGCTATCCGATGTATCGCACATCGTTACATCGGTTTGCTGCGAGATTGGAGCCGCATTGTCCGCCGAGGGCGTTGGTGTGGGTGGATATTCTTCTGTCGCAGGAATGATCACTGAAGGCCCGTCCAATATTTCATCATCCGGCAAAACCTGCTCTTCTACTTCAGGCGGTGAATGTGAAACTCTCACCGGAAAATTACACGCCAAGCCTGGCAACACCATCATTATCAAAAAAAGAAACACTAAATGATTGCGCATTGGACAGCACCCTTCCTCAAATCTATACAAGTAGGAGTTACCTCCTTGCGCAGGAAAACCCCTATTCTCGGAATATCTTTCATCGAACTGTGTAAGTCCTAAAAAGATTATACCAACACGCCCCGGCAATTTTGAGGCGCAAAGGGATTTTCGGTTCCGAGAAAATCTAAAGTATCATTTAGATGATCTGGGGTACAATTAAAAGCAATTGTGGAAAAAACACACAAGGCGGCTTCACCGCAAAAATAATCTCAACCAATCGAGGATATTCTGATGAATAGAAAGAAAATCATCATCATGATAAGCATTGCCATTTTGGTGCTATTGACAGGGTGCGAACAGAATGGTGACCAACAAGAAACCTTATCTGCTGAGAAAATACTCACCGCAGTTGCAGAAACGGTATCGGCCAATCTCTCGCTAACACCTCCCGCCACAGCCACCTTTACGGCAACAGCCACGGCAACAGCGACAATGACCGAAACGCCCACTGCTACGGCAACCGCCACCAGCAGCCCTACGCAAGGCTCAGCCGCCAACCCCGGCGGCGGGGCAAATACCTGCGACAACGCGGTTTTTGTCAGCGACGTTACGATTCCAGATGGCACTGCCATCGCCCCCGGTGCAACTTTCACCAAAACCTGGCGCATCAAAAACAATGGCTCTTGCACGTGGAATGCCAGTTATGCGGTGTCGTTCTTGAGCGGCACGCAGATGGGTGGCACCAGCCCGCAATTACTGACTGCCGAAGTCCTACCTGGATCATCGGTGGATATTTCGGTAGCTCTGACCGCCCCAGCCACCGCAGGCAGCTACACGGGCTACTGGCAAATACAAAATGCGGCGGGGACTGGCTTTGCTCAATCGTTCTATGTGCAGATTCAGGTCACCGGAAACACAACCTCTACGGTAACGGCCACACCTACCGTAACCCCAACCGGCCCAACCCCCACCCCCGGGGCGGCAACTGGAAAACCCGATCTGAGAATTAGCAGCGTCGCCTTTGACCCTTCTCCCCAAAAAGACGCCAATTTCACCATCAAGATCACCGTTGAAAACGCCGGCGATGTAGACGCCGGAGCATCCTTGCTGGAGTGGTGGCCCGACGCTTCACAGAGTACTTCTTACCCGATCAATGTCGGCTCAATACCTGCCAAAAGCAGCACAGAAGTGAGCTATTCTTGTGCATGTTACGACTCGGCAGGCACATTCCAATACAAACTTCTAGCGGATGCGGGCAGCGTAATTGATGAAAGTGACGAGACCAATAACACCAAGCAAAACTCCATAACGGTCACGAAATAACGCATCCCGCGCTCTGCTGACTTCGAATCCCAAAAGTAAGCAAAAGACCTTCCAAGTTTTCAATAGTCTGGGGGGTCTTTTACGGTAAAATAGTGGCCATCTTGCAATTTCAAGGAGTTTGACATATGTATATTGATCCCAGCACCGGCGGCATGTTGTTCCAAATTTTGGCCGTCGCCTTTGCAGCCCTTTCCGGAGTGATCTTATTCTTCTCCGGTAAAATCAAAATGTTCTTCCGTCGCATCGCCCGCAGTGTGCGTGAGCGCAACGAAACCCCGCAAAACACAAACGAAGAGAATTAAAAGAAGTACAGAGAAAACCCTGTACTTCCGTGGCAATATCACCTTATGAATACCATCATTCTCGGCCTGGATGCCTTTGACCCTCACATATTCGAAACCCTCAGCGCACAGGGGAAACTGCCTCATTTAACGAAGTTTGCTGAACAACACCACTATTCGAAATTCTCTGTCTCAGCGCCGCCACAAAGCGAAGTCTCCTGGACAAGCATCGCCACCGGGCTAGACCCCGCCGGTCACGGCATGTTCGATTTCGTGCATCGCAACCCGGCTAATTACAGCATGTTCGTCTCGCTGCTGCCCACCCGCCAAACGCGCCTGGGCACCGAGTTTGCCCGCCCTCACGAAAGCCACACCCTCTTCGACGAAGCCGCCCAGCAAGGCTACCCGGCAACTTCGCTATGGTGGCCGGCCACCTTCCCCGTGCGTCTCGATTCCCCCATCCAACAAATCCCCGGCCTGGGCACACCCGACATCTACGGTCGGCTGGGGGTCGGCGTGGGATATTATTATGGGGAAACGCCCCAACATGACGGTGCGAAAATCCCGGTGGAGAATCTCAAAAAGAACGGAGCAGATACCTTCTCTGGAAATTTAGCGGGGCCGGCACGCAAAAAGGGCGCTTCCGCCCAAAGCGCGAACAGCGCATTCGAACTCCGTTTTCAAGATGATACCCACGCCCAGCTGACACTCGGCAAGCAGCGCATCGACCTGACCCTCGGCCAGTGGAGTCCCATTCTGGAAGTCAAATTCAAAATGGGGTTCATGGTCTCGGTCAGCGCCATCACCCGCGCCATTCTGGTACAGGGGCTGCCCGAACCACGCCTCTATTTCTTGCCGCTGCAAATTCACCCTTTGCACCCGCTGTGGCGCTACGCCGGTCCGCGCGGCTTTGTCAAACAAGCCTGGAGTATCTCTGGCGGCTATCTTTCACTGGGCTGGCCGCAAGACACCACCGCCCTCGAAGAAAACTGGCTCAATGACGAGCAATTTTTGGCCTTGTGCAGCGATATTTTCGAAACGCGCCAGCGCGTTTTCCGGCATCACCTGACAAACTATCGCGAAGGCGTACTGGCAGTGGTCTTTGACACTCTCGACCGCGTTCAGCACATGCTCCAACAACAGCGCCCCGACCATATCGAAGAATGGTATCTCCAATTCGACCGCCTGGCCGGTGAAGTTATCGAACAGGTCGATCAGATGCCCATCAAACCGCAATTACTGGTCGTCTCCGATCATGGCTTCGCCGAATTCAATACGAAAGTACACGTCAACCGCTGGCTCGAAGAAAAAGGATACCTCGCTGCCAAGCCCGGCGCGACCGGCTCGCTTGAAAATGTAGACTGGGCAAAAACTCAGGCCTATGCCGTCGGGCTGAACAGCTTGTACCTCAACCTGAAAGGACGCGAAGGTCAGGGCAGCGTCGCCTCGTCACAAATTGGCGACTTGCTGGAGAAATTGCAGCACGACCTGTTATCCTGGCAAACCCCCGATGGTAAACATATTTTTAACAGCGCCAGACGCAGCAGTGAACTGCACAGCGGCCCTTACGCCGAACTAGCCCCCGACCTGATACTGGGCTTTAACCGCGGCTTGCGTGCCTCAGCCGAAACAGGTCTGGGCAAATGGAAATCGTCCAGCCTTGAAGAAAATCGAGACCACTGGCGCGCCGACCACTGCATCGATTCTGAACTCGTCCCCGGCGTGCTCTTCTCGAATCAAGATTTCAAAAGTGTCTCACAACCCTCGTACCGCGACTTCCCTTATATTGCCATTGGCATGACGCCTAAAGCCGGTGCGGCCCCGCCGCGTGCCGACCTCAACACCGAAGAACAAGCCGACCTCGAAGAGCGCCTAAAGGGGTTGGGGTACTTGTAAATCTAATTTTGTTTTCGACCACGGCGGCATGATCTGCTATCGAGTTACTGTGAAAGCAATCGAAAACGCCTCCATATCGCCGTGATTTTTCTCTTTTTATGAAAATTCTCAAACTCGACAAATCCAACCTGTGGAAACTCTTTTTGATGGCCGCCTTCCCCACCCATGTCTGGACGATTCTATTGATCTTTCAAGATTATTCCTGGGTCACCGAACGCAACAACAGTTGGGATGCAATAGGCGTAGGCGCATATGGCCTGCTGGCCGCCTTCGCAGAGAGCGTGTTTGTTTTCGTCATCGCCCTGCTGCTAAGTTTCTTGCTGCCCCGCCAGTGGAGCCAAGCAAAACGCCTGACCATCTTGAGCGGCCTGATCTTTATAGTTGCCCTGGCCGAAATCTTTAACCAACTCTTCTTCATGCTGGAGTGGGGATTACCTGCCGGGTTATTCACTTTTCTCATTCAACGCGCTCACCCGCTGTGGTATATCTATGGCGCGCTGCTGGCTATCATAACCCCGGCACTGATGCTGCTGATCTATTTCAGCGCCGTATCGGAGAAATTCACCAACGCCGCGATCAACATTGTCGAGCGGCTCTCCTTACTGACTACGCTGTACTTGTTGCTTGACCTGGGTGGCCTGGTAGTCGTCATTATTCGCAATGTGTAAAAACCTATGACAGCGCCCCTCTCGCGCCGTGAATTTCTGAAGCTGGCCGGTCTTCTCTCGCTTAATTACGCAACCCCCCGCTATATACAACCCGACACATTCGAAGCAAGCACAGATCGCCAAAACGTCGTCATCGTTGTCTTCGATGCCTGGTCGGCGGCCAATATTTCGCTTTTTGGCTATGGCCGCCGCACAACCCCCCAACTCGAACGCCTGGCCGAAAAAGCCATTGTCTATCACAAGCACCATGCCGGGGCACACTTCACTACCCCTGGCACGGCATCTCTGCTCACCGGAACCACGCCCTGGACACACCAAACCTTCAGTTTCAACGGCAGCCTCCCAGCTGCCTTGCTCCAGCACAATATTTTCCGCGCCTTCGATTCCTATCACCGTCTGGCCTATTCCCACAATCCCCTGGCAAATACACTGCTGCATCAATTAATGCGCGACATTGATGATTTCACCCCCTGGGAAGAACAATACCTCGAAAATGACCCGCTGATCAACTCAGTATTCGCGAAAGATTACGATGTGGCCGCCATTGGCTGGAACCGGGCAATGAAACGCCTTGAAGAGGGCTACGCCTATTCTCTTTACCTTTCACAATTCTATGAGGACTATAAAAAAAAGCGCGTCGAATTGTTGACAGATGCCTATCCGCGAGGGATCCCCAACTATGATGGATTGGCCTTCTTCACCTTAGAGCAAACTGTCGCATGGGTGGCGGGTCTTTTGCAAGCTGCGCCACAACCCTTTTTGGGCTATTTTCACTTTTTGCCGCCGCACGACCCCTATCATACGCACGTCGATTTTTACGACACCTTCCGCTCAGATAACTTCCACCCGCCCGAAAAAGATGGCCATATTCTACGCGGCGGACACTCTATCCACAAGATTACCGAACAGCGCCGCTGGTATGATGAATTTATTCTGCATGTGGATGACCAGTTCGCCAGGCTATACAACCAGCTTGAGGCCAGTGGCGTTCTCGATAACACCTGGGTGATCTTGACCTCGGACCACGGCGAGATGTTTGAGCGCGGCATTCTGGCGCATAATCAGCCGGTCTATCACCGTCCTATTATCAACGTGCCGCTGATCGTCTTCCCACCCGGTCAAAAGCAGCGCGTAGATATTTACGAACAAACCAGCGCTATTGACCTGCTACCAACACTGGCGCACATTGCCGGGCTGGAACACCCTGCATGGGCTAAGGGACGCGTGTTGCCCCCCTTTGTGAAGCCCCCCCACCCACCGCGCGATCTTTCTACTGTTCATCTTCAAGGGCGCGATCCCGATGGCCGCGCCAGCGTTGCCAGTGCAATGCTGGTGCGCGGCGACTATAAGCTCATGTGGTATTTTGGTTACGATCAACTTGAAACCGGCGAATTCATAGAACTCTTCGATACCGCCAATGATCCCGAAGAAACCCACAACCTGCACCCAACCGAAAACGCCCGCGCTACTGAAATGTTGAACGAATTAAATCGCAGCCTGAAAAAATTAAACCCGACCTCCTAATGCTAGGGCTTACGCAGTTCGTTGAAAATTTATAAACGCTTAACTAACTATGACATCATCCTTATCACGCCGTGAATTTTTAAAACTTGCCGGGCTTGTCTCGCTCAACTATGCCGCGCCGCAATACCTGTGGTCAGGGGCCTTGGAAGAAAATACCGACGGCCAAAATGTACTCATCATTGTCTTCGACGCTTGGTCGGCGTTGAATATCTCGCTGTACGGGTACAACCGCTTCACAACACCGAATCTCGAACGCCTGGCCGAGAAAGCCATTGTCTACCATAACCATTTCGCCGGAGGGCATTTCACCACGCCGGGCACGGCATCTTTGCTCACCGGAACGACACCCTGGACACACCGCGCTTTCAAACATGGCGAAACCGTAGCCAGCGAACGGGCACACCACAATATTTTTAATGCCTTCGCAAACCATCACAGCATTTCTTATACCCACAATCCCCTCGCCAACACGCTATTGCAACAATTTATTGAGGACATTGATAACTACAACCCCTGGCAAAGCCAGTACTTCGAAAGCGACCCTCTCGTTAATTTCTTGTTTAAGGATGACCAGGATGTCGCCCTGATTGGCTGGCGGCGGGCCATGAAACGCCTGGCAGAAGGGCATTCTTACTCGCTCTATCTCTCGCAGATTTATGAATCGCTCAAAATCAAAAATGTCGCCGAAATTGCGCCCCAATTCCCGCGCGGCATCCCAAACTACGATGGGCTGGGGTTAAATTTCTTTACCCTCGAACAGGGGCTGGATTGGCTGGCCGGTTTGACCGGCAGTTTTCCACAGCCCTTCCTGGGGTATTTTCACTTCTTACCGCCGCACGACCCCTATAATACGCGGCTGGAATTTATCGACGCTTTCGCCGACGATGGCTTCACCCCGCTTCCCAAGCCGCTTCACCCTCTCGAACAAACGGTTCCCGAAGATCGTATGCAAACGCGCCACCGCTGGTACGATGAGTTCATTCTTTATGTCGATGCGGAATTCGCCCGCTTGTATCGCATATTGGAAGAAAGCGGCAGCCTAGAAAACACCTGGCTGGTGCTGACATCGGACCACGGCGAAATGTTCGAGCGCGGCATCCTGGGGCATATTGCGCCCGTTTTTCACCAACCCATCAGTCATATTCCGCTGATGATTTTCCCACCAGGACAAAGTGAACGCCGAGACGTTTATGAACGCTCTGCAGCGATTGATCTTTTACCCACATTGTTGCACATCACCGGACAAGCAATTCCAGAATGGGCTGAGGGGGTCGTACTGCCCCCCTTTGCGGAGATCCCCCCTCCCCCTGATCGTGAGGTCACCAGTGTTCAAGTCGAAAAGTATCATGACGATGGGAGCGTCGCCAAGGCCACAGCCATGCTCATCCAGGGCAAGTACAAACTGATGTGGCATTTCGGATATGAACAACTCAATGGAACTGAGTATCTTGAACTCTATGACCTGGCTGTTGATCCACAAGAGCTAGAGAACCTTTACCTTTCTCAGCAGGGGACTGCCAGCGAGTTGTTGGAAATTCTCAAACATAAGATCGCTGAACTTGGCACAAAAAATCTGTAGGAAATTCTTAAAAATGACATCTTCACTTTCACGGCGTGAATTCCTAAAATTTGCCGGGCTGGTCTCCCTGGGGTATGCCATGCCCCAATATTTTGCCGCCCCAAATGCCGAAACCGTAGACGCTACGAATGCTAATGTCTTGATCGTGGTATTCGATGCCTGGACAGCTTCTCAAATATCTCTTTACGGCTATCATCGCAAAACCACCCCCAACCTGGAAAAGTTAGCGGAAAAAGCCATTGTCTATCACAACCATTTTGCCGGAGGCCACTACACCGTCCCCGGCACGACTTCGCTCTTAACAGGGACGTTGCCCTGGACGCATCGCGTATTCCATCACAATGCGATTATGGATCCTGAGGTTGTGCAGAAAAATATCTTCCGGGCTTTCAACCAGCACCATCGCCTGGCCTATTCTCATAATCCACTTGCCGATCTTCTTCTCAGGCAGTTTATGACGGATATTGAAAATTACCAACCCTGGCAAGCGCACTACTTTGAAACCGACCCTTTTAATTTCGTGCTATTCCAACATGACCCCGATGTTGCCTCGCTCAGTTGGCGGCGCGCCCTTAAACCCCTGGATGAAGGCCACGCGTATACACTGTATCTTTCCCAACTTTACGCGCATTTCAAATCCCGCCAAAACGACGAAGTCACCGCCCAATTCCCGCGCGGGGTGCCCAATTATCACCAATTAGGTTACAACTACTATACCCTGGAACAAGGCATTAACGGCTTAGGGGCTGCGGTGTCGGCGGCTCCGAGACCCTTCTTGGGATATTATCACTTTTTGCCCCCTCACGATCCCTATTTCACCCACTCCCATTATTACGACCATTTTGCCGGAGATGGCATCCTGCCACCGAATAAGCCGATTCACTTCTTCGAACAAAGCGTTCCAGAACCCCGAATGATCGACCGGCATCGCTGGTATGATGAATTTATCCTCTATGTGGATGCCGAGTTTGCCCGACTATATGAGCATTTAGAGCAACGCGGACTGCTGGAAAATACCTGGCTGGTGCTGACATCGGACCACGGAGAGATGTTCGAAAGGGGCATTATGGGGCATGTGCCCCCGGTTTTTTACCAACCCATCTCGCACATTCCGTTGATGATCTTTCCGCCTGGGCAAACCGAGCGGGTGGATATTACGGACAGAAGCAGTGCCATTGACCTGCTCCCGACCTTGTTATCGGTTACCGGGCAGGCGATTCCCACCTGGGCCGAGGGGGAGGTATTGCCTCCATTCGCGGCGGCAACACCGCAAGATCCACGCGACTTTACCAATGTTCAAGTTCAAGAGGTCGATCAAAACGGCAAGATCTCCGAAGCTACGGCCGTGCTGGTGCGCGGAAACTATAAACTGCAGTGGTATTTCGGCTACAAAGAATTAGAGGGAAGCGCCGAACACATCGAGTTATTTGACAGCCTATCGGATCCCGAAGAATTGCATAATTTATATCCATCCCGCAAAGCGCTCGCTGAGGAGATGCTGGGCGTTCTCAAGACCAAAATCGACGCATTGAGTGCAACCTATTCGTCATAACCCAACCTGCTTGCACACCCAAAGGGATGCGTGACGGGGTTATTACCCTGGGCGCATCCCTTTTTTTCTGCAGACAACCACCCGTTGTACGCGATTATGCCTTTTGCTGAACCGGCACGGCCATTTTGTTGCGGCGCAAACCAAGTCCTAACGCTAGAAAGTAGATTAGATACCCGGCGATTTCCGAAAGGGATGGATTGCCGTTATACCCAAACAGGGATTTCATGACCAAACCCAGGGTGGATTTTTCATCAAGAAGATGATTGACATCCCAAACCGGTTCAACAATTCCTGGAATCCATCCGACCTCGTTGAATTCATGAATACCGTGGGCAACCAGCCCAGCCGCAAAGAGAATTAATAATACGCCCGTCACCTGGAAAAAACGGCGTAAATCCAAACGCACTGTGCTGGCAAAAAACGACCACCCCAACAGTGCCGATGTCCCTAAGCCCAGGGCCGCGCCGGTGAGGGTTTGCTGTGCAGAAGTTGTAAAAGTTGCCGCGGTTAGAAACAAGGCCAGCTCAACGCCCTCGCGCACGACCGCGAGAAACGATAATAAGAACAACGCTTTGCCCCCCTGGGTTAGCGCCGCCTTGCGCACATCCGATTCGATCTCGCTGCGCAGCGTTCGCGACTGACGCTGCATCCAAAAGATCATCCAGGTCAGCACGCCCGCAGCGACGAACATGGTAATGCCCTCGAAGATCTCCTCAGCAGCGCCTTCAAAGCGCGCCCCAAGCGCCGAGAGAATAAGCGCTGAGGCAATACTCACCAACACCGCGCTGCCAACACCCGCCCAAACAACAGGTTGTAAATTTTCACGCCTGACCTTACGAAGCACACCCAAGACAATGCCAATAATCAACGCCGCTTCGAGACCTTCGCGTAATGCCAATAAATAACTGGGGAACATAAATACTCCTCAAAACTGTAAATTAACCTAAGATGGTCGTATTCTATCAGGCCGCTTTGATAAGATCAATATGGTTTTTATCATGTTATTCATATAAATTAATCGAGGGGGCAAAAAAATAGATGCGCGGGAAACTCCGCGCATCTATTTCTATTCTAAATTGTCTCACACCCCTGGGGCCAATCTATGGGTAATTTTTCGCGTTATTTTCGGCGCACTTCCCCGCGATAAGCAGGTGCAATAATACCAAAAATGGTACACATCCGCCGGTCTTCCATACGGCTGCGGATGCGCGGGTCGAGGTCATCGAGTGTATCGGCGGTTGTAATCACGGTCGGCAACCCGGCATTATAGCGATAGTTAAACAATTGGTAGAGTTTTTCGCGCACCCACGGCGACATGGACTGCGTCCCCAAATCGTCCAGAATCAGCAAGGGCGTTGTGCGAACATCTTCAAAGCGGCGGTCATAGCTAATGCTGCTCCCCGGTGTAAAGGTCGCCCGCAAATGGTCCATTAAATCGGGGACAACCACAAACAGCGGCGGGAATCCCAGGCCGGCGCGATAATTGGCAATCGCCGCCGCCAGATGCGTCTTCCCGCTGCCATACGGCCCGGTGAAGACTAGCCAGCCTTGCGGGTCTTCGGCGTAGGCCTGGGCAGCCTGAAAAGCTCTTTCCAGGCGCTGGATTTCATCCTGCTGCAAGCCCTCGCCTTTGCGCAGACTAAAGCTACCAAATGTGCGCCCGCCCAACAGATTCAAAGATGAAAGTTCATGGTGGCCGGTGTCATCCGCCGGGCGGCGGTAGTCGGTTGCCATAATCATTACCCGCGTAACCAGTTCGGGGTCTTCGAGGCGCGAGCGGATGCGCCCTTCAATTTCCACCAGCGACAGGTTGGTTGTCACAACAGTGGGTAATTGGTTAATATAACGATAATTCAGAATTTGGAAGAGTTTTTCCTGCGCCCAGTCGGTCGCATTCTGCGTACCGAAATCATCCAGCACCAACAGGCGAATGCGGCGGATCTCTTCGAAACGCTGTTCGAAGGTGAAGTCGGCATCGTTGTAGGCAAAGCGCAGCGAATCGAGCAAATCGGGCACGGTGATGAACAATGTGGGGATGCCCATTTCTACAGCAAAATTAGCAACAGCCGCCGCCAGGTGCGTTTTACCGCAGCCATAGCGCCCTTGCAGCAGCAGCCAGCCCTGATGCGTACGGGCGAATTGTTGGGCATGATTAAAAGCCCGCTCCAACGAATCGGCTTGTAAGGGGCCTAAGCCAATCCGACCGCGCGGCTCGAAGTTCTCAAAGTTGAGATGCCCCAACTGCTCCAAATTGCTCAGGGCATACAATCGCTGGCGATGACCGCGATTAAGTTGCCCCTGACGGCACTGGCAATTTTGCAACTGCCCAAACTCAGGATGCCCTACCGGAAGATCGGCCCGCAAATACCCCGCCCCGCCGCAAATTTCGCAGTCGGGGTCACCGGCCATCCCGGCATCGGGCGGCGGCTCATTCGATGAGGTCGGCGTATTTGCCTTCGACATATCGTTTGCGGTCTTCTTCAGAATCTCGTCGATCTTCTCGCTCATAGCGTCCTTCTTTTTGCCAACGCTCTAAAACGGCTTCTACATAGCGCCAATTGCGGGCGTTGTTTTTCACGGCAATTTGAATGGCTTCTTCGATCCAAAAGAGCGGGTAGCTCTCATCGGCATCTTGTAGGGCTTCGGCAATCATCGGCGTCAATGGGCCAATATTTTCCTCGTAAAGCCGGTAGATATTCGGCGGTGTGGGGCGCAATACGGGCGAGGCCGAGTCGCCTGGTTGAGGCCGCCACTCACCCTGCTGAATAGCCTGCACCGCGGCGCGGCCCTTAGGTGTATTGACAAAATAGAGTGGCGGATCGACTTCGCCGCGAGGATCATCTACCTTCAGGAGAGTCCCCCGCTTGACGGCGCGCCCCAGGGCCTCACTCAGGGCTGATTCGATGTCTTCAGGCTCGGCTGCCAGCCCGGAGGTAAAACGATCATCCGCCAAAAAGTCCGCCTCCCGCAAAAAGCGGAGATCACCTTCCATGTGCGCCAATTTCCACAGCGCGTACAGGGTCACCTTTAATTCGCCTAGATGATCAATTTGCGGCAACAACTCGCTGAACAATGGCTCTGGAATGCGGGTATACGCCACCCTACCGGGAGGAAATCCGTCAAACGACATCAGGTCACCTGTTTCAGATCAATGGGGCGGGTAGCGGCGTTCTCGAATTTGGCTAAGTTCTTGCGGAAGATCAACTGCACGCTGCCCACAGGCCCGTTACGGTGTTTGGCAACAATCACCTCGGCCAGGTTCCGTTTGCCTTCGTCTTCTTCGTACATTTCGGGGCGGTAGATGAACATGACAATGTCGGCATCCTGCTCCAAAGAACCCGATTCGCGCAAGTCGGAAAGCACCGGGCGCTTATCGGCGCGTTGCTCGACGGCGCGCGAAAGCTGGGCGGCGGCCAGCACCGGGACGTTCAACTCGCGGGCGAGAATTTTCAACTGCCGCGAAATAAACGAGACTTCCTGAACGCGGTTTTCGGTGCGGGTATCGCCGGACATGAGCTGCAAATAATCCACAATCACCAGATCGAGGCGATATTCGAGATGCAGGCGGCGGCACTTGGTGCGCAACTGCAAGGGCGTGATCCCAGGGGTGTCATCAAGGAAAATTTGCGTGCCGCTGAGGACTTCAATAGCATGGGTGAAGGTCGGCCATTCGTCTTCGGCCAATTTGCCCGTGCGCAGGCGCTGCGAATCGATGGCTGTTTCTTGCGCCAGCAAACGTTGTACCAGTTGTTCATTCGCCATTTCCAGCGAAAAGATAGCAACATGTTTTTTGTGCGTCAGAGCGGCGTTCTTGGCAATGGATAGGGCGAAACCGGTTTTACCCATACCGGGGCGCCCGGCCACAATTAACAGGTCGGAGGGTTGCAGGCCGCCCAGCAGATTATCGAGGTCTATAAACCCGGTGGGCACGCCGCGTATTTCTTCGTCGCGCGCTGCCAATTCGCCAATATGATCGTAGTATTTACTGAGCGTCAGCCGGATCGGTTCTAGATCACGGGTCAACCGCCGTTCGCTGACGCCAAAGACCGCTTTCTCGGCATCCCCCATAACGGCGTCCAGGCCGGTTTCTTCATTATAGGCCAGCTTGGCAATCTTATTGGCGGCATCCAGCATGCGGCGGCGCACGGCGGTTTCTTCGACAATGCGGCCATAAGCCATAGCGTGGAGCGAAGAGGGCACGCTGTTGATGAGGGCAGTAATGTAGGCCGCACCGCCGATCTCTAGCAATCGCCCTTGTTGATCTAACTCTTCGATAACGGTTAACGAATCCAGCGGTGAGCGCTTTTGTTGCAAATGCGCTAAGGCTTCCCAAATCCAGCGATGACGGTGAATGTAAAAATCATCCGCTTGCAGAAATTCGGCAACATCGTAGTAGGCATCGGGGTTGATGAGCACCGAGCCAATGACAGCTTCTTCGGCTTCACGACTGTGCGGGACAACCTGGGGGCCTGCGGTGGGTTCGTTCTCAAAATTGGGTTGATTGCTCATGAATCGTTTTTTTTGTGTTGAGGTGACAAAAAGGAGTGTGCTTGGGGGCGAGCGCAATTGCCCTCACGCACACCCCTTTTTGCCATTTTGATTCATCGAAACGGGAAACCCGTTAATCGTTGCCCTCTTCAGCGGGGGCATCATCATCTAACTGTTCTAGAAAGTCTTCGAATATCGAGAGACGCTCATCTGGCTTGGCGGGCGGTGCTTTGGTATCTATATCGTCGTCGATGGCGACTTCATCATCTTCGGGGACAATGCCGGCGCTGTCCATTACTTCGCGCGAAACATAAATTGGCACTCCCGTTCGAACGGCCAGGTTCATGGCATCGGAGGGGCGCGAGTCGATATTTAGCGATTTTCCATTAACTTTCAAAACGACATTGCCATAGAAGGTTTCATCGCGCAGAGCAACAACTTCTACGCGGGTAATTTCAGCATTCAGTGACTTGATCACATCATTGAAGAGATCATAGGTCAACGGGCGCGCCATTTCCACATCCTGAAGGGCAACGGTAAGATGTTCGGCTTCGTAGACACCAATCCAAATCGCCAGATAACGTTCTTCATCCACTTCGCGCAAAATGACAATACGCTGCTGATTTAACAGGCTCACGCGAATACTATCGATGACAACTTCAACCATTTCGGACATGAAGTCCTCCACAAAATTATTTTCTTGGCTTCGAAATTTTTGAGCAAAAAACAAGCATACGCAGATTACAGTCCTTGCGCACACTTGCTTTTTAGAGATTCCACTGCGAAGGCAAATGCATCACAGCTGCCGAAATTATTCTATCACGGGGAGTATCTGGATGCAACTTCACATCAGACGACACGCAGGGCTTTCTTAAAGTCAAAACAGAAAACTCATTTAACCGCAGAGAGTGCGCGAAGAACGCAGAGAAAAACCTAGCAAACCCCGCGCACTCTGCGGTAAATCCCTGCCCTGGCGTGACTTTAGGAAAACTGTGAGACGACACTCAGCAATGTCTGACGACGCTCAACACTATCGCCAATTTCAACCCGAATGCGCGCGACCGTGCCATCACGGGGAGCTTTGAGTTCGTTCTGCATTTTCATCGACTCTAAAATCAACAGCACATCCCCCTCTTCGACTGCTTGCCCATCTTCCACAGGCACATCCACCACCAGCCCAGGCATTGGCGCCTTAAGATAGAATTCGCCGCTCTGGGCGGGCCCGCTGCCAAAGGCCGCTCGCAGACGCTGCTCGCGCTCATCGACCACCGTTGCCGGATACAACGTGCCCCGCAAGAGTACTTCCCAATCCCCATCGTCCGCGTAAACGTAAGCTTCGTAGGATTTTCCATCTACCAGCAGGGAAAACACCGGCTGCCCACTAACCGACTCAAAATTCACTGTATAGGCCACGCCATCCACGATGACATGACGCTCATCCAGAATTTCTACGGTAAATTCACGCTCATCAACGGTTGTAATATATTTCATCGCTGCACCTCTTTTAACGGTGGAGGCGCTCCCAGCGCCCGACCCATTTCCAGTTACTTGTGTCACGCTCATTGCGTTGAATAACGTGTGTCGAGCGTTCGGTGTTCTCGTGCGCAACCAGCGTTGCGAAAATGGCCGCAATTTCAGGAATAAGGTCACGCGCCTGCCCGGAGGTTTCGATATCGAATCGCTTTTCGACAAACTGCGTATCAAATTGGCCGGCCATGAAACGGTGCGAATCCATCAGTTTTTGATGGAAGGGGATATTGGTGCGCACGCCGACAATTTTGTATTCTTCGAGGGCGCGGCGCATACGTAAGATAGCTTCGGCGCGTGTGGTACCGTAGACAATCAACTTCGAGAGCAATGAGTCGTAATAAGGCGAAATTTCGAACCCGGGATATACGCCCGTATCCACGCGCACGCCGGGGCCGGTGGGCAACAGTGAGTGCGCGATGCGCCCGGTGGAGGGCATAAAGTTATTATAGGGATCTTCGGCATTGACACGGCATTCAATGGCCCAACCATTCATACGAATATCTTCTTGGGTATACCCCAGCGGGCGTCCGCGGGCAATGCGGATCTGCTCTTTGACAATGTCTACACCGGTGACCGCTTCGGTAATAGGATGCTCTACTTGCAAACGGGTGTTCATTTCCAGGAAATAAAAGTTCTTGTCGCGGTCAACCAAAAATTCAATTGTCCCGGCGTTTACATATTCCACCGCCTGCGCAGCCCGCACGGCCACCGCCCCCATACGTTGGCGCAGTTCTTCATCGTCACCGATGAAAGGAGATGGCGATTCTTCGAGCAGCTTTTGATGGCGGCGCTGCAAGGAGCATTCGCGCTCCCCCAAGTGGATGACGTTGCCCTGCGTGTCGGCCAAGATCTGAATTTCGATGTGGCGCGCCCCTTCAACGAGTTTCTCCAAATAAACGTTACCATCCCCAAAGGCGGCTTCCGCCTCTCTGCGGGCAGAGGTCAGCAGTACGGGCATTTCATCGATATGCTGGACTTCGCGCATCCCCTTGCCGCCGCCGCCAGCCGTAGCTTTGATGAGCAGCGGAAAACCGATTTCGGGCGCCAAACGGAGCAACTCTTCATCGCTTAGTGAGCCTTCTCCTTCTGTGCCGGGCACTACCGGAACCCCTGCCGCGGACACCGTCGCCCTGGCGACGCCTTTGTCGCCCATGGCGGCAATTGCCGAGGGTTTGGGGCCAATGAAAGCCAAACCTTCATCGAGCACGGCCTGGGCAAAGTCGGCACGCTCAGCCAGAAAACCATACCCGGGGTGAATGGCGCCCGCGCCGCTTTTTTTGGCGATTTCGATAATTTTTTCTCCTCGTAAATAGGACTGGCGCGAGGGGGCCGGGCCAAGTAGATAGGCCTCGTCGGCAACACGGACATGTAATGCCTGACGGTCGGCTTCCGAATAGACAGCGACTGTCTCTAAACCTAACTCGCGACAGGCCCGCAATATGCGGACGGCGATTTCACCGCGGTTGGCAATGAGTACTTTGTTGAACATAGAACCTCCGAAAGCGTAAAACGCGATGCGTAAGGCATCTTCTTATATTTTACGTTTTAGAAACTCAATTACCTTCTTATTAAACGCTGGCGCATTTTCCTGTGGCAGCATGTGCCTGGCGCCTTCCACCAACCAAAGTTCAGCATCGGGGATGCTTTCGGCAATATCAATGGCATGCTGCGGGGTGGCATGTTCATCTTCTTGGCCCTGAACAATTAGAGCTGGACAAGTAATTTGCGCCAAAATCGGGCGCATATCCCAGCTCAACGCGGCGGGCGTATGCCAGCCATTGAACCAATTCCAAAAAACAGTTTCATATTTCTCGCCGTGTGCGCCGCGCATACCCAAGCGGAAGCGTTGATCCCCCTCGAAACGCTGACGAATGCCCAGAATGCCCGGCTCCATTTTCGTCTCTAGATATATATGTGCAGCGACCGTCACCAGGGCAGTTACCATCTCAGGGTGTTTCTCGGCAAAGTACAGCGCCAGGGTTCCGCCATCGCTATGACCAATCAACGTTACAAGTTGCAGGTCGAAGGTTGAAAGGAGAGCCTGCAAGTCGTCCAGGTCATCCTTGAATTCAGGCACATCCAGTTGGGGGCGCGAATCGGAGCGCCCATAACCCCAGCGGTCGTACACAATCACCCGGTATCCGGTTTCGACAAAGGCTGGCACTTGTCTACGCCACGCCGGTGTGGACCCCAGGCCGTGATGCAGGAAAACGACCGGATGTCCATCTTCAGGACCATACGTTTCAACGTGTAGATGACGGTTATTGATTTTCATCATTAAGTCAGATAGTCTCATGGTCTCATAGTCTGATTGCCGGGAAGACGGGCTATTAAACTTAGGAGTTACGCACTTGCGAGAGGAAAGTCCGAAAAATAGGGGTGTGAGGGGTGCGGAGTGCCCCACACACCCCTATTTTTCGGTAAATTTTCAACGAACTGCGTACATCCTAAAACTATCAGATGAATTGCCTACAACGGAATACAGCCATGTTTCTTTGGCGGATTAGTGTCGCGCTTGTTGGACAACATTTCCAGGGCGTTGATCAGCCGCGGACGGGTATCGCGCGGTTCAATGACATCATCAATATAGCCACGCGAGGCCGCCACGTAAGGATTGGCAAATTTCTCACGGTAGTCGGCGACCAGTTCGATTTTGCGGGATTCTGGGTCTTTGGCTTCGGCCAATTCTTTGCGGAAGACAATTTCTACCGCGCCATCCGGCCCCATGACGGCCAACTCGGCGCTGGGCCAGGCCAGGTTGACATCGCCGCGAATGTGTTTGCTGCTCATCACGTCGTAGGCTCCACCATAGGCTTTACGGGTGATCACCGTCAGCTTGGGGACAGTCGCCTCACAATAGGCGTAGAGCAACTTGGCCCCAGAGCGGATGATCCCGCTGTGTTCTTGATCGGTCCCCGGCAAAAATCCGGGCACATCCACAAACGTTAGAATCGGAATGTTAAAAGAATCGCAGAAACGCACAAAACGAGCCGCCTTTTCAGACGAATCGATATCCAAAACCCCGGCCAGATGCGCCGGTTGGTTGGCAACAATCCCAATGCTGTGCCCACCCAAACGCGAAAAACCGATAACAATGTTTTGGGCATAGGCGGCATGAATTTCGAAAAACTCGCCGTTATCCACGATCATGGTGATGACATCCTTGATATCATAGGGCTTGCTGGGATCATCGGGGATGATGTTATCGAGGGCTTCTTCACGGCGCAGGGGATCATCGCTCGTGGGGATGAAGGGGGCATCTTCCATATTGTTTTGGGGAATATAGCTGAGTAATTTTTGCACCAGATAGAGGGCATCGGCCTCGCTATCGGCGGCCACATGGCAGACGCCCGAAGTTTCTGCATGCACATCGGCGCCGCCCAATTCTTCAAAGGTGACTTCTTCGTGAGTAACCGTCTTGACCACATTTGGCCCGGTGATGAACATGTAGGAAGAGCCGCGTACCATGAAGATGAAGTCAGTCAGTGCCGGCGAGTAGACGGCCCCGCCCGCGCACGGCCCCATAATCACACTAATCTGCGGCACAACGCCCGAGGCCAGGGTGTTGCGCAAAAAGATATCGGCATAGCCTCCCAGGGAGACGACTCCCTCTTGAATACGCGCCCCACCTGAATCGTTCAGGCCGACCACCGGCGCGCCGTTCTTCATCGCCATATCCATAATTTTGACGATCTTCTCGGCATGCACTTCGCCCAAACTCCCGCCAAAGACGGTGAAATCCTGAGCAAAGACATACACCAAACGATCATTGACGGTTCCCCAGCCGGTAACGACACTATCGCTGAGGAATTTGCGTTCATCCAGGCCAAAATCGCTGGTGCGGTGAGTGACGAAAGCATCGACTTCGCGAAAGGAGCCTTTATCTAAAAAAAGATCAATACGCTCGCGGGCGGTCAGACGCCCTTTTTGGTGCTGCTGCTCGATGCGCGCTTCCCCGCCCCCCAGGCGCGCCTCGGCCTTCAACTCACGTAAGCGTTGTATTTTTGGATTATCAGACATACTGTTTCTCCCATTAAGAAGAAAATGGTTGCACGGGCTGGCGCACCCGTACAGCTTTATTTCCGGATAAATTTTCAACGAACCGTTTTAATCGCTAATTTATTGAACCACACATCGGTCACAAGCCAGTTGCATCGCGACGGGAGATCACTGCCCGAAGAATGCCCGGCTGCCCGGCTGCTGCAGGACAAACAACGTATAGCACAGCCCAAAAATTGTAATCCCCAGCGAAAAGGGCCAGTGCCCCAGCCAATTCATTGGATAGGCCAACAGCAGGTGTTCGACCCAAAAATGCAGGGCATAAATTAGCGCAACAATTTGTGTACTTCTTCTGGCCCACGGCTGCCCTGCCCACAGCCCCCAAGCAAGTGGTACACTGATGCATCCCCATACAGCGCCGCGCCCGGCCAAATACCATACTGGCACAGACATTTCTAAAGAGCGCAGAAACTCCCAATGGCGCAGCGCTGCAAACAGGCCGAACCAAGCCAGAACCGAAACACTTAACACCGCCATTGCAAGCAGAGTTACGGTAAATGGTCGTTTGGGTTTTAGGCCTGTTGATGATTTCGTCGTTATTTTCCACATTATGGCAGCGGCACATCGGGGGGCATATTATACCGGAAGGCTTCGCCGCCGCAATTCCAGTTCCAATCGGCAATGACGATATTCTCTACTTCGCCATTGGGCGGAACGACAACCGTCTGCAATGCTTGCCCGCAAGATGGAACCAATCCCGTGTATCCGGCGGCCACATAAGGCTCTTCGCCAACGCCCTGACCATAGGCAACGACATGATAATTCCCCGGTGGAAGCGTCATTTGATAGTAGGGATGCCCGGTCAGACTGGTGTGAATCCACCAGTAGGTGCCATCCTCCAAATTCATGAAGACCACCGCTACCGGCATACTCTCCCCGGTGCCGGGGTCGTTCATATAGGGCGGTGCAGCGGACATATCCACCACGCCGGAAATCACACCGGGCGTAGTATCCACTTCATCTTCTGGGGTGGCTGTTGCTGGCGCGGGGGCAGGCGCGTTGGTATTGCGCTCAATGCGCGGCCGGATCCACACCACCCAATGGTCTTTGGCATCTGATTGCCGCCGCACAACCAGGGTGAACTCGACCGTTTGACCGGCCAGCGCACTCAGGTCTACCACAATCTCTTTCAGGCCATCGCCTGCCTGGTGCTGCCATTGCCAGTCGGTGTTGCGGCTGGTGCCGTTGGCATCGAAATATTCCAGCGCGAACTCGACATCACAAAGCGAATCTCCCTGGCAGCCAATCGTCGCCCGAAAAGTATCACCACCGGCAACAGTAAAATGCGGGTAAATGCCAAACAACCCCAAACCATGTGGATACCCTTCTCCCGGACGGGCGATGAGCAGAGGCGCATCGACAGCGATCATGCCCTCGGTGACGGTATGATCGTTGTATTCAACATATCCCCCGCCGATCTCGGTCAAATCGCCGGGGCAGGGTAGATAAGTCGTATTATTGGCCCAGCGCGCTTCACAGGCCTGCGCCACAAAATCATAGACGATTTCGGGGGCGAGCTGGGTGGCGGTTGGCGTGGGGAGGGCCGTCTCTGTGGGGCGATCGGTTGGCGCAAACGTGGCCGTCTCTGTGGGTTCAAGGGGGAGCGGCTCTGTAACGGGCGGTGAGCCAACCGGCAAATTGCAGCCTGTCAGCATCCATATCAACCAAATCAATAGGAGGATTTTTAAAATATATTTCATCATGGGACTTGAATCTCCACGCTGTCCGACCAGATTTCGGGGCTGCCATAGGCGTCTACCAATGTGAATTCTGAGATGATGCCCAACTTACAAAAATATCGCCCGGTGAGCAGGCCAATGTGCACGAGGCCGCTCTGCGCGGGGGACGGCAACGGGTGGCCTTGATCGTAAGCTGGGGCACGCGCAATGTCTTCAAGCGGGGAGAAATCCGGATCGGAGGTAAACACAACGCTATCGATGAATAAGGCCATAAAAGTGGCCGGCGGTTCGGCATAAGGACGGCTGATACGCCAGATCTGCTCTTCGGCGGTGAGTGTAAACGGGCCAATGCGTTCCCAAACCCATTGGTTGATCTGGTCGGCAGTGGTGTCGGCAAAGGGCAAGGCGACATCCCCCAAAACCATAAAGGCGGGCGAAGCATCCGCAGCACGTTTATAGTAGCGTACCCAGATGTAGGCGGTCTGGTCTGACTCTAGCGCCGTATGATAGGCCGCAGTTTGGCTGCCATAGCTATCCACCAGATAGCCGCTGCCCGCCCAATCACTCACAAAGGCCACATCCGACCCCCAGCCTGGCCCGTGCTCAAAATTTTCGGCCTCGACCCAGAGTACATCCCCTCTCTCTTGTTCACATACCACCTGGAGCGATGAGACCCTGGCACTGCTTAACGCCCAGGTAATGGATGGCGCATCATCTTCGTCTGCTTCTACGTGCAAGCTCACCGGCGCGCAGCGCGGTTGAGCAATGGTCTTGGCGGTCATGCGGTAAACATCAAAAAACTCGCCGTGAAACAGCACCCCACCCGGATAACAACGGAACAGGGTTTCGGCTGCGGCTTCCCAGCTCTGACGCTGGGCGGAGGTTTGCTTGTCGATCAACACATCAACTTGCTGCCATTGATGGGCGCGCTCCGTAAAATGGGGCAAAAACTCATCCAGTGGAATTTGAGTATAGGCCTTTTCGATCTGGTCGGCATCCAATTCCTGATGCAAGTATAATTCGGCGATCTGCCACTCGACAAAGAGGGGGTCTTTGGCCGTGGGCCAATAGGGCATATATAAATGCGAACCGGACTGGGCAGCGCTAAGGGCAAACTCGCCGATCTCGCGGCGGATCTGACGGTCGCCGGGTTCGCCAACCCCATTGAAGTACAAATAAAAGTTATAAAGCGGCAGCCAACTCAAAATCACAACTCCCAGGATCAGCCCCACCGGGAGCAGATTATGCCCTAAGATGCGCACCACCTCGCGTCCTAGAATATATCCCCCCAAGGCAATCAGCGCGTAAACTGCCGGTAAGCCGGGATAGTACACGCGCCCAAAGGGCGAAGCGGTCAACACCGGCACAGGGATCAGCAGTAACAGCATCCAGGCCAGCGCCCAACGCGAAATCCGGCTGCGCAGCGTAGCAAATGCGATGATGATACCCAGCACCAAGAGGGGCAGTAAGACCGCGTTAAGAATTGGCCCCTGGCGATTATAAATAAAATCGAAGCGCGTTTCTACAAACCAAGACTGCACAACCCGGCTGAAGTTTTCCCCAAAGGTTTCTAACCAACCGTTATCCCAACCTTTGTCCGAAATTTGATAATAGCTCAGGCGGCTGACAAAATAGGGCACCAGCAGCGGGATTGTCAGCAGCGGCGGAAAAATGAAGGCGGTCAGGTTTTGAACGGCCGTCTTGACCGGTTGACGCTCGGTGAAGAACTCAATCACCAATAGCAGCAACCCCACCCCTGCAACCGGCAAAACGGTATCGTAGGTCAGCAAACCCAGGGCCAGCGCTAATCCGCTGAGTGCATAGGCCTGCCAGCGTTTTTGCGCCAATGCCATCGCCAGGAGCGCTAACGCAAGAATCGGCCACAATTTGACATGGCTCTCCACATTTGCCAGGCGGCTGGCGCTGATATCCATCACCGAAATACTTAAGAAGAAAGTCGCCAACGCGGCCAGGCGCAAGGGTGCAATTTGCCGCAGCAACCCATAAAAAGCCAGTGTGCCCAGTACGCTATAGATCACTACACCCAAGCGGGCCGAGAAAATCCCCACCCCCAGCAGGCGCTGGAAGGGCGCTTGCATATAAAAACTGCCCGGCAGGGCATCGCGGTGATATTCGGCGCTGGATTCATAGTCACCATCAATCATCAACTCGACGACTTCGAAGATCCATTTCGATTCATCTCCCTCCACGCCATAAGGCACGCTGGGCAGCGCATAAAGGCGGGCAAAGGCCGTCAGCCCCAGCAGGGCAATTATCAGCCAAATCTCATTTTGGCGCAGCATTTTACCGCGTTCGGCCAGGTCAACCGCCACACGCTGGCGCGCCCCCCAGACCCAGGTGATCAGAGTCAACGCCGCCATGCCATACAACACCCCCCCCATCAGCAGCGTACCGTCCTTCAAGATCCATTGCCCCAAACCGGCTAGTGTAAGCCCCGAAAAAAGCAAAGCCACCTGCGCGCCAAACTTATTCCGCCGCCAATGCGCCCAGGTCAACGACAGCAGGGCGGCAATACTCCCGGCCAACGAAACCAGCAGGGCAATATGGTGATCGTTTTTGTCTAAATAATCGCGTTGCCAATGGAAGTTGAAAAAAGGCCGCCCGGGTTGATTGGGCGAAATAGGGATTTCTCCCCCCATGCGCGGCGGCGCGAAGAAGATAAAATAAGCCGCTCCGGCTGCAATCAACACCACCAGCCCAAAGCTCCATTTATTCGCCCAGATGTGACGATACCAGGCGGATGGCTGCGTTGAGGGGTGTTCCTCCTCATCTGGAATAGGGGTCTCAGACTCCGGTGAAGCGGGCGCTTGTGCCTCGGTGAGCGGCCAGCGTTTGAGACGCGCCAACAACAACCATGCCCAACTCAACACGGCCATCAGAAATGGCAGAAAGAACATCCAAAAAGCTACGTTTTCCATAACATCCCCGTCAACATAAAAGAAACTCCGTTTATTCCAATAGGGCTTGCGCAGTTCGTTGAACAAAG
>CAYFMI010000007.1:0-72167 GCA_964344175.1 uncultured Anaerolineales bacterium
ATTTCCAAATTCCGCTATGTTCTTACCGATAAGTCAAAACTGTCAGGTGGCTAGTCTTGTCATCAGTTATCTGATTTTGTTGGGAGGCACCTTCAACGGGCTGATTTTGTATGAGCTAAATACCTTCAGCCTGGCATTAATCGCCCTGGTTGGGGCGGCCTGGTTTGTCTGGCGGATGCACGCCCGGCGGGAGTTTCTACACACGGCGCTAGATCTTCCGATCGCGGCATTGCTTTTCGCTTACCTGGCGGCAACGATTTTCTCGGTGGATCCCCGCCGCAGCCTGATAACGCTCTTCCAGATGCTGCTGGCCGCGTTGGTGTTTTATCTGGTAGTGGATCTGCTGCGCGCCGGGTGGCCTGCGGAACTATTCATCAAGGTGCTGATTCTGACGAGTGGCTTTATCCTGTTCTTTGGGGTGCGCGAACTCGTGTTGTGGTATCAGGGTTGGGCAGCAATTTCGCATTTCGAAACACTGCTGCCTCCGGCTACCTACCGCCTGCGGGCTTTCCTCGGGCATCCGAATTTCGTGGCTGCCTATTTTAATTTGCTGCTGCCCCTGGGGTTGGTACGCGCCCTTCAGACCTCAAAGCGAATGCTCCGGGTTGGCCTGGGGCTTTGGAGTTTATTGGTGTTGGTGATGGTCTATTTCACCTCCTCGCGTGGCGGCTGGCTGGGCACGGCTGCGGCACTGGGGAGTTTGTGTATTTTGTTGTTGCTCCAATTTCGGAGCCGTATTCCCCGCTACATTAACGGCCTGCGTTACAAGAAACCCCTGATTGTTTTGGCGGTAGGCGCAGGAATCGTTCTGGTGGCAGGGCTATTTTTGTTGCTGCGCTGGCAGTCACAGCATCCCTCACACCCAACCAGCGGCGGCAATATTCTCGGCTCGCGCACGTATATCTGGCAAGTCGCCGGGGATATGTTTCAACAAAATTGGCTGGTAGGGAATGGCCCCTTTACGTTTGGCACTGAATATATCGCCTGGTACTCCGTCCCCCCTGAAGTGCTCCTGGCCCATGCCCATAATTATTTTATTAACGTTGTTGCCGAAGCCGGTCTGATTGGCCTAAGCGCATTATTGTTGGTGATGTTTGTGCTGGCACGAACGGCATGGCGGATTTGGCGCAACGGCGATGCCGCAGCGGGGCTGCAAAATATTGGGCTGATGGCTGCGCTGGGCGGTTTTGCCGTCCATAGCCTGTTTGATACGCCTCAATCCATTCCCCTGTTCTTGTTACTCAGTGCATTGCTGGTGGCATTACTGGTTGCGCAAGAGAAGCCGATTCAACAAACACACCCGCAGATCTGGCGCAACGCCGTTTTGGGTTTGGCAGGTCTGGTCGTCGTGTTCGGTTTGGGATGGAGTGTTTGGGCCTATCGGCCTTTTGTGCGCGGCATCGAAGCGGCCAATCAACTACGCTGGAGCGAAGCAGCAGGCTACTTCAATGAGGCTGTTCGGCGCGATCCAGGCAATGCCCTATATTGGCAGCAAGCCGGGTTTGCTCATGGTCAGGCAGCTCTCGGTGATGATGTTCAGGGAGAGAATGCCCAAGAGTTAGCGCAAGCCATCGCTGCCTTCGAGCGCGGTGTATCTATTGAGCCAACGTATGCTCAAAATTGGGTCAACCTGGGGGTTCTGTATCAGGCAGCTGGAGACGAAGCCCGCGCCCAGGATGCGTTTGTTAGAGCCGTTGAGCAGGCGCCCAAGTCGACGACCGCTTTATTGGTGTTGGCACGTTACTATGAAAACGTCGCGGCCGAATCCCAGGCTGCTGCCCTCTTTACCCGGATTTTGGCGCTGCAGCCCAAATGGGCCGTGTCAGATTTCTTCCACAGAACCGATCTTCGCCAACAGGTTGCCGCGCACTGGCTTGCCGACCAGGCTTTCACCGCGCTGTCCGATGACCCTTTGGGGCGGGGGTGGGATGCGTTCGCTAAACAAGATTACCCGCAAGCAGAGGTCTACTTCGAACAAGCTTTAGGCGTGAATACGCCCGAAGCCTATCTTGGCCTGGGGCGGTCGCAGTTGGCCTTGGGGAATATGGATGGCGCGTTGGCTGCCTTGCAAACGGCGGCCTTCATCGGAGGGGATCGCGGAGAATTGAAGGCGCGCATTTCTCTGGCGTTAGGTGAGGCTCACAACAGGCGCGGGGATTGTGCCGCCGCGGTGTCAGCCTACGAGAACGCCCTGGCATTGATGGATCATTCCAATTCGACGGGTATTGGACGGTTGGGATCCTCCGATTACGCCTGGTATGTTTTTAACCGTGCCAGTGCAGCCGCCGATACACTCCCTGGTGTGGAGGTAGTTGTCTACTCTGATGATGTCGTTTTCGGAATGCTCTCCCTGGCCGATTGTTACCATACTCTGGGCGACGTTGAAGCTGAACAAGCTTTATATGCCCGCATTCTCGAAGTCGCGCCGGGAAATCGCGCTGCTGCCGATAAATTGGACGACTAAGTTATGGATGCCAGGAAACAAATTTGGACGGTAATTCTCTTTGTGCTGATCCTGACAGTCGGTTTTTATGGCCTGGTGTTATCCGGCCATCATTGGGACGCGCTTGAATTCGTCCACATTGGCGAAAAGGATGCAACCGGAAAAACCAGCGGCTACGACGCCCAATGGTATTACTGGATTGCGCTGGATCCGCTGGGCGCGCAGGCAAAGCTAGATCAGCCGGCCTACCGCTATCAGCGCCTGATTTTCCCGGTTCTGACGCGTCTCTTTGGTCTGGGGCAGCCGAGCCTCATTCCCTGGGCAATGCTGGGGATCAATCTGGCAGCGACGCTTGCAGTGAGCGCGGCGCTGGCGGCGCTGTTGCTGCGGCGCGGCGTTTCGCCCTGGTATAGCATTGTGTTAATGCTATCGGTAGGCTATTTATTCTCATTGCGTTTCATCATGCTGGAGCCGTTGACATTGGCCTTTGCCCTGAGCGGAATCTGGTTTTACGCCGAGAAGCGCCCCACGATGGCGATTGCTCTCTTCGCCCTCTCCGGCTTGACCAAAGAGGTCGGCCTGGTATTCCCGCTGGCACTGGCAGTCGCATTGATGTTGGATAAGCGTTGGAGAGAGGCTGCGTATCTCCTCCTGGGGAGTTTTCTGCCCTATCTGATCTGGTATGTGTTTCTCTATCTGGCAATTGGGCCGACGCCATCATCAATTTACCAAAGCACCCCGATATGGTTGCCCTTTAGCGGCCTGAAATATCTCCAGGATGCGACCAGCCGCATCCTGGTCATCATCTGGGTGATTGCCCCGGCGATCTTGAGCGCGCTGCTGATGGGGTGGAGCGCGCTCCGCGAGGGGGTTAGGGGGTTGGCTCAAGAGGAAGTCGTATTGTTGATGTTTCAGATTGGTTTCATAGCCCTGATGCCGGCGCCCACCTGGCAGGATCCTATGGCTGTTCTACGGGTAGGGCTGGGATTTTTGGCAGCGCTATTCTTATGGCTGGCTGCGCAACGCCCCCGTCTGCTGCCCTATGCCGCCGCGTTGTGGGGGCCAACCGGGTTGATTTTGATGATTGTTCCAGGAATGATCCGATGAAAACGAATTCGATTTGGCGCATTGCGGCAGTTTTCTTTGCTGCCCGGATGATTTTACTGCTCTCGCTGCCCATGGAGGGGCTGCGCGGCTATGGCGATTATTGGAATTTTTATCACCTCGCCAGCTTGGGCTGGCCGTACTTCGACCTGTGGGTCGAGTTTCCACCGGTCTTTCCCTTTTTCTCTGCACTGCTTTATCAATTCGCGGGCGGGCGGCAGCACACCTACGAGTATTTATTGGCGATTAGCCTTTCGTTGGTGCAGGCCGGTAGCGTAGCACAGTTTGCTCGCCTGGCGATCCGCTTACGTGGGGCAGAGACCGGCCTGCGCCGCGCCGGTATGTATGCCCTCTTGTTGGTGGGCCTGTTCTATGGTTGGGGGTATTTCGATCCCCTGGCCGTGTTGGGGATGTTATGGGGCGTCAATCTGCTCTTGGATGGGCGCGACCTCCCTGGGGTTGTGGCGCTCTCTCTGGGGGCGCTGACTAAGTGGATTCCCGCTTTGGGTGTAATAACAGCATGGTGGATGCCCCCACCCAAACGGGCGGCCCGCATTTCCGCTTTGGTGGCGGGATTCACGTTGGGCGTGTATGCGTTGCTTTACGCGCTTTCCCCCGATATGACTGCCGCATCCCTGCGGGCGCAGTTTGGCCGCCCGGCCTGGGAGACGGTTTGGGCTTTGGCAGAGGGCAACCTTGCCACCGGAAACCTGGGGCCGGGGGTTGACCATCTTGATCCGCTGACCGCCTCGCGAGCAGGTGAGTATTCTGTCGAGATCCCCTCCTGGCTGACATTGGTGCCCTTCGCTGGGTTGGGGGGCTGGCTGTTCTTGCGGCAGCGCTCGCCGGATGGGAGGGCACGGGTGGCTTTTTGGGGTGTGACATTGGGGTTGTTTTTCTTGTGGTCGCCGGGCTGGAGTCCGCAGTGGGTGTTATACTTGCTGCCATTGATATTGCTATTGCTGCCGGAGCGTCAGGCCGGGTTGATGGCCCTGGTGTGGGTGCTGGTCAGCCTTTTGGAATGGCCTTTGTTGCTTTCGCGGGGGTATTTTCAGGCCTTGTGGCTATTGGCTCCGCTGCGGGCGGTTTTGCTGGCGTTGCTTGTGATTGAGTTTTGGCAGGTGACCAAGATTGAAGACCCAACGGCATAGATTTAGGACTTACGCAGTTCGTTGAAAATTTACCGAAAAATAGGGGGGTGTGCAGAGTACCGCACACCCCCCTATTTTTCGGACTTTCCTCTGACAAGTGCGTAAGTCCTAAGATTTTCTCAAGAACCTCTGCTGTTATTGTTATATCTGAAATTCATTGGGAGTAATCATGGTTCGTGATCGTCCGATTCTATTGCTCATTTTCCTGATTATGTTGATCCTGGTTGGGCTGGTTGCCCTGACCTGGGCTAACTATCGCTTTGCGGTGCAGTCCCCCGGCGGGAATGACTTCCTGGCGCGGTGGATGGGCGCTCGAATGTGGTTGATGGAGGGCATTAGCCCTTACGACCCGCGTGTCAGCATGGCAACTCAGGAAATGATTTATGGACGCCCGGCAGATGCCTCTAAGTGGGAAGACCTGGGGCATTTTGTTTACCCGCTCTATTCGATGATTTTCTTTGCCCCCTTTGGCCTGTTCGAATATTTACTGGCGCGCGCGCTATGGATGACGCTGCTTGAAGTTGGTTTAGCGGCGCTGGCGATCCTCAGTTTGCGGCTGGTTGGCTGGCAGTTGCCGCCCTCGCGCATGGCGTTGCTAGCGGTATTTAGCCTTCTTTGGTATCACGGATTGCGTTCGGTAATCGTGGGGCAGTTTGCTGTTATTGGAGCGGTCTTGATTGTTGGCGCGCTGCTGCTCATTCAAAGAGAACACGATTTTGAGGCTGGCATTCTGCTTGCTCTGGCGACTTCCAAACCGCAAATGGTCATTCTCATCATCCCCTTCGTTTTAATGTGGGGCTATTCCCAGCGCCGCTTCCGGCTTTTTGGCGGCTTCTTTGGAGGGATGGCGGCCCTGGTGCTGGTGATGATGATTTTTATTCCCAATTGGCCGCTGCAAATGATCTGGCAAATTATGGATTACCCCAGCTATTCCAATCGCATTGGCTTGCCGACTTCAATTATCGCTGGGTGGATACCGGGATTGAGCCAGCAACTTTATATCGGTTTGAATAGCTTCTTTTGGGTGTATCTGTTGGTCGAGTGGGTGCTGGCCTGGAAAAAAGGCTCTCCCTGGTTCACCTGGACGGCATTGATGACATTGACAATCACCAATTTCATCGTCCGCACGGCAACGGCCAATTATGCCATGTTGCTGCCGGTTATCTTCCTGATTTTCAAGATTTGGGAAGAGCGTTTGGGAAGGGTGGGCCGGTGGGTCGTTTGGGCGGTTACGCTGCTTTTCTTTATTGGTTTGTGGGTCTTATTTATCAACACGGTCGATGACAACCTGGAACAACCTGCCATGTATTTGCCTTTGCCGCTATTCAGCTTATTCTTCTTATGGTGGGGGCGCTGGTGGGCTATTCGGCCTTTGCGATTGCCTATCGAAAATTATCGCGATTAGGGTATGAATTCATCACGCCGCCGTCTTATATTTGCTACCCTGCTTGTTGCCGCCTTAGGGTTGCGTCTGGTCGCTATTGGTTCGCGTCCGCTGTGGTACGACGAAGCCTTTTCGGCGCTCTTCGCCGAGAAAGGCCCGACCGCAATGTTGGCGGGGACGCTGGCACAGGATGCTGGCGCGGCAGCCGAGGAGCATCCCTTATTGTATTACGGGCTGCTGTGGGGCTGGATGCAGCCCTTCGGGAGTTCGGCAGCGGCGGTGCGCGCCTTTTCGCTTTTGCCGGGTATGGGGATCGTAGTGCTGGCCTATCTTATCGGGCGCGATTTGCTCGACAAATCGTATGGTTTGTGGGCTGCAGCGGTTGTGGCGTTCTCGCCCTTTCAGATTCACTATGCCCAAGAAGCGCGCATGTATGCCCTGATGGCTTTCCTGCTGATGGGGTCGGTCTGGGCATTTTGGCAGGGGCATCAGACAAACCAATGGGGCTGGTGGCTACTCTTTGGGGTGTGTGCCGCTCTGGGACAATACACCCATAACCTGGCGGCTTTCTTCCTGTTGCCCCTGGCGGCAATCCCACTTCTGAAGCGTGACTGGCGTGCCCTGCGCGCTGTGCTGATCGCCGGGCTGGGCGCACTGTTGCTTTATTTTCCCTGGTTGCTGCGCCTGCCGTCTCAGTTTGCAAAAGTGCAGCATTCCTACTGGGTCGAGCGCCCTTTGCCCACCCGACTGGTAACTACTCTACTCGCCTTCGTGACCAATTTGCCTGTCCCGGATGATTGGCTCCCGGTGGCGTTGTTCATCACGATGCTGGTCTTTGCATTGGGGATCTGGCAGACCGGGCGCGCCTGCCGGCGCGGTGATACCCGGGTTCGGCGCGGACTGTGGTTGCTCTATCTGGCGCTCACGCCGGTGCTGTTCTTGTATCTCTTTTCACTATGGCAGCCGGTTTTCATCGAGCGTGCTTTGTTACCGTCTGGTGTACTGTTTCTGATGTGGCTGATTTGGGCTTTGGAGCGCACGCAACTCCCCCTTCTTGTGCGCAACCTGGCGCTGACCATCTTGGGGGTGGGTTTTGTGTTGGGGGTGTATCAGCGCCTCAGTTACACCGGGTTTCCCTATGGCCCTTATGCCTCATTGGATGCTTATCTGGCGGAACAGGCTGCTCCTGGAGAGGTCATTCTACATTCCAACAAACTCACCGCTCTGCCAATGATCTATTACGACCGCACCCTGTCCCAACGCTTTATGGCCGATCCGCCCGGCAGCGGTTCAGATACCCTGGCTCCAGCCACACAAGCCGTTTTAGGCCTATCTGCTGATGCCGACCTCGGAAGCGCCACCGCTGACGCGCCGCGAGTGTGGTTGATTATCTTTAACCGAGCCATCGAAGAATATCAGGCAATCGGTGAGAGTACCCACCCACACATCGCCTGGCTTGAGAGTTATTATGCCCCTGAACGGGTCGAGCAATGGGGAGATGTTCGAGTTTATGTTTTTGTTCGAGAGTAAACTGCGAACTACCGACCGTCGTCTGTTATCCGCAGTTTTGATTTGCCTGAAAGGACTTACGCAGTTCGTTGAAAATTTTTCGGACTTTCCTCTCGCAAGTGCGTAACTCCTACCGTAATCATCTACTGAATTCGCGCTTCTTAGCTTGTCCTATGGAAACAAAACGTCCCTATCTGCTACTTGTGCTCCTGATATTCTGGTTGGCTATTGCCATGGGGATGTATTATTTTACCCATAAGCCGCTTACCCCCGACTTGTTTTTTTTATTAACGCGGCGAGTAGGCCAACTACTTGTGCCGGTAAGTGTACTTGTCGCAGCTGGTGGTCTGGGCGTTCGGTTGGCTTCCGGCGCGGATTTACCTCCATTCACTCGGTCAGCGGTTCAGGTTGCTTTGGGGCTGGGGTGTTATGCCATTCTGATCCTGCTGCTGGGGAATTTGATTGGGTTGAACAGTTATGTTTTATGGGGGGTACTATTAGCGAGTTGGCTGCTGAATTGGCGCGCTGTGCAGATGTGGATGCGAAGCTGGCGCACTCTTGCCTCGCCCTGGGTTGGTGTGGATAGATTGAGCCGGGGGGTTGCTCTAGGGGTTGGGATGATCTTGTTATCCACGCTGCTGACAGCGTTGGCCCCGCCATTGAAGTTCGATGCCCTGGTTTATCATTTTGCCTTGCCACGCGCTTATCTAGACGCCGGGCGCATCACCTATCTTCCCTGGTTAATGTTCTGGGGGATGCCGCAAACAGTTGAAATGCTCTATACCTGGGTGATGGGTTTGGCGGGCGTTGAGGCGGCTGCTGTACTAGGTTGGATGATGGGAATCTTGGCATTGACAGGCGTGTGGGGCTTTGTGGCGGAGATTTTCAACCGCCGTGCGGCCTGGGTTGCCGTTGCTGCTTTACTATCAGGTCAGACATTGGCTTTGTCGTTGGCCTGGGGCTATGTTGGCTGGACAACAATGCTCTTTGGTATAACCTTTATCGTTGCGATTAGGCGTTGGGTGCAAACGGAAGCATTGCAGGATTTACTCCTGGCGGGCATTTTTGCCGGTTTCGCTTTGGGAACAAAATACACCGCCGGGGTGCTGCTGGTTTGTGGCATCGGAATTTTGTCTTGGCACAGTCGCGGCCGTTCGGTGATCAATGTTGTGCGCGTCGTTGTCATATTTGTTGGGGCCGCAACGCTGGTCTCGCTCCCCTGGTGGGTGAAAAATGGGCTGGCAACCAGCAACCCTTTTTACCCTTTTTTCTTTCCTGCTGGGGCGATGAATGAACTACGCCTGACCTTATACCAGGGCAGCCCGGACTGGAGCACCTGGCCTCAGGCAGCAGCCTTACCCTTCATCGCTTCATGGCATGGGCAGGAAGGCGTCCCTGGCTACGGTGCTTCGATTGGCCCGCTGCTATTGGCTTTTGGGGCGCTTTCGTGGTGGGGCGGGAGTGCTCGTTCAGAAAAACAGCGCCGTACTCTACGCATCGTAGGCATTGTAAGTGGGACAGGTCTGTTAATGTGGGGGCTGGCAAGCCAGTTTTCAAGTTTGTTGAATCAAACTCGTTTATATTTTGTTTTGTTCCCGGCATTTGCATTGCTAGCGGCAGCCGGGTTCGATGCCCTGGCGCGTTTACGCATTTCTGGGGTGCGTCTGGGGCGCGTGGTGGGGGTGTTGGTTTTGCTGGTCTTGTGGTTGAACGCTTTTCAGGTTGGGTTGGCAATGTTAAGGCAGGATGCCCCGCAGGCTGTCTTCTCTTTACGCAGTGAAACGGATTACCTGACGAAAAACCTGGGCTGGTATGGCTATCTTGGGCCAGAAATCGCCGCACTCTCACAGGATGCCCGTGTCTTAATGCTGTGGGAACCGCGCAGTTATAATTGCCTGCCGCGTTGTCTGCCAGATGAGACGCTCGATCGTTGGCTGCGAGATAGTCGTGTCGCCAATAATACCGCCCAAATACTTCAGGAGTGGCAGCAGACGGGCATTACCCATTTACTTTATCACCAATCCGGAGCCGATTTTACCCGCAGCAACGATCAGCGCTATCACTCTGATGATTGGCGCAAACTGGATGCAATGCTTGCAGAGCTTACGCCGATGCTAAGTTTCGGTGAGGCCTACACCCTCTACGCCCTGGAGACACCATGACCCGGCGCGTGTATTTCTTACTCTTCGTATTAGGGCTGACCGTTGTAAGCGCTGTGGCGGCTTTTCAGCCGGCGCCAGGGTATATGGACGCCGATTATTATTTCGCCACGGCCTTGCAGTTGGCCGAGGGCAATGGCTTCTCCGAGCCTTTTTTATGGAATTACCTCGATAACCCTGCCGGGCTGCCGCATCCTTCACACGGATATTGGCTGCCGCTGACATCCTTGCTGGCATTACCCGGGCTGCTTTTAAGTGCATCCAATTCCTTTTCCCTGGCACGTTTAGGATTTTTATTGACGGCTGCGCTCATTCCGCCGGTTACTGCCGGGATTGCCTTTGCGCTGACAGAGCGCCGTGTCACTGCCCGGTGGGCGGGACTCCTGGCCGTTTTCCCGTCTTTCTACCTGCCTTTTATGTCGGTGACCGACACCTTCGCGCCCTATATGCTCTTGGGCGGTTTGTTTTTCCTGGCGTATTACCGTATCCACTCGCCGAATAGGTTGTCATTTATCCTGGGGCTGCTGGCCGGTTGGATGTTCTTGTGCCGCGCCGATGGGCTTCTGTGGTTATTAATCGCTGCCTTGTTGGCGCTAGCGCACAGCACAGGAAAACGCACGCGTATGAAACAGGTTAGGCGGCTATCGCTGATTTTGGGTGGGTTCGCGCTAATCGCCGTGCCCTGGATATCCCGAAACTTCAATGTCTTTGGGACACCCTTCTCCCCTGGCGGGGCGCGGGCCTTGTGGTTTACGGACTATAATCAACTTTTTGCTTTCCCGGTAGAAGGGCTTAATTTTGAAAGCTGGCGCGCTTCGGGGTGGGGCGCTATTCTCCGGGTGCGCGGCTGGGCGCTTGGTCAGAATGCACAGACTGCGCTGGCCGTTCAAGGGGAAGTTTTCCTGGCGCCTTTTATGCTGGTCGGGTTTTGGACTCTGCGACAGCGACGGACGGTGCAAATTGGCGGGCTGGCCTGGCTGCTGACTGCTGTGGTGATGACGGTTATCTTCCCCTTCGCCGGGGCCAGGGGGGGCTTCTTTCACTCTGGGGTCGCGCTCCAGCCGTCGCTTTGGGCGCTGGCTGCCGTTGGGTTAGATGCCTCCGTTGTCTGGGGGGCGCGTATTCGCGGTTGGCGCGCAGATCAGGCGCGGGGCATATTTGCCGCGGCGCTGCTTGTTATGGCGGTCTCGCTTTCCGGGTTTATTGTTGGAGGGCGAGTCGTTGGCTGGGGCGTTGAGAGCCAACCCTGGGGCGGGAGTCAGCGGCATTATCAACAATGGGGGCAATATCTGGATGACGCCGGTATCCCTCGCGATGTCATCATCCTTGTCAACAATCCACCCGGATTTTACCTCGCCAGCCTGCGCCCGGCTATTGTCATCCCCGATGGTGATACAACGAATCTGCTGGCTGCCGCCACCCATTTTGATGCCAAGTATCTATTATTGGAATTCAATCACCCGCCGGGTTTGGATGAACTCTATGCCCAGCCCGAATTGGCCCGGAGTTTGCAATTATTGCACGATGACGGCCAAACGCGCCTGTTTGCCGTATTGGATGATGAGCGATGAAAATTCGGTTTCGTAAAAATGGGATTATTCTGGTTTTAATTTCAGCGCTTTCATTGGCGGGCTATCTGCTGTGGAGTGCACACTTTTTCAAACCCGGTTTCCCTTTAGATGACGCCTGGATTCACCAAACCTATGCCCAAAACCTGGCGCAATTGAGAGAGTGGTCGTTTATCCCTGGGCAGCCTTCTGCTGGCTCAACCAGCCCGTTGTGGACATTGCTCCTTGCATTGGGGCACGCAGTGGGTCTGGGGCCGTATGTATGGACATATGCTCTGGGGTGGTTGTGTCTAATGGGGCTGGGTTTAGCCGGATGGAAGACCTTCACGTACCTGAGTGCTGTTTCTGAAAAATGGGCCTTTGCTGCCGGAGTGCTGCTAACCCTGGAGTGGCATCTGGTTTGGGCGGCAGGCTCTGGCATGGAGACTGCTCTGTTTAGCCTGGTGGTGACACTTGTTATTGGCGTCATGCTGCCCACCATGTCTAAGCGGAGTGTAGCTGGGTGGGCCTGGTCAGGGTTGGGGGCGCTGATTGGTTTGAGCGTGTGGGTGCGCCCCGATGGCCTTACGCTATTAGCCCCGCTTGGATTTGTGATTTTTTTGCGCGCGGATTCTTGGACATCGAAGATCAAAAATGCTCTCTACGCCGGAGTAGGTTTTGCGTTTGCCTTTCTACCGTACCTGATCTACAACAATGCTCTGGCCGGGGCATGGTGGCCGAATACGTTTTATGCCAAACAGGCCGAATATGACTTTGTGCGCCAGAGTGTTCCACTATGGCAGCGGCTCCTCGATCAGGCCGTCTTGCCGCTGGTGGGTGTCGGCGCGTTGCTGCTCCCCGGATTTGTGCTAAAGGCCTGGCAATCGCTGCGTCAACGGCATTGGGGGGCGCTGGCGACTGTTTTATGGGGAGCGGGCTATTTAGGGTTGTATGCCTGGCGTTTGCCGGTTACCTATCAGCATGGGCGTTATGTTATTCCGATGATGCCGATATTTTTTCTTTGGGGCTTTGCCGGAATGGTCGAAGCGGTGCGGCCTAACGCTGCTCAAATGTGGGTGCGGGTAATAAGCAAAGGCTGGGCAGCGACCAGCGCGCTGATTTTAGTTTCTTTTTGGTTTCTTGGGGGACGCAGCTATGCCCTTGATGTGGCGATCATCGAGAGTGAAATGGTCACGATAGCACACTGGATTGCAGAAAATACGCCCGAAGATGCCTTGATTGCCACGCACGATATTGGGGCGCTGGGCTATTTTTCGGAGCGCCGCTTGGTCGATTTAGCGGGCTTGATCTCGCCGGAGGTGATTCCGCACCTTTGGGATGAGGCGCATCTTGAGGAATATCTTAATCGTCAAGGCGTGGATTATCTAGTCTCCTTTCCGGGCTGGTTCCCCAATTTGACCGGGCGCGCCACCCCAGTGTTTAGCAGCGAGTCGCCCTATTCTCTCATGTTAGATCACGAAAATATGGCCGTATACCGATGGGAGATTCCTTAAGCTTTGTTGCTAGTATAGTACTCCTGTGCTATACTCAAAAAAATATATGGGCAAAGGATTATTATGGACACTCTAAAGGTTATCATAGTAGATGATCATCCACTGTTTCGCCAGGGAGTGGTTGACACCATCTCTCTGGAGCAGGATTTTATCATCCTCGGAGAAGCTTCCGATGGCGATGAAGCCTTGAAGTTGATCCGCCAAGAGCAACCCCAAGTCGTCGTTCTCGATGTGAACTTGCCAGGGAAAAATGGGTTGCAAGTCACGCGTGTACTGCGCAGTGAAAACATCCCAACACGGGTGGTATTGGTCACAGCTTATGATGATGCCGAACAAGTAGTTCATGCTGTGCGATCCGGTGCGGCGGCGTATTGCCCAAAGCATATTCGCCCGGAGGAGCTGGTTGAGGTTATTCGGCATGTTGCCGTGGGGAAATATGTGATTGATGGGACCGTCTTGGGGGAAAGAGAACTTCAGAGCTGGCTAGATCGTCATATGGCTGGCCCACTAGGGGCGCGTGATTTAGGTGAACCGCTTCATCCCTTGTCGAATCGCGAAATGGAAGTTTTGTCGTATGTCACCCAGGGGATGAGTAACAAAGAAATTGCTGTTTTGCTGGGAATTAGCTATCAGACGGTGAAGAATCACGTTACATCCATATTGCGAAAGCTTATTGTGGATGACCGCACACAGGCGGCTGTTTACGCGCTTCGGCGAGGCTGGTTCCGTTTGTATGATTCGGAAATGAATATCACCGGTGTAGATGGCAAGGAGGCCAAATAATGGTGCTTGAAGGCCCAAGTGAAGCCTCGATTGGCCCCTGGGATCAATTGAGAGAAGACCTGCAAAGTGAACTCGATGTGGCTTTGCGCGATCTCAAAGATATTGATGCCAAGTTGCAGCAAAGCCAGGCCGAAGTGAGCCGACTTGCCGACCGCAATGCGGCGATCTCTTCGCATTTGCAGAAGGTGCAGAGTCAATCGGATGCACTCTTGCCGTTGGAGGTTCGTCAGGCGTATGATGAAGCCCTGGATGCTCAACAGCGTCTGTTCTTGATGCGAGGCCAGGTCGAGCGTCTCAACAGCGATCGCAAGCATCTTAATAGTTTGCGGAGTTCGCTAGAGCGGGTGATTGAGCTGCTTCAGAGCGGTGCCCCGTCGGGCAGCAGAGGGGCAAATAAAGAGGCCTATAGTATGATTGAGGCCATTATTCAGGCGCAGGAAGCCGAGCGACAGCGCCTTTCGCGGCAAATGCACGACGGCCCTGCCCAGGCCTTGTCGAATTTTATCTTGCAATCTGAGATTGCTATGCGTTTGTTTGATGTGGATCAAGATAAAGCGCGCGAAGAGTTATTGGCGCTTAAGGCGGCTGCTACTTCTGCTTTCCAGCAAGTGCGCAATTTTGTGTTTGAACTTCGCCCAATGATGCTGGATGATTTAGGCCTAATTCCCACCTTGAAACGATATGTTGAGGCATTCAAGGAGCAATCTGAAATTCAAGTTGATTTGCTGGTGTCTGGCGTTGAGCGTCGCATCGAATCCTACATTGAAGTGATTATTTTTCGGTCTCTACAGGATTTGTTGGGGTTTGCATTTCGTGAAAATCAGGCCACTCAAATCAAGATCAACGTTACAATCGATGATGCGTATGTGAAAGTATCTATCGAAGATAATGGAAAAGGTTTTGATCCCGATACTGCGTTAAAAGGGGGCAGTATCTCGATTAAAGCTATCAAAGATCGTGTTGAAATGTTGGGGGGATTTATGGAAATAGAAAGCGCCCCGGGGCGAGGTGGTTTTATTGTTTTCCAAATCCCGGTGGGGATCACGAGCCAATCGGTATTTACAGAATTGTAAGGTTGTATACCTATTGAATAAATGCCTTCTATTGCTTATAATGAGAACTACCATTTATAGATTGGAAATTAGAAGGAAAGGAGGTTATTACCATGTTGTTTGCCCCGAAGGAAAAAGGTCAAGGTCTGGTAGAGTACGCGTTGATTCTTGTTTTAGTAGCCGTTGTTGTGATTGTTATTTTGGCTCTGCTTGGCCCGGCGATTGGTAATGTTTTCAGCAACATCATTAGTAATATCTAGGATTGACTGCTGAAAATTGTTCGAATATCGAATAAGGTCCTACTTATTTTTTGGGTAGGGCCTTATTGTTTTTAGGATCAACAACATCTTTGGTCTTTTGCGACACAAGTACGTTGTGCCAAAATGGTTGAACACACATCGATGAGAAGCAGGGCTTTCTTAAAGTCGAAACGAAAAGCGCTTTTACCGCTGAGAGCGCAAAGAACGCAGAGAAAAATTTAAAAAACTCAGCGAACCCGGCGTTCTCTGCGGTAAATTTCTGGTATAGCACAAATTTAAGAAAGCCGTGCGATGAGAAGTTCAAGGGGTGGCATTTATTTGCATTATCAGGTAGACTTATATGTATTATTTTCCCGGTAGTTTTTGTGTTTGGGAATTCAAGTGATGATAGCATCAATCTATAACTCTTAGCCAACGAATTGGGAGGCTATCATGCGTCGAGGACGAATCTTCTTCTATCTCGCTGCCATTTTGATTTTAGTGATGATTGCATCATTTGCGATTTATCAGCGCTTTATGCAACCCGCACAGACCAATATCGAGGGAGTGCCAGAGCCAACGCCTATTGTCGATCTGGTCTCTGTAGTTGTGGTGACGCAACCAACCCCCCGTGGCACAGTCTTGGACGAAACTGTGCTGGGGATGGTGGAAATTCCACGGGATGTCATGTTCGAGGGGATGTTCAATGATGTCGCCCTGGTTGTTGGGCGACGGGCTAAATTTGATCTTGATTCTGGGATCCCGCTTACAGCCAGCATGTTGGTAGATGCCGCCGAGCAACTTTCTGCACATGGCTCAAATGCCGCCTTGGCAATTACCCGTGGAAAGGTAGCGATTTCGGTTCCAATTAATCGCTTGTCTAGTGTTTCGTATGCACTCCGCCCAGGGGATCGTGTGGCTGTGCTTGCGACGATGCTGTTTGTCGATTTAGATAGTGAATTTCAATCTGCTTTGCCTAATCGGGTAGGTGAGGTGACCGGCCCCTCGATTAACCCAGAAACAGGCGAAAGTACAATCACCATCCAGGTACAGGGTAGCGAAGAATCGGGTATTTTAGGGCGCACCGAGCTTGACCCGATTTTGAATGAGTTGGCTTATATTGTGCCATCCGAAAGTCAACGCGCCCGCTTGGTAAGTCAGATCGTTCTCTATAATGTAGAAGTTTTGCATGTGGGGAATTTTATGCTCGAAGAGGAAGAAGAACTGGGGCAAGCTGTAGCCCAGCCTCAGGAAGATGTCATTGCAGCAGATAATCAAAATCCTGAAGGGACTGAAGAGCCAGTGATCCAGCCGCCCAATGTGGTGACTCTGATTGTTGATCCTCAGGATGCCGTCGCGTTGAACTATTTGATGTATAGCGGAGCAGAGTTAACGATGGTTTTGAGAGCATCTGGTGATGACACTGTATTTACAACTGAAGCAGCTACCTTGCAATTCTTGTTAGATGTCTACAACATCCCTGCTCCTGCAAAGCTCCCCTATGCTATTGAGCCTCGCATAGATGAGTTGCAATCGCCTGATGGCGATGCAATTGAGGAGATTGCTCCGTAAAGGAATATTGGTTATCTGCGATCTAATCTTTAACAATTCTTTTGGAGAATCTGCATGAGTGATGATAGCACCATTCGGGTAATCATTGTTGATGATGTGCGCGAAACTCGTGAAAACATCCGAAAGTTGCTGCAATTTGAAGGTGATATTGAAGTAGTTGGTGTTGCAACGACAGGACGGGAAGGTATTCAACTGGCCAGGGATTCATCGCCAGATGTTGTCCTGATGGATATTAATATGCCAGATATGGATGGCATTACCGCGACTGAAAGCATCCGCAAAGAACTTCCTCACATTCAAATTGTCATCTTATCTGTTCAGGGGGATCCTAATTACATGCGCCGCGCCATGCTCGCGGGGGCGCGCGATTTCCTTACCAAACCGCCAATGGTCGATGAGCTAATCGCCGCCATTCGCAGAGCTGGTCAGATGGCACATGAAGAGCGCCGGAAGGCTGAAGAGCGTTTCCCATTAGATGCGGGCAACGCGACCGCGCGAGGCGATTTTTCCCATCATACATCTACGTATGGAAAAGTTATCGTTGTTTACAGTCCCAAGGGCGGTGTTGGTTGCACCACGTTGACGACGAATTTAGCAGTTACTTTACATAATCCCGAAACCCCGGTAGTTCTCTTGGACGGGAATATGCAATTTGGAGATCTGACAATTGTTCTGAATGAGCGTGGGAAAAACAGTGTGGTTGATCTGGCTCCCAGGGCCGACGAGTTAGATCCTGAAATTGTTGAAGATGTCCTCATCACCCATCGTTCCACTGGAATAAAAATCCTGTCAGCGCCTCCGCGCCCAGAGTACGCCGAAAATATTACCGGAGACCAATTTGGCAAGATTTTAGCGTATCTGCGGCGGTTGTACTCATATATCATTATCGATGCGGCATCTTACCTGTCCGATGTTGTTTTGAGTGCACTAGATGCCAGTTCTATTGTTGTGTTAGTTGCTTCGCAAGATATTCCCTCAATCAATGATGCCCGGCTTTTCTTAGATTTATCTGATGTCATCGGTGTAGATCGCGAGCGAATACTCTTTATTCTCAATAAATTCGATAAGCGCATTGCTATCACCCAGGAAGCGATTAGCGAAAATTTGCGCCATGAGATCTCTTTGGTTGTGCCGGTAGATGAGCGCGCGGTTGTTCCCTCGGTGAATCGGGGTGTGCCCTTCATTTTGAACGACAAAAAACGCCCAGTCTCGCGAGCAATTTTAGATCTGGCAGAACTGATTCGCCAGCGATTAGCGCAGTTTGAGGTTGCACACGAATCGCAAAATTAAACGCATTATCTTTTGAGTTACCAGGAAAATTGCTATGTCTTTACTAAGACGAATTGAGCAAGGTCAAACTGGCGAGGGAGAGGGTGGCGGTCAAGGGCGGATGAAATCATTACAATCGCGCCGCGTTGCTCCTCCCGGCGCAGACGCACAACGCGATACGTACCTTGATTTGAAAACGCGCGTCCAAAATCGCTTGTTATCAGAACTGGATCCAACTACAGACGTCACCCAGATTGGCGTGGTGCGTGGTACGATACGCGACTTATTTGAGCAGGTTTTGGCCGAAGAAAATATCGTTTTGTCTCGTCAAGAGAAGCACCGTCTCTTCGAGCAGATCGCAGCTGAAATTCTGGGTTTTGGCCCATTGCAATCTTTGTTGGAGGAAGATGACATCACCGAAATTATGGTGAATGGCCCCAAGAATATCTACATCGAGAAACGCGGTCGGCTGAATCGGGTTCCACTCTCTTTTGAGAGTGATGAACACGTCATGCGCATTATCGAGCGCATCGTTGCTCCACTTGGCCGCAGGGTAGATGAATCCAGCCCCTATGTGGATGCGCGTTTGCCTGATGGCTCGCGTGTTAATGCGGTGATCCCGCCTATCTCTTTGGTAGGCCCAACCCTGACGATTCGAAAATTCTCCAAAAACCCGATTACGATCGAACAATTGATTAAGTTTGGCAGCCTCTCGCCAGAGGCGTTGCAGTTTCTTAAGGCTTGTGTTGAGGCACGGCTGAATGTAATTATTTCTGGTGGCACTGGTTCTGGTAAAACGACGCTACTGAATATTCTTTCTCAATTTATCCCCTCAGATGAGCGCATTATCACCATTGAGAACGCAGCTGAATTGCAACTTCGTCAGGAGCATGTCGTCACACTTGAATCGCGCCCCCCGAATATTGAAGGGACAGGTGAAATTACCATTCGTCAGCTTGTTGTCAACTCTTTGCGTATGCGCCCCGACCGGATTATTGTCGGTGAGATCCGTGATGAAGAGGCCCTGGACATGTTGCAGGCGATGAACACCGGCCATGATGGATCCATGACCACCGCTCACTCGAATAGCCCGCGCGATACCCTGGCCCGTATCGAAACAATGGCGTTGATGGCTGGTATGGAATTGCCCATACGAGCCATCCGTGAGCAAATTGCCTCCGCTATTGATTTGGTTGTACACCAGGAGCGCTTGCGGGATGGCACTCGTAAAGTTGTGAATGTCACCGAAATTAGCGGTATGGAAGGTGACGTGATCACGATGACCGATATTTTTGTGTTTGAGCAACGCGGGATTGAAGATGGTGATGTTATTGGCGAATTGCGCCCCACCGGCCTGAGACCAAAGGCAATCAGTCAGATTGAAGCTGCTGGTATTCACTTGCCCCCCTCGATATTTGGCGTTGGCGCTCGGCGTGGATATTAGTGTAGTCGAGATAATTGGAGAGTAAAAGGATATGCCAGCTTTATTAATTGGCGGAGGAGTTCTTGTCGCGATCCTACTCATAGTGGGGATCGTTGTTACGATGACCAGCGAGCAGTCGCTGGTGGAAGAACGCCTCGTTAATTATGTGGGGGAAGACTACCTCGATGAGGCTTCAGGCGATTCGAGTACCGCGCTCTCCGACTGGGTTAATGTACGGGTCGAGAAAACGCAATGGGGGGGCGGTGTAGCAAGCAACCTGGCTCAGGCTGATCTGAAATTAAAGCCGGGCGAATATTTTGCGCTGATTGTGATTGCTACAATCGGGGTGGGGTTCATCGCTTGGTTTTTTGGTGGGCAAAATATAGTCTCTGGAATGATTGGCGTAATCATTGGTTTCTTCTTGCCGCGTATCTACGTGAACCGACAAAAAAATAAGCGTCTCGAGACTTTCAACGATCAGCTTCCAGATATGCTAAGTCTCACTGTGAACGGATTACGGGCAGGTTTTTCTACTGCCCAGGCCATGGAAGCAGTCAGCAAAGAAATGCCTGCACCACTTTCATCTGAATTTCGGCGCGTTGTGCAAGAAATGCAGCTTGGTATTTCAATGGAAAACGCCCTCGATAATCTCTTGCGGCGTATCCCCTCCGAAGACTTAGACCTCATCATTACGGCCATCAACGTGCAGCGCGAAGTGGGCGGCAACCTGGCAGAAATTCTTGATACCATCGCGCACACCATTCGCGAGCGTATACGCATCAAGGGCGAGATTCGAGTTTTGACTGCCCAGGTAATGTATTCGGGCCGCTTCTTGGCTTTGTTGCCGATCATCCTGACGACGATTATCTGGTTTGGAAATCAAGAATATGTCTCATCGGTATTCCAGCCAGAGACGATGTTGTGCGGAATTGCAATCTTTGGAGTAGCCGCAATTCTTGTTGGGCTGGGTTATTTCATCATGACGCGAATTGCTAAAATCGAGGTATAGAAATCACTCGATTCGTTTAGTAGCCTAGCTGTGTAAACGAATGTTGGAAGACGTATAAAACTATCATGAATATCACATTTCTTGGCATTATCATCATTGGCATTATCGTTGTTGGGGCGATTGTTTTAGTTATTGTCGGGCTGAGAGATCGTGGAGACCGCGAGGATCCGCTGCAGGAGCGTCTGACTGAGTTTGTAAATCGTGGTGAGCTTGCAAGCCTCGAAGAAATCGAGATGTCTCAACCGCTTTCCGATCGTGTGCTTTTCCCTATGGCACGCCGATTTGGAGAGATTGCTCTACGCTTTACACCACAAAATGCCCTGGATGAAACGGCCCGAAAAATTGAGTTGGCCGGAAGCCCTCGGGGCTTAGAACCTACAATCTTTTGGGCAGCTCGCTTCGGTGTCTCGATTGGCTTGGCCGTATTCTTAATGTTCATATTCACCGTAGGCTCAATCGATTGGTCCTGGGGGCGGAAATTATTGGTTGTGGGCCTCTTTACATTATTGGGTTTCTACGTCCCGGAACTTTTGCTCAATAGTCGTATTCGGCGGAGGCAAGATGGTGTTCGTAAAGCCCTTCCCGATGCTTTGGATTTGCTGACGATCTGCGTTGAAGCTGGTCTTGGTTTTGATGGAGCGATGGCAAAAGTCAACGAAAAATGGGAGAACGAACTCTCATTGGCTTTCGGACGGGTGTTGCGAGAAATTCAATTGGGAAAGTTGCGTCGTGATGCCTTGCGAGATATGTCTGAGCGAATCGACATTTCTGAAATGACCAGTTTTGTGGCTGCGATTATCCAAAGCGAACAACTAGGCGTCAGTATGGCGAAGGTCTTGCGGATTCAGGCCGATCAAATGCGCATCAGACGCCGCCAGGCTGCCGAAGAAAAAGCCCAACAAGCCCCCATTAAAATGCTCTTCCCAATGGGCTTGTTGATCTTTCCGTCTTTGTTGATTATTTTGTTAGGGCCTGCGGCAGTGCAGTTAATGCAATCTGCCCTGGGCGGCTTATTCTTTTAGCGATTCAACAACATTGTTGAGGAGTCCATTGGTGCGATATACATTGTATCGATGGAGTTGGACAGCATTAGATTGGGTATTCCCTCCCACCTGTGGTGGTTGTAATCACCCGGGTATTCGCTGGTGTCCTGATTGTCAGCAGAACATTTCTCTCGTTGAGCCACCCATCTGTGAACTTTGTGGACAGCACAACCCTGGGGGTGTAATTTGTTCTCGGTGTCAGGTTTCTCATCCTAAAACAACCCAGGTTCGATCATGGGCTATTTTTGATGGCCCACTGCGTAATGCCCTCCACCGTGTGAAATATCACCGTGATCTGGCTTTGGGGGCTGTATTTGCCGAACAATTGGCCGATTATCTTGTTATATTAGCATGGGAATTGGATTTAGTCATGCCTGTCCCGTTAAGTAGGGAAAGAATGCGACAACGAGGGTATAATCAGGCTGCCCTGATTGCCAAACCGCTGGCCCTGAAATTGCAATTAGCGTATCGGCCTCAGGCTTTGCGGCGTGGCAAAGACACCCGCTCTCAGGTTGGGCTAACATGGGCTCAGCGGCGCCAGAATGTAAAAAACGCTTTCGATGCGTCCTCAAGACTGGTTCGTGACAGGGCAGTTCTGGTTGTGGATGATGTAGCCACAAGCGGATCGACCCTGGATGCCTGTGCTGGCGCGCTTAGAAACGCAGGTGCACGTGACGTTTTTGGCCTGACATTGGCTCGTGCTGTACTATCAGCAAATTAACCGAATTACTTTATTGAAATGGAGGCGAAGCATGGCTCTTGAAGTAAGTTTATTTACACGTGATCTTAAAGCGGATGAACGCTTGCAGGAATATGTTGAAGCGAAGGTTTCGAAATTAGATCGGTATATCTCAAATATCAGCGAAGCGCGCGTTGATCTGGCCTATGTAAAATCAGCCCGCGATGCAAATGATCGCTACGTGGCGCAGATCACCATCCGCGGCAAAGGTTTTATCTTACGCGCTGAAGAGCGTTCAGATGATATATTTTCTGCTATCGATATGGCATTGCCAAAAATCCAGCGTCGAATCAAGCGCTATAAGGGTAAACATTACCAACAGCGCGGAGATGGACTGTCGGCTGCCGATGTGGCTGAAGAAATTATTGGGGAAGAAAACCTTATTGAAGGGCCAGAAGTTGTCCGCCGCAAGCATTTCATCCTCAGCCCTATGGATGAGCTGGAGGCTGTTGAGCAAATGGAGTTGTTAGGGCATGAAAACTTCTTCATTTTCTTGAACGCAAACTCAGGCCAAATCAATGTGTTGTACAAACGTCGGGATGGAAAGTACGGTGTTATTGAACCCGAATTAGCCTAAGTAAAAAAAGCGGAGGGCAGGCGCCCTCCGCTTTTGATTTTAGTTGTGCGTGTTTTAGGAATCTTCGACGATGCTACAAGTGGCATGCAAGTAGAAGAATTCACCACGAGGAGGTATGAGTTCGAAAATCTCTACCACTTTTATGTCCAGATTCCCTACAGAAATTGTATCACCAACCCTGGGTTGATGTTCCAGGTTGATAATCCCCCCTGGATGATCGCTATCTGTTACAACGTAGCTGACTTTATAGATCGCCATAATCTTCTCAATTACTCTTGATTAGATTGAGATGCCGTAGTTTGAAAGACAAGTCGGCGGCCAAGTTGCGCATAACAATATAGCCGACATTCGTGTTGCGCTCACACAAAGTCTGAAAATCACTATTCTGGATCACCTGCACATCCGTCCTATCTTGCAGAGCGCGCACGGTTGCAGAGCGCATACCTTGATCGATCAGAGCCATCTCGCCAATGATCTGACCGGCGCCCAAATGTACGAGCGTGCGCGGCGTTGGTAAATTGGCGCCAACTACGACCTCCACACTCCCGTTCGAAATGATATAGAATTCTTCCCCGGGTTCGCCTTCTCTAACAAGTTCCTCCCCCTGGTTTAACTGGCGTGACCGGCATAAAGCCACTATAGCTTCGAGTTCGGTGTCAGATAGCCCCTTGAATAGTTCGACATCGCGAATTATTTCCAGTAAATCCATCGTTCCTCCAATGACAATGTTGAAGCTAGTCTATTTTAGCTTGCTTTAGAGTGATTTGCAACCTTGGGTTTAGTGGTGCGCAGGGCTTTCTTAAAGTCGAAACGAAAAGCGCTTTTACCGCTGAGAGCGCAAAGAACGCAGAGAAAAATTTAAAAAACTCAGCGAACCCGGCGTTCTCTGCGGTAAATTTCTGGTATAGCACAAATTTAAGAAAGCCGTGTAGTGGTTGCGCAAGTCGTTCGGTAGCAAGGTTTGTCGCTATTTCTTGCGCCGCCGTTTAGGTAGTTTGTAGGATTCTGGGCCAGGCGGCAAGAAGGGGAGTTTGATAATCTCATAACGCAACAGCAGCCAAATAAAGCCGGTTACTGCCATCAGGGCATAGATCAGCCGCGACCAACTTAAGTCTGTGCCGGGGATGCGCGGCTGATCGGGGCGAAAACTCTCTATAAACACGCGCCCCACACCGGCCAGCAACAGCCAACTCGCAAAAGCTGCCCCAGGTTTAAATTTGTCCTTGAATTTGCGCGCCAGCCACATAATCAATCCCGCTGCCAAAAAATTCCATAACATTTCATAAGCGAAAGTGGGATGGAAGCGAGTACTTTCTTCAGGATAAAGTGCCAGATCGTTCCAGGGGGGTAAGCGGTGCAGGCTATCAATCGAAATGCCCCAGGGTAAATCGGTGGGATGGCCGTATAACTCCTGGTTAATGAAGTTGGCCGGACGTGCAACGGCCTGACCAATGAGCAGAGCTGGCGCAACCGAATCGAGCATCATTAGTAAATCGATGCGTTTGCGGCGGGTGTAAAAATAGGCCGCACCCAGACCGAAAATGACTGCCCCAAAAATATGCAAACCGCCCTCGGTAATGCGGAAGATGCGGCCAGGATCGGTAACAAACGACTGCCCGCCACCCAAAATGTCGTTAACGACATACCATAAGCGTGCCCCAATGATGGCCGAGGGCAGCACCCACAATAACGAGTCCCAAACATAGTCTGCTTTACCGCCTCGCCGAACGATCTCCTTTTCGGCAACCCAGCCGCCAACCATCACGCCGATGGCAATCAGTAAGCCGTACCAGCGAAAGTCGAGTTGTAAGCCCCCTAGCTTGAGTGAAAAAATAATTGGGTCGATCATGGAAATCTCCTGTGTCAGGCCGTTATTCAATGTAGCCCAAAGCGCGCAAACGTTCGAGAACGGCCTCGTCTTCGGGTGAAGGAACCTCGTCGACGGCATGGGTCGATTGTCGTGCGACTGCCGCGTTGACAAAGTTGTCAAGCAACTCGTTTAAGTGCGTAGCCTGCTCTGTATCGGCAGGGGCTGGGTGCATTTCTTGCGCGTCTGCGCGCAAGTCAAAAAGAAGGTTGTGCTGCCCCTCGATGCGGATCAGTTTATGAGTTTGTGAGAAGGCCGCCCGCTGAATGGATTGGGTGTGAAAGGTGTCTATTAAATCGGGGGCTTGTTTGCGCATAATGTTGATGACATTGTCTGGGGGATACGCTTCGCTGAACGCCCGCGCGCGCGGCCTGCCATTGCTGCCGTTTTTGTTCCCGAGGCTGAGCCGCGGGGTTATGCCCGTGCTTGGGGCGGAATCGATGCCGGCAGCATCTAAAACGGTATGGAAGAGCCGGGTTGTAGAAACCACCTCAGAGACGCGTTCGCCAACCATCTGTCCGGGGAAGCGGATCAGCAGGGGGACGCGAATCAATTCCTGGTATAAACCCAATCCGTGCCCCATATATTGATGCTCTCCCAGCATTTCGCCGTGATCGGCGGTGATAATCACAAGTGTGTTTTCACGATGATCGGGGCGCTCCAACAAACTGAATAAGCGATGCAAGAGATGATCTTGATAGGCGACTTCGGCATCGTACATTTGGCTGAGAGTCAGGCTTTCGAGTTGGCTGTAAGATTCTTCCAGCGGCAGCAGCCAGCGCAGCGCCTGGGTGTTATACACATTCATAAAATCGCGGGCTGCGGGTTCGTCTTTTACAAAGGGCGCAAAGCCACGAATGAAGCGGTCTGGCGGAGTGAAGGGTAGGTGTGTCCCCATCAGGTTCAGAAATGTAAATTGCGGTTTCTGCGCCTCTGAGAAGTTCTGCTTGATGAATTGGGCGGTGTCCTTGATGGATGTTGGGCCATCGCCTTTGAAGTTGGCGTAGCGCGTCCACAGCGATACCAGCCAGGGGTTCAAGATCACCTGAAAAACATCTGCCGAGGCAGCCACAGCCTGTTGAATGGGATTGGCAATCCGGTCGAGGGCGTTTCGGTACCCGTGGCGAATTCCGGCTAAAATTTTCAGCGAAGTGTGCCCGTTGTGATCTGGCTTAGAAGGTATGGCGCCGCCGTAGTTGTAGAATGCATCGAAGCCGCGTCGCAGGCCGTTGTTCAGCACACCCACCAGGGGGTTGTTGCAGAATCCACTGCTCTGATACCCGTGTGTCCGTAGATATTCGGCAATTGTGGGGAAAGCGTTGCCTAAAGCCCCGTTAGCCTGCACGGTCTGGTGGGTGGTGGGATATTCCCCGCTGAACATCGAAGCGTGCGAGGGGATCGTCCACTGCGCCGGTGCGATGGCATTCTCGTACAGGGTTGCACTTTTGGCAAAAGCGTCCAGGTTGGGAGATGTGCCGCGCGGATAGCCATAGCAGCCCAGCCGGTCGGCGCGGTGTGTATCCAGGACGATGAAAATAACGTGTGGTTTTTGCGTGGTCATACCAGGAATTTCGATGCCTACCCAAATACTCCAAAGAAAGCCAGGCCGAATACGATTGATACACCGAGTAGCGCGCCGCCGATTAATTCGGGGATTGTGTGCCGCCGTAGAAACAGACGGATATAGAACGTGAGGGCAACCAGCGGGAGTAGCATCAGGCTGGTGGTGATGCCAAAAGCGAACCCCGAAAATGCAGTAATAATGGTTACACCGGTCATATGGGCGCTGACCAGCCAGAATACATTAAGAATTGCCAATAAACTCAAGGCCAGCATGTCGGTAACAACGAAGTTCAGCAACAGAGTCGGGCTTCCTAAATTCTCAAGAACGAGGAAAGCGATTCCAGCTCCGGCAATGCCGACAAGATAGGGGATATGCCGCTGGCGTTGATCGCTGATGTGCAGGTCGCTGATTTTTTCGGTTTTTAGTAAGTAGGCGATATATAGGATAGGGAATAGTGATGTCAGGGCGCCAAATATTGCCGCTTGATAGAACCCATGCCAGAAAGGAAGTTCGGAGACAGCCAGCACCAACCCAAAGATTGCATAGATACTGGGGGGGCTGAGAATATTCGAGTAGATGCGAGCGGCTCTAACACCGACCGTATACTGGCCTGGATCAATATCCAGTGGATTTTTGCGCATAGTTATGACCCTGTAGTAGAAATTTGACTGAAGACGTGAAATTTTACCATGATTGGGGGGTGCATCTGTGAGGTTTCTTACCGATTTCCTGCGGCGCAGCGAAAGCCATTAGGATGATGCTTCTCACCAAGCACTCAAAACTGAAGATATAATTAGATACCCCGAATCTAACACAATATTAAGACCATTTTGGTATAATATTTAGGAGTTACACACTTGTGAGAGGAAAGCCCGAAAAATAGGGGTGTGTGGGGCGCGAAGCGCCCCACACACCCCTATTTTTCGGTAAATTTTCAACTGAAGGGTGTGTACAGGCTCTTATCTGGCACGCCCTTTTTTCGGGCGCGGAAACAGAAGGAAAGTGAATTATGGAAAAACAAGATCACCTGGATTTGTATCGTCAGATGGTGCTGATTCGACGCGTTGAGGAGCGCGCCGCTGAACTTTATCAGCAAGGCAAAATTGGCGGATTTTTGCACCTGTACATTGGTCAGGAAGCCGTCAGCACCGGATTAGTGGCCGCCCGCCAACCACAAGACCGTATGATCACAGCCTACCGCGATCATGGCGTGGCCCTGAACGTAGGCATGACCGCCGACGAAGTGATTGCCGAATTGCTAGGCAAAGCTACCGGATGCTCGCAAGGCAAAGGCGGCTCCATGCATATGGCTGATGTTGAAAAGAATTTTTGGGGCGGCCATGCCATTGTGGGCGCACACCTGCCCATCGCCGCCGGGATGGCCCTCGGCGACCAATACGCGGGCAGCGATGGCGCGACCATCTGTATGTTTGGGGATGGGGCGACGAACATCGGTTTCTTCCACGAAGGAGTCAATCTTTCGAAAGTCTGGAATTTGCCGGTCTTATGGGTGTGTGAGAATAATCAATACGGGATGGGCACAACCATTGAGCGCGCTTCGGCGGTTTCCGAAATTCGCCAAAAAGCAGAGGGATACGGTATCCCCAACGCACGCGTTGATGGCATGGATGTTATGGCGGTGCGCGAGGCAACTCTCAAAGCGTTGGAGCATATCCGCAGCGGCAAAGGCCCTTATTTCTTAGAGATTATGACCTATCGCTTCCGCGGTCACTCGATGGGGGACCCAGAACGATACCGCGAATCGAGTGAGATCAAGAAGTGGCAAGAAAACGACCCAATTGGCATTTACCGTGCCTATCTCATGAAAGAGAAAATTGCCACAGAAAAAGAACTCGATGCGATTGATGAACACGTTTTAGAAGAAGTTCAGGCTGCCGTACAATTTGCCGAAAGCAGCCCAGAACCAGAACCGAGTGCGTTGTTTGAAGATGTGTATGCAGACTGGTAGGACAAACTATGACTGAAGCGAAACGAATTACCATGCGCGAGGCTATCTCACAGGCCCTTTGGGAGGAGATGGAGCGCGATGAAAACGTATTTATCATGGGTGAGGAAGTTGGCGTGTGGGGTGGAACCTACGCTGTGACAAAAGGTTTTTACGATCATTTTGGTCCCAAGCGCGTGCGCGATACCCCCATTGCCGAAGCGGCCATCGTTGGCGGGGGTGTTGGCGCGGCCATGACCGGCCTGCGACCGGTGGCCGAATTGATGACCATCAACTTTGCCTTCGTGGCGATGGATCATATCGTTAATGAGGCTGCCAAAATGCGTTATATGTTCGGCGGGCAAATGTCGGTTCCGTTGGTTATCCGGGCGGTGGGCGGCGGTGGACGTCAGTTGGGAGCCACGCACTCGCAAACGCCCGATGCCATCTTCGCCCACTTCCCCGGCCTGAAGGTTGTCGCTCCGGGAACCCCTTACGATGCCAAAGGATTGCTCAAATCGGCCATTCGCTCCGATGACCCGGTTATGTTTATCGAGCACGCCACCATGTACCAGGTGCGCGGCGAAGTCCCCGTTGGCGAAGAATACCTCGTGCCGATCGGAAAATCTAAGATCCAGCGCCCGGGCCGCGATGTCACCATTGTGGCGTACGCCAAAGGCTTAGACCTTTCACTCAAAGCCGCCGATCAACTTGCCAAAGAGGGCATCGAGGCCGAAGTGGTCGATTTACGCACCCTGCGCCCTCTGGATATGGAGCCAGTGCTGGCATCTTTCCGCCGCACCAACCGCGCCGTGATCGTCGAGGAAGGCTGGCGTTCGTTTGGTGTCGGTTCCGAAATTTCTACCCGCATTTATGAAGAGGCTTTCGACTATGTTGATGCGCCCATCAAGCGCGTTGCCCAGACCGAAGTGCCCTTGCCCTATAACCGCGATTTAGAGCAGTCGGCCTTGCCTCAGGTGGCCGATGTCGTCAAGGCGGTCAAGGAGGTACTCTGATGGCCGAATTGATTACGATGCCTAAATTGGGCTTTGATATGGCCGAGGGCGTGCTGGTGCGCTGGGTAATTGCCGAAGGCGGCCGCGTGGAGCGCGGTCAGGTGCTGGCAGAGATCGAAACCGACAAAGCGACGGTGGAAGTAGAGTCGGCGCATAGCGGGGTGGTGCATCGTCATTTGGTTGCCGAGGGGGCAGTGCTGCCTGTTGGCGCGCCAATTGCTGTTATTGGGGCGCAAGATGAACAGGTGGATATGGATGCCTTACTGGGGGGCGCGGAAATTCCCACCGAAGCTGAATCGCGCCCCGAGGAGTCTGCGGCTCCCCAGCCGGGCGCGGCAGACCCCCTCGAGGGTGGCGCGGCCTCCCCAACAGAAGGTCAGCTCCCCGGCAGAATCAAAGCCTCCCCCCTGGCGCGCCGCATGGCCGCAGAACACGCCCTCGATCTCAGCGCCATCCGCGGCAGCGGCCCAGGCGGCCGCGTGGTCAAGACAGATATTGAAGCCTTTTTGGCTGCCCCAGTCAGCGACCATCCACAGACAATTGGATCCACCCCTCAGCCGTTCACCGTTCCTCTCACCAGGTTGCGCACGGCTATTGGCCGCCGCATGGTTGAGGCCAAGCAACAATTGCCGCACTTCTATGTTACGGCGGAGTATGATATGGCGGCCCTGATGGCTGCGCGGCAAGAGATCAACGCCATGTTGTCTGATGCGGGCGAGAAACTCTCGGTGAATGATTTTATTGTGAAGGCAGTCGCTTTGGCGCTGCGTGAGTTCCCAAACTTGAACGCGTCTTTGCAGGGAGATGCAATTGTGCAGCACGGCCAGGTCAACGTGGGTGTGGCTGTGGCCGTTAAGGGTGGCTTGCTGACCATTGTCAACCGGGCTGCCGACCGTAAATCGCTGCGCCAGATTTCGGCGGATACCAAAGCAATGGTAGCGCGCGCCCGTCAGGGCAAGGTGCGCCCAGAAGACATTGAAGGCTCGACCTTCTCGGTGAGCAATTTGGGCATGTATGATGTTGAAAATTTCATTGCCATTATCAACCCCCCCGAAGCCGCCATCCTGGCGGTTGGCTCGGTGCGTGAAATTCCGGTTGTCAGCGAGGGTGAAATTCGCCCTGGTTTACGCATGAAAGCCACCGTTTCGGTGGATCACCGCGTCAGCGATGGGGCCGAAGCAGCCCAGTTCATGCAAGCCTTAGGGAAATATTTGCAAGAGCCGCTGCGTTTATTGATCTAACAAACTTGAAATCTCGTTGAAAAAGCGGTGTGCATTGAAAATGCACACCGCTTTAAATTTAACTCAAATTGCCACCGGATAAGTTCTCATTCTGAGTGGAGACGCTGCGACCAGCCTTCGACTACTGCTTCGGTGGGCTTAGCATCCGCTCAGGCCGGTCGCAGCTTTTTTTGCCATCTTTTAGGAATCATCCAGAGCTTGGATTTCCGTCGAGAAGGATTGCGACCCCGCCGGGCCAACGCCGAAGATCTCGCCAGAGTCGCTCTTAATCATCCAGTAATTGGCGTAGTGTCCGGGTGCGGAAGGAGCTTTCATCAATATGTCGATATTGACATAACCCCACGTTGGGACATTGGAGGTAGTCAGGATAATTGAGGCCCCGGCCCCCATCAAATCGCCGCCGATGAAGCGCAGCTCAAAATTACCATTCCAGGTGCAAGCGCCGGTATTCTTCAGGCGGAAAGTTTGCGTAAAAGTACGATCAATATACACCTTTGTGCCATTGGCAATGGATTTCGATTCGAGGTTAGCCCGCAGGCAGGGCAAATCGCTGGCCTGAGTCGCAGTGGGCGCATCTGTAGGAGGCACCTGTGGCGTTTCAGTGAAGGCGGATGTAGGAGTCTCGGTGGGCAGCGGGGTTGCAGTGGGTGGAGGTTCCGGGGTAAACGTAGCCGTCGCGGCCAGTTCGGCAGCGCGGGCTGCTTCGGTAAGCTGGACGTACACCGTCATGACCGCAGCAGTAATTTGTGCGTTGGGGTCTTCCTCAGGGGCAGTTGCTGTTGCAAAGTTGCAGCCGCTCAAGAGAAGCAGTAAGGCTAGCGAGCTTAAGAGAACGCGTGTTTTCATAGTTCCTTCCAATTCCTAGTTGTCAGCCTTTTCGACGTTGATTTCGATATACAAAGGTATATCTCCAGGGCCGTTGCCAAATAATTCACCAGTTGTCGAACGCATCATCCACCAGCTTTTATGGGTTCCGAGTGCTTGTGGGGCGGCGAACTCGAAGGTGATGATGAAGAAATCATCGGGCAATACGCCCACATGAAAGTTCTTCACCAGAGGGAGATTGAACCGTTCCCCATCATAATACACAATTGCAAAATCGGTGGTCCACTCACAGTCACCAGCATTGAGTACAGTCCACTGTTTGATGAGCCACTGTCCCTGGATGACGTTCGAACCGGCTGGCAATGTCTCGCGGGTCACCTGAGCAAGCGGGCAGTGTGATACCGGCGCGGGCGTAAATGTCTGCGTGAGGGTCGGCGTATGGGTAAAGGCGGGTGTATTGGTAAACGTGGCGGTCGCTGTGGCGGGTAGAGGGGTGTTTGTAGGGGGTAGAGCGGTGTCGGTGGGCGTATTTTGTTGTTGCTGTGCAAATGCCGTTTGGGTAATTTGCGCGTAAACAGTTTGCACGGCCTCGGTGATTTTGCTATTTTCGTCAACTGCCGGGACTTGCTCTACCGTCGAAATTTCGCAGGCACTCAAAAGTAGAACTGCAAACAGCAGAACGGCCATACTTGAATAGCGTTTCATCGAAATACTCCTTTCCCTACGCATTCCCTTTTTTCGAAATTTTCTCTACGAGATTTGGCCTGAGAAGTGACTCTTTAACAATAATTACTCAGTTTCAATGACTTTGATCTCAACCCAAAACCAACCTTCACCGGTTGGGCCAATGCCAAAGATCTTACCATCGCCACTGGTAATCATCCAATAGCCGCGGTAGGTGCCTACTTTGTTTGGGGCTTTCATTTCGACTTCAACATTTACAAATCCCCAGGTAGGAATATCTTCTGCGGTCAGCGGAATTGATGCGCCAGCCCCCATCAAATCACCATTGACAAATCGCAAACTGAAATCGCTGCGCCAGGGGCAAGAGCCGGTGTTCTTTAGACGCCACACTTTGGTAAACGTGCGATTGCCGACAAACTCGGTGCCATCAGGAATTGTCTCATATTCCAGATTTGCGCGATAGCAGGGGGTGCCATCGTCGGATGATGATGCTGGTGCACCGGCCTGCGCGCCCTGGTCGGTTTGGTTGCCCTCGGGTGTCGGGGTGTCCAACATTGGGGTGGGTGTTTCGGTAGGGGGAATCTCGGTGGGGGTCGCGGTTGGTTCTGATGTTGCGGTGGGTGTTGCCGTTGCATTCTGTTCCATAGCGCTCAAAGTTTGTGTGAGTTGGGCATAGACAGTTTGGACGGCGTTGGTTACTTTTGCGTTTGGCTCTTCGGGGGATGCGCTTTCGTTGGCTCCATTGCAGGCGCTGAACAAAATCAACGAAAGTGCAATCGCCATGAAGATCAGGATTTTTTGTTGCACGGTGGACTCCTTATTTCCTTGATGTGGTTGGCCGCTGCCTTGCAGCCAGGCCATATTATACACAGACTGAGATATTTTGTGTCTGGGGGGTTTGGTAGTACAATAACTGCGAGGAGGTTGTGCATGCCTTCAAACTCGCCGACAATCCTGGTTATTGATGATGAGCGTGATACGCTGACCCTGTTACGCCTGGCGTTGCAGAATGCTGGATACCGCCCGTTGGTGGCATCTTCGTGGGATGAAACTGCAGCACGGGTTAAAGAGAGCTATCAGGACGGGCATTCGATCGATGCTGTTGTGTTAGACCTGATGATGCCTGGGCGTTCGGGTTTCGACATCTTGCGCTCATTGCAAGTTGTGCTAATGCCGCTCCCGCCTATCATTATGCTCACCGCGGTGACGTCTTTTGAGCAACAAGTCCAGGCACGCGAAATGGGAGTTGCCCGATATTTGACCAAGCCTACCACGCCCAAGAAGTTGATCGCCGCGATTGAGGCCTTATTGTGAATACTGTAATGGGGAAAACACTCGCATATGATCTGGGTTATATTGCAGCAGGACTGGAAGAATTGGAAGCGTACCTGCTTTCAAAAGAGTTGTTCTGGCCGGTGAATGCGCCATCCCCCGCTGGAGAGGGGGCCTATCCACAATTGACGTTGGGAGGGCTGCTGCTTGCTTTGAGACGTGCCCGCTCCCGGGGAAAATCCCCCCCAGGACATAGCCAGGTGCAACGCCTGGAAACGCACCTGAACGCGGCGCGCGCCCAATGGCTTTCGGCCTGGGAAGAGAAGGCCGCCTGGGAGCTGCGCTCTCGGATGCGCCAATGGGGGAGCTATCTAACGGAACTTCGGCGTGAACCGGCGGACCATCGGGTCTATTTTCGTTATGAAGTCCGCCTGCGCGCCTTAATCGAATTATTGATTGCCGAAGTCCATCAACTCGAATCGGAAGATCAGGCGTTGTTGACAATGCTCGATCAAGAAGTTCGCGGCCGGTTAATTGCCGGTGATTTTGTGTGGGGCGAAGATCTTGCCGAGGGTTTCCCAAAGGATACTTTTTGGTATTTGTGGGGAGATGTCTAGCCGCTTTAGGGGAGCGATGCTTGAAGACAGACTATAAACGAACGCATTAAACCTTGTGGTTCATCCACTGTCAATGCCAAGATGGGCAGACGGCTCTCGCTGCCGAGAGGGATGCTTTGCACGTCTGAACGCGCCCAATGTTGAGTAGCATACCCAATTGAGTTGGTTTGGTTAGTCACTACATCTAGCATGGCGTTGGGGTTGGGGGCGATCTTGACGTGGGGCGAGGGGCCGCTTTCGGCAAGAAGGAATGCGTCGAAGGCCGCGCGGATTTCATCACCAGGCGGGTATGTCCAGGCCTGGTAGGCCGGTTCTAAAGACCTGAATGTGATGGCTACGTCAATAGCTTCAAGTTGCGACGGGGGGATATCGGGATGGGCGAAAACGACGAGTTCCTCGTAGCCCAGCAAATAGGTCTGATGTTGCTCATCATCAGGAGCGCTGCCCAACCGCAGGGTCAGCGCGCCAGCCTCGGGGTGTAGCATAGATGCCGCCCGCACCTCCACAGTCAGGGCCAGCCCAGGCGTATCCACCGCACACTGATGAAGAGATTCTTGCATCCAGGCCAGCGCGGGCGAATAGATCACATGGAGACGCTGCGGCGTGGGCGGCGGCGGCGCATACTCAAACGAGGTGCAAGCGCTGAGTAGGAGCAATATTCCAAGAATAATGAATTTGCGCATAGCCAATGACTAGAAGAGAATAAAGGCCAAATTGAAGGCCGCGAACAGGCTGCAATAGATAGCGAAGATGTAGAGCGGCCGCTGGGTCAGGAAGCGTAGCAGCCAGCGAATGGCGATATAGCCCACCAGCGCGGCGGCGGCAAACCCGGCCAGGTACGTGGGCAGCAATGAAATGAAGTGGGGGATTTGGAGTAATTCCAGCACGCCAATCAGGCCGGCGGCCAGCATGACCGGCAGGGAGATTAGAAAAGAAAAGCGCGCTGCGGAGGGGCGGTCTAGGTTGCGTACCATGCCGCCGGTGATTGTCGCCCCTGAGCGGGATATTCCTGGCAAGATAGCCAGGATTTGAAATGCGCCGATGACCAGCGCGTCGATCCACGAAATCTCTGCAAAGGCGCGGCGGCGCTGACCGACTTTTTCGGCTACCAGCAGCAACAACGCTGTTCCTAGCAAAAATAGCGCCGTCATCAGCGGGTTACTGAAGGCGCGCTCGAAGGCCTCGGCGAAGAGCAGGTAGGCAACTCCGGCAGGGATAGTCGCCAGCGCCAGCAGCCAGCCCAGGCGGGCTTGTGGTTCGGCAAATGGCTGCCGCTGCCACAACCCTTGCAGCAAGGCGCGCCCGATGGCATAAAGATCGTCCCAGAAATAGGCAATCACTGCGGCGAGGGTCGCCACCTGAACGAGTACATCGAATACGAAAGCGTCTTGTGCGGGAATCTCCCAGCCCAGCAGGTGCGGGATCAAAACAAGATGCCCCGAACTGGAGATGGGCAAGAATTCCGTCGCGCCCTGGATAATGCCAAGAAGAATAGATTGGAGTAGAGTCATAGTGGGCAGTTGGTGGTTTTTAGGAATCGGTCTGGAAAAATTCTGCAACAAATTGGTCGAAGCGCTGCTCCTGGGTAGCTTGGCGCATCTTTCCGGCCAGATCGATCAGCGTGTGCAAATTGTGGAGGGAGAGTAAAGTAGAACCGAGTATTTCTTTAACGCTGATGAGATGACGTAAATAGGCACGCGAGAAATTTTGGCATGTATAGCAGGTGCAGCCTTCTACTAGCGGGTTGGGATCACGGGCATATTTGGCTTGCCCAATATTAATGCGTCCCCGTCCGCTAAAGGCGGCTTTATGGCGTGCCAGGCGGGTAGGTAACACGCAGTCGAAAATATCTACGCCGCGCATGACACCATTGACCAGGTCTTCCGGTGTGCCAACGCCCATCAAATAGCGGGGTTTTTCTTCGGGCAAGACAGCATCTACCACTTCGAGGATGGCGTGCATTTCTTCTTTTGTCTCCCCAACCGACAGCCCGCCAATAGCATTGCCGGGAAAACCCAATCCGGCGATATAGGCCGCCGATTGCTCCCGCAAATCAGGGAAGATGCCGCCCTGTACAATACCAAATAGCGCCTGGTCAGGGCGTGTTTTCGCTGCCAGACAGCGTTCGGCCCAGGCATGCGTGCGCTGCATAGCTTTTTTGTTGTAGGCGCGGTCATAGGGTTCCGCGCATTCATCGAATGCCATGATAATGTCGGCGCCCAAATTCTCTTGAATGGCAATGGCCCTCTCTGGGGTGAAGCGGTGCGAAGAGCCATCCATATGGCTTTTGAAGGTCACCCCCTCATCGTCAATCTGGTTGATGCCTCCGAGCGAAAAGACCTGAAAACCGCCCGAATCGGTCAATATGGGGCCGGGCCATTGCATAAAGTGGTGCAGGCCGCCCATGTCGGCGATCAATTCGTCGCCAGGGCGCAGGTATAAGTGATAGGTATTCGCCAGAATTAAATTGGCCTGGATTTCGTGAAGATGGGCCGGAGTTAACGATTTGACAGTGGCCTGTGTGCCTACCGGGGAGAAGACCGGGGTGTGAATCGCGCCGTGGGGCGTGTGAAAAACTCCGGCGCGGGCGCGCCCATCCTGGGCAATGCGTTCGAAAGAAAAGGGCGTGGTCATAGCGGTCGAAATTATACCGTACTATAAGATGAAGCGCCTGGTGATATAATTCAGCGAGTGTAACTATAAGATGTGTTCGTATCGCGTTGAGCGGAGGTTACATGGTCGCTGATGCAGCCGCAGACTCTGGCGCGAGGACAAAACATAAGAAATATGTATGGAGAAAACAACCTATGCAACCCTTGAATGTACCCGGCCCTAAGGCTAAAGAATATCTCAAGCGCGATAGTAAACATGTCTCGCCATCCTACCCGCGGGCGCATCCTTTTGTCATGTCGCATGGCAAGGGCACCGAAGTGTGGGATGTGGACGGCAATCGCTTTTTAGATTTCGCGGCAGGCATTGCCGTCAATGCTACCGGACATTCGCACCCCAAGGTTGTGCAAGCCATCAAAGATCAAGCGGAAAAATTCTTGCACATCTCTTCAGATTTCTATCATCCGGTCTGGGTGCAATTGATGGAGCGCCTTAACCAAATTGCGCCTTTTTCAGAGGATGCCGGGATTTTTCTCTCAAACTCGGGCACCGAGGCCGTCGAAGCGGCCATCAAATTAGCGCGCAATCACACCGGGCGCTCGTATTTCATCGGCTTTCTAGGCGGTTTTCACGGGCGTACTATGGGATCCTTATCCTTCACGGCCAGTAAATCAGTCTACCGAAAAGGTTTCTCCCTTCCGATGGGTGGAGTTTTCCACGCGCCGTATCCCGATGTGTATCGACCGATCTTGCATTCGCTGCCGGGGGAAGACGATGCCGAAACCGTCATCCGCTATATCGAAGAGCAAATATTAGGGCGCCTGGTATCCCCCGACGATGTGGCCGGCATTCTCGTCGAGCCAATTCAAGGCGAGGGGGGCTATATCGTCCCTCCGGCAAAATTCTTCCCGGCGCTGCGCCAATTATGTGATCGTTACGGCATCTTGCTGATCTCCGATGAGGTTCAAGCGGGCATGGGGCGCACCGGAAAATGGTGGGCCGTAGAGCATTATGGCGTCGAGCCAGATATTGTGACCTCGGCCAAAGGTATTGCCTCGGGAGTTCCTTTTGGCGCGACTTTGGCAAAGAAAAGCATAATGACCTGGAAAGAGGGCGCACATGGCAATACCTACGGCGGTAACCCGCTGGCCTGCGCCGCCTCTCTGGCCACCATAGATCTGATCGAACGCGAGTACATGCAGAATGCTGCCGAAGTTGGTGCATATACCCTCGATGCGCTCGAAGAGATCAAAGCCCGGCATCCGGGTATTGGCGATGTGCGCGGCAAGGGCTTGATGTTGGGGATTGACTTTGTAAAAGATCATACCGCCCGGAAAGCCAACAAAGCCCTCCGTGACCGGGTCGAAGAACTCAGTTTCCAACACGGTCTGATTACATTGGGGTGCGGCAAGAGTACCATTCGTTTTGCCCCCCCGCTGAGTATTACGAAAGCCGAAATTGATGAAGGCCTGACAATTTTTGAACATGCTCTCGCATTAGCAGAGAAAGAGTAATTCTTTGATACGAGGTGTGGATGGCATTTTTGTCATCTACGCCTCACCACAAACTCCCTATCCCATGCTTCCCGATTTCCGCAGCCGCCAACGCGACTATTTGCTCGATATTGCCCGCACAATCACCCAAGAGTTAGAACTCGACAAACTCTTGGAACGGATTTTACGCATTGCCGTAGAGATGTTGGCCGGGCAGTCGGGGATCATTGCTTTGCGCGAAGAGCAAGGAGGCTGGAAGGTGGCCGCCTCTCATGGTCTGCCCCCGACCTTTTTACAGCAGATCAACCCATTGCTGGCAAAAGTGCCCGATTACGAAGATCCAGCCCGTTTCGAGTTGCCGGAGATCAACCGCCTTTTACAGTCCCTCACCCGGATGGCGAGTCACAACCTGATGCGCGGCGTGGCCCTCCCGTTAATTGCCCATCAACGCGTTGTCGGGTTAACATTCATCTTCCGCGCCTATCGCACCGTCTTTTCGAGCAACGATCAAGCTCTGCTGCAAAGTTTTGCCGATCAGGCCGCCATTGCCGTGCATAATGCGCAGCTTTACAGCCAGGTGCGCCGCGAAAAACAACGCCTGGACGCGCTGCTGGATTCGGCTGCCGATGGTATTCTCATTCTGGCGGCAGATCACACCATTGAGCGCTGCAACCCCGCCTTCGCGCGTATTTGGGGGGATAAGCTGGATGGCATTCAAGGGCGTTCGCATGATGAAATTTTCCGCTGGATTCGCCGTGAGCAGGGCGCGACCCTGGATGAAGCCGAGGCGGGGGGCTGGCCGTTGACCCCGAACGCAACCCTGTACATTGAGGGCGATATCGAGCGCCCGAGCGGGGTTCCTCTGGCGGTGGGCATCACCTACGCCCCGCTGCTTTCGCCTGAGGGCAATTTGCTGAATATTGTCGCCACGGTGCGCGACATCAGCCATTTTCGCGAGGCCGAAGAGTTAAAAAGCACTTTTATCTCCGTCATCAGCCACGAACTAAAAACACCGGTGGCGCTGATTAAGGGATATACCGGCACACTGCGGCGTGATGATGTTGCCTGGGACAATGAGATCGTGCAAGATAGTCTAGAAGTCATCGAGGAAGAAGCCGACCGCCTGACCTCATTAATCGAAAACCTTCTCGATGCCTCGCGCCTGCAAGCCGGGGGCATAAAGTTAAATTTGTCGGATATCGCTATCCCCATTTTTGTTGAGAGCCTTGCAGAACGCTTTCGTACGCAGACATCTCGCCATTCAATTCTGACTGATTTCTCAGATGAGTTCCCGGTTGTATTGGCCGATGAAGACCGCATGGGGCAGGTGCTTTCGAACCTGCTTTCGAATGCCATTAAATATTCCCCCGACGGCGGCGAGATTCGCATCAGCGGTCAAGTTCGTTCGGACCAGGTCATCATCTGCGTGCAAGATGATGGGCCGGGGATTGCGGCAGGAGATATTCCGCATATTTTTGACCGCTTTTACCGTGCCGATGAAGCTACTCGCACCACACAAGGAGCCGGATTGGGGTTATACTTGACCCGTGCCATTGTAGAAGCGCATAGCGGGCGCATTTGGGTGGATCCCCGCCCTGGTGATGGGGCACGTATCTGTTTCTCGTTGCCGCGCTAATGTGAATTAAATAAGAAGACTGGGCTGCCCTCTGAAGCAGGGTGGCTACGGATTGGAGTAATATGTTATGCCAAAATCACAAATGAGTTGTCCAAACTGTCGACAGCCAATACTTGCTGAAATTCAGCAGCTTTTCGATGTCGGACAAGATCCCCGCGCCAAGCAGATTCTGCTCTCGGGCGCTGCCAACATGGCCCAATGCCTGCAATGCGGTTATCAGGGCAGTTTGGCAACCCCAATTGTGTATCATGACCCTGAAAAAGAATTACTGTTAACCTTTTTCCCGCCAGATATGCGCCTGAATCGCAATGAGCAAGAGCGCATCATCGGCCCGTTGATTACAAAAGTGGTCGATAGTTTGCCCCAAGATCAGCGCAAAGGGTATTTGTTTAGCCCGCAGGCCATGCTGACGCAAAAAGGATTGATCGAGCGCATTCTCGAAGCGGATGGTATCACTAAAGAGATGCTGGATGCTCAGGAACAACGCATGAACTTGATCCAGCGTTTGTTGACGATTTCTGCAGAATCTCGTCCCGCGATCATTGTAGAAGAAGATGCGTTGGTTGATGATGATTTCTTCGCTATCTTTTCGCGTCTGGCAGAAGCTGCCCTCTACGGTGGAGATGACCCCAGCGCGGCGCAGCAATTAATCGAGTTGCAAAATCAATTGTTGGAACACAGCACAAAGGGACGTGAACTCAAGGTTGATGCCGAAGAAGTTCAGGCAGCTCGTCAGGCGCTTGAGGCCCTAGGTGAAGAGATTACCCGCGAGAAACTGGTTGATCTGGTTACGGCCTCGCCCGGCGAGGTGCGCATTCGAGCCTATGTGCAAATGACGCGCCCGGGTATGGATTATCAATTCTTCCAAATTTTGAGTGACCGCATTGAAAAAGCTGCCGATGATGATAAAGAGCAGCTCATCTTTGTGCGCGACAAAGTTTTGCAATTTACTCAAGAGATTGATGAAGTTATCGAACAGCGCCGCCAAATTGCCCAGAAGAATTTGGAATCCCTGCTGGAAGTCGATGACATCAAAGCGGCTGTCGAACACAATCTGGCGGCCATCGACGAGTACTTTGTCCAGGCGTTGACCGAAGCGCTTGAAGCTGCCCGTGAAGCCGGAGACTTGGATCGTTCGAGCAAGCTTCAATTGGTGATGTCGGTGATCGAGGAACACTCTTCAACGCCCCCAGAATTTGAGTTGATCGATGCCTTGCTGGCTGTCGCCGATGATGAAGCCGAGGTTGAGAAACTTCTGCAAGCTCAGGCAGATGAAGTCACTGCAAAAATTGCCGAAGTTTTGACCGGGTTGATCGGTCAGGTGCAGGCCAGCGCCGAGCAGGCCCAGGGGCCGGCCAAAGAGCAGCAGCTTGCGTTGCAGGCTGCCCTGGAACGCGTCTTCAGTGTTGCCTTACGGCTATCGATGGAAAAGAGCCTCAAGAGGCAGTAGTGTCGATTTAGGTTGGACTAATCATACCCAAAAGGGACATGCAGAGCGCGCAGCGCCTGGCATGTCCCTTTTAGGTTCTTACACATTGAAGCGGAAGAGAAGAATATCCCCATCCTGTACGATATACTCTTTCCCTTCGAGGCGCATCAGCCCGGCAGCCTTGACTGCCGCATCACTGCCAAATTCTACAAATGTCTCGAAAGAAACCACCTCGGCCCGGATGAAACCGCGCTCGAAATCGGTGTGAATAACCCCGGCAGCTTTTGGGGCAGGCGTGTTGCGAGGAACATTCCAGGCACGCGTCTCTTGCTCATTTTTCGTAAAAAAGCTGATTAAGTCCAGGGCGGCGAACCCTTTGCGGACGACTTGATCTAACCCGCTTTCTTCGGCTCCGGCAAGCTGCAGAAACTCTTTTTGCTCTTCCGGGGTCATGTCGAGCATCTCTTCTTCGAGTTTGGCACACAGCACCAGCAAGTCGGATTTTTGTTGCGCGGCGATTTCGCGTAATGTTTGCAGACTGGGACTATCCTCAGCCAGCCCAGCCTCATCCACATTGGCGGCGAAGATCACCGGCTTGGCCGTCAGGAAGCGCAATTCACGTGCCAGGACCTGAAAATGCTCATCTGGCGCAGAGAAACTGGAAATCGGGTTCCCATCTTCGAGGTGAAGTTTCAGGGCCTGCGCCATTTTCATGACGGGGATGAGCTTTCTGTCTCCTTTGAGGGCGCTGTCGAGGCGTTCGATCTTTCGCTCGAGTTGTTCAAGATCGGCGATGACCAATTCGAGAGTGATCGTCTGGATGTCAAGGACAGGATCGATCTCTCCACTGACGTGGATGACATTGGGGTCATCGAAGCAGCGCACCACATGGAGAATCGCATCGACGTCGCGGATATTGCCCAAAAACTGATTCCCCAGCCCTTCGCCGCGGCTGGCTCCCCGTACTAATCCGGCAATATCCACGAATTCGATCGTCGCGTAAATTGCTTCGGGAACTTCGATTAATGCCTGAAGCCGGGTGAGGCGTGCATCTCTGAGTGGAACAATTGCCCGATTCGGCTGAATGGTGCAGAAAGGATAGTTGGCGACTTCTGCATTTTGTGCGCCAGTGAGGGCATTGAAAACGGTGCTTTTGCCTACGTTGGGCAAACCGATGATGCCGATTTTAAGACCCATTGGTTATAAATCTGATGTGCAGTGCGGGCAGCGTGTCGCCTGAATAGGAATGGTGGTGAAGCAGTAGCTGCACTCTTTGGTGGTGGGTTCGGTGGGGGGCGCTTCTTCTTCTTTCTGGAGGCGGTTCATGGCGCGGATAATCAGGAAGAGCACAAAGGCGATGATTAGAAAGGTGATGATGGTATTGATGAAAACGCCATAATTCACCGTGATGGCTCCGGCCTCTTGCGCCAATGTGAGCGACTCATAAGGCCCGGGAGCGGCACCTGGTTTGATGACCAGGAATAAATTTGAAAAATCTACATCCCCAAGTAGATAACCAATTGGCGGCATGAGAATGTCGTTGACCAAGGACTTGATGATCGCGCCAAACGCGCCGCCGATGATGACGCCAATCGCCATATCGAGGACACTGCCGCGCATGGCAAATTCTTTGAATTCTTTTAGCATAGTGATAACTCCTTTGGGTATCGAATAGATGTGTTAAAAAATTTTACCCGAAAATAGAGGGATGTGAATCACGAATGGACCCATATACGGCTATTTTCGGGCCTTTTAGTAGCGTCTCAGATATACGATCTGAGCAGTGTGGTTACTCTCTAATCGAGTGAGGGGTTTTCTAATCGCAGACCGTGGCCGCGAACTGTGGCGATGTATGTGTGGTCAGGATCAATCTCGGCCAGACGGTTTCGCAGTCGCCGCACCAGCGCATCGAGGGCCTGGTTTGAAATATCGATGGCGCTTTCCTTCCCCCAGATTCCGGCCATCAGTTCTTCTCTAGGAACAACTCGATCGATGTTTTCGTAGAGGATCTCTAAAAGCATGTATTGGGATGCCGAGAGTGGCGGCATGACCTCGACTTCACCGATCCAAACACGGCGCGATCGTTTCTCGAGTAACAGGCGCCCGCGTCGGCTTTGGGCTGTGAGTTTTTCTTCGAGTTCGATGGGCAGTGTGGCATCCGAGTTCAGAAATACGAATTTTTGCGCTAAGGCAACATGAATAACATCGCCATCTTTTAGCTGTACAGGGGCGTCAATGCGGGTTCCATTACAATGGGTTCCGTTTTTGCTTTTTAAATCTTCCAGAATGACCCCGTTGCTGGTGAGTGTGATTTGTGCATGTTGTCGGGAGACTTGACGGTTGTGAATTGGGATGTCGCAACTGTCTTCACGCCCCAGAATAACCGATTCTCGCAGCATCCAGCGTTGGCCATCTAGATTGCCCTCATGACCAATAAGTACTGAAATGTCGTGGTTGGTTTCTGTCATTCAAACTACCTCTGGCGAGAAAAACTACTATGAGTATAATATCATAGAATATCCAACTCGTCCTGTTTCATCAGGATATGAATTTGTTAAGTTTGGAAATTGCCGCGTGGTTGCGGCTATCACCCGGCTGAAGCATTAGGATTTGAATATGCCCGTCGCACATCGCTCAGGAGACATTCTCAAGGAACGCTATAAAATCCGCCGCATCATTGGGCAGGGAGGTATGGGGAGTGTATACCTTGCCGATGATGTTCGTTTGGAAGGTCGTTTGTGTGCCCTGAAAGAGGTCTTTCACGACCCTCAGTTGTCGGATGAAACCCGACAGCAGACTCGCGAGCAATTCATGCGCGAGGCAACTGTGTTGGCGCGCCTGGATCACCCGAATTTGCCTAAAGTGTCTGATTTCTTTTCAGAAGACGAACGTGATTATCTGGTGATGGATTTCGTCCCCGGCCGAGATTTAAGTGTTCTGATGACAGAGGCGCGCCTGAATGGGGAGTTCCTGAACGAGCGCGATGTACTCACCTGGGCGAGTCAATTGGCCGATGCACTGACCTATCTTCACAGCCAGGATCCTCCCATAGTCCATCGCGATATCAAGCCCAGCAACCTGAAGCTCACCCCCAATGGTGTCGTTAAACTGGTTGATTTTGGGTTGGTAAAGCTGCTGGTTTCCGATGAGATCACCATTACCGTAGTGCAGGGGCGCGGCACTGCGCATTACACGCCCTTAGAACAATATGGCGGTGATGCCGGGCACACAGATGTGCGCAGTGATGTTTTTTCGTTTGGCGCAACTCTTTACCATTTGTTGACCAATTTGCCGCCTAAAGAGGCGCGTGACCGCTTCTTGAATCCCGGTTTGTTGGTTCCATTGCGTGATCTCAATCCGGCTCTCAGCCCGCGCACCGAAAGGGCTGTCCTGTGGGCGATGAACCTGCATCCCGAAGAACGCCCCCAAAGTATGGATGAGTTCCGCCAGGCTTTGTTAGGAGATTGGAATCCGGTCAGTCAGCCCCGGCTGCCATTGCCCGCGCCCACGCTGATAGACTTGCTCTCCTCGCCTTTAGAGCGCCGCCTGATTTGGATCTCGTTAGGCTTGCTCTTTGTGAGCTTGATTGCTACCCTGTGGCGATAAGTTTGTGGGGTATCGCCTACGCCACCCAATAACCGTTTTCGAAAAGATTTTCTACGTTATCTAAAGGTTGTACTCGGCGCTATTTCTGTTTGGGCGGGAAAATGGCTGCTGTCGCCCCCCAGCCAAATAATGCCCCAATAAAGGCAAGGAGCAACAAGCCCCAATGCTGATTGGTATCCATCACCCAGGCGCTTCCGGGCAGCGATAGCGATCCGTACGTGTAGGTGAGCAAACCAGTAATGATGGCCGAGAACCCCCAGCGAATTCCGGCGCGCACATGTCCCATCAGCGCCCCGGTGCGGGAGGCAGACCAGGCTACAACAGCGATGATAAGTATTCCCAGGAACCAATCGCGCAGCCCGGTGCTGGGCGCATCGGGGGGAGATGCGGGGGTTGGTATGGGCGTTGGCGGCGGTTCGGTGACAGTCGGCGAGGGCAAGGGGGTTTCAGTGGGGGGAGGGGTGCTGGTTGGCAGATCGCCATTGTTTTGGGGAATCTCGAAAATCAATTCGTTGGAGTGGGCGGCCCCGCTGATGGCTTGAATACTTACGATCCCAGGTTGGTCGAATTTATAGCCCGCAGTTGCCATGCCACCAAGAGTAGTTGCCGAAATAGCCGGAGCTTCTTGTCCGTTGATGGTAACCACAAATTGTACTGGCGTATGATCGGGCACGGGATGATGGTTGTAATCGAGAATGACTCCGGCCATAAGTGGTATTGAATCGCCAATGTTGTATGTGGCCTCCGGTGTTACCTGATTGACGGGTGAGTCGCCGGAATGATTGGGCAAATCTAGAACCAGTGGGAAGATCTGATCGGCAGTCGGTGAGGTGGCTTCGATGAGTTCGTACCCAATCCCGGGAACCGAGATGGGCAGCGACCCTGCCGGAGCGGGGATTTCTTTGAACAACAAGCGCGCCGCCACATCGATAAAGGGGGATGTTTTGCCGAACAATCCAAAATAGGCGGTTAATTTAGAGATGTCTGTTGCATCTAAATAGTAGGGTGCGTTGGCAGCAAAAACGACAATATGTTTGTCACGCCCCAAGTCAGGACGCTCTGCCAGAAAACGTTGTAATGCCGATGAACTGCTGCGGTCCATATCGGCATTGAGAATTGTGAAGATCAGCCAACGCGCTCTCTGGATGCTGTATTCGACAGCTTGGGCATCTTCACCCCCATCCAGCATCGAAATCAATTGCTCTGTTGTGTACGAAACAAGATTAGCCTGATTGATGAGAGTCTCCCCGCCGAGACCGTAGCGGGCGACGATGGCTTGTTCCAAAGCATCTGGCGCTAAGACCGACTCAGTCGGGCAAGTGCTGCATTGTTGTGATGTATAGGTGTCGGTGATGAAGACAATGCGCTCGTTGAAATTGGGCGAATTTGGGAGAACGTTGTCTAGCTCGCTGAGGGGAGGGCTGATCAGAGTGGCGCTGCGCTGGGCGACCTCGTAAGATATTTGATTCGCCTCTGCAGAACCTGCCTCACTGGGGTTGCCGGTGGGCAGCACAAGATTCAGCGTAAAGAATCCATAGAGCTGGAATTTGAGCGTCAGAATCCGCAGGACAGATTCATCTACTTTTTGGGCAAAGACCGGATCCTCGCGATATTTTTGGGCGAAGAAATCCAGCGTATTGATAATGGTTGTGTAGGCGTCGGGGTCGGTATCGCTGACAAAATTGTTGAGGTAGAGCATATCATTCCCCGCCAAAAAAGCGTCCAGGGCCAGGCGGCGGGCGTTGAAAGTTTGCTCGGTGGGGTCGTAAAAGCGCCGCACGGCGCGGCTGCCCAGGTCGTCGCTAATCATTAGCCCGCCATCTTCGCGCCATCCCGAAAAGGGTGCTAGATCCATCAGCAGGGTTAATGCCGATTGGTCGAAGCTGACCGGGCGGGTGGTGGAGCGGATGTTGCCCTGCAGGCCCTGATAGCGGATGTGGGAAACCAGCAGCGCATCGACGCGTTCATTGGGTTCGGTTGAGCCGCTGGTCACCGTAAAGAAAGGCGCCAGTTCAATTTGCTGAAGTTGTTCGAGCGACTTGCGTACGGTGGCAATCTCATTTTCGGGGAGACGGTCGGCGCTGCCCAGGCCAGGGAAGTGCGTGCCTACCAGCGCAATTCTGCCATCGGCGCCTTCGTGAACCCCTGCAATATAGGCGCGGGCCATCTCGCCAACCCAATAAGGGTCACCGCCAAAGACGCGCACGTTGAGGTCGCCTTCGCCTTCGGCATTGGGAACATCCGAGACATCCAGTGACGGCCCAAAGAGCAGGTTAATCCCTATGGAGGCAAGCTCTTGCCCGGCCACGGCACCCACCTGCCGGGCAAGTTCGGGGTTCCAGGTCGCGCCAATAGAGAGCTGGCTGGGCAGTTGGGTCAGCCCGGTGTGAATCTGATCCTGAGGCGCGCCATCCCCCTCTTGCGAAATCCCGATGAAAAGTGGAACATACGTTGGTCTAAAAAGTTCTCCCATCAGCGTCTCGATATGATCGAACTGTGTGCTGGAAAAACGGCTAGTTTGCAATTGGTTGTTGAGGATCCAGGCATGGGTGACAGTTTCATCGAGCGTGAAATTGTCATTCTCGGCGCTGAGGATAACCCCGCCCAAATAATGGTTGGTGATCAGGTCGTGAATTTGTGTGCCCGGGCTGGCATCGGTGCCCTGAAATGTCACCAGGAACAATTGCCCCACCCGTTCTTCGGGCGTCAGGCGGTTGAGCGTATCTTGGGCGCGTCCTTCTGGCGAGCTTTCCTGTTGGGGAGAAGCTGCGTATCCCGGAATCAGTGGGATGAAAAATGTAAAAAGCAAGACGACGAAGGTGAGTCGCTTGATATACGGGTTTCTCATTCTTCTCCGTTGGCAGCCGGTAATCGGGTTGGCGATGGCGGCCACTAAAGCAAAGTTTGTTCCTGTTGCAAGATCTCACGCAGCCGGTTGCGGCGGGTAGATCCGCTCAGTAATTCGAGATCGCGAATCCCGAAGGGGTCGATCTCTTGACGAATCAGGCGCAATTGCTCGACGCTGGGATGGGGCGTTTCGGTTAGGTTGGGCGCATATTGGAGGGGAAAGCCGGTCTTTTTTTTGATGCGCTCGATAGAGACGCCGGGGTGATAGCTGATAAGGCGCATGCTGCCCTGATGAAAATCGAACTGCCCCAAATCGCTGATCAGGTAGCGCGGCCCGCTGCCGTGTACTCGTCGTTGGTGATGGCCCAGCCCGGAGCGGAAATCGATCTTTGGTACAAAGGTTATTCTGGAATGCCGGGGCACGTACAGGTAAATATCATCGAGAAAGGTGGTCACATCGGGGATGCCGCCGCTGCCCGGTAGTCTCAGGCGAGGCTGGGTGTATGCGCGCCCAAATGCCAGATTGTTGAAGTTGCCCTGCGGGTCGATTTGCCCGGGGCGAAAAAATTCTTTCGGGCGCAAATTGGGCAAAATATCGGCTGCGGCGCGGACGAAGCCCACATTGGTCAATGAGCGATCGAGCCAGAGGCGTTCGATATTGGAAATGCCCAAAGGGGCTGGCTGACGGCAAATGCCCTGCCCGATGGCCGAGGCAAAATATAAGCCCGGCGCATGGATGTGCCGCGCCAGTAAGTAGGCTGCCGCAACCAGCGGGGTGGCGATACCCTGGGCGACGATCTCGCCGTCCTGAATCTGCCGCGCCATGCCGACGATCATGATTTCGGCTGGGGTGAATTCGGGAGCCGTACTCATGGATGCTCCTGAAGAATTGCTTGGTGCAGGTCAAGGTCGATATTCCCGCCGCTGATGACCACGACTGCCAAACGGTGTGCTCTCCTCCCGAAGGGGGCCACAGCCAGGGGGACTGTTTTGAGAAAGACCCCTTGCTCCACGTCATGTTGGAGGGTTTTTTTTTGAATGCGGGGAGCAATGCGCCGGGTTGCTTGCTCAATCCATTCGGCGGAGATCATCATGTGGCTGCCTCTGCGCGGGTTTCCGCTTCGAGGGTGCGGCGCGCCAGGATAGGATCATCGGTGAAGATGCCGTCTACGTCCCAGCGAAACAGTGCGGCCATATCTTGGGGGTGATTGACCGTGTAAACGTGGACACGGCGTCCCTTGCGATGTTGGCGCTGGATGAGATGCTCTGTGGCGTCGGCGATAGCTGGGTGCAGCGCCTGAGGGTGGAGAATGTCCCCCAGGGGAGATCTCGCCCAGACTCCGCCCAGCCCAGCCATCGCCAGAAGCCCAATAGGGATCTGGGGCAGCAGGCGGCTGATGCGATGCAAGGCCATTGGGTTGAATGATGAGAAGAAGACGCGCCTTCCCAGGTTGTAGTGCTTTATCAGGTCGGCCACCTTTTCGGGGAGCTGGTTTCGAGGGGCGCGGTAATTGGTCAGCTCGATATTGATGATCGTCTCCTGACCCAGGGCTTCGAACACCTCTGCCAGCGTGGGAATGCGCTCTCCGCAGAAGGCTTCGTCAAATTTGCAGCCGGCATCGAGTTCTTTGAGCGCCGCCAAAGGCAGATCGTTCACCAGGCCGCTGCCGTCGGTGGTGCGGTCTACGCTGGCGTCATGAATGACGACGACCTGCTCATCAGAAGAGAGTTTGACATCTAATTCCAGCGCGTCGCATTGTTGCCGGACAGCCAGGCTGAAAGCTGCCAGGGTGTTCTCGGGCGCGTGGGCGCTTGAACCCCGATGGGCAAAAATGGTTGGGTGGGGGAGCTGCAAATGTTCGAACATAAGGGTATGCGCAGCTTTACGCTTTATTATAAATCTACAAAATAGGCTGCCGCGGCGCGATCGATGAGATCGCGCGTCATGCTAGGCTCAACCGACATGAAATCGGCAATGTCTAAGATCTGGTCGCACAAATCGCGTGGGTGGGAGGCGCGCAACTTGCGGTTGTGTTTGATATACCACTCCTGCAGCAAATAGGCTAACCCCTGATCGCGGTATTCCACACTCTTGCTTTGTGCCATGCGCTGGAAGATTTCGCGGTACTCTTCATAGGTCGGATCGCCAACTTCAATTTTATGGCGCAACCGCCGCAAAAACGCCTCATCGACCAGGTCTTTCGGCGGCAGGTTGGTAGAAAACACAATCAGAACATCGAATGGCACTTCTACTTTGCGGCCGGTATGCAGTGTCAGATAATCGATGCGGTTTTCCAGCGGGACAATCCAGCGGTTGAGCAAATCGCGCGGCCGCACAAGCTGCCGCCCAAAGTCGTCAATCAGGAGAATGCCGCCGTTGGCCTTCACCTGGAAGGGAGCTTCGTAAAATTTGTTGACATCGTCGAACACTAGATCCAGGCCTTCCAGGGTGAGTTCCCCGCCGGTCATAATAAACGGGCGGCGGATGAGTACCCAGCGCGTATCACGGCGCGCCCCGGCCCGCAGTGAGCCGGTGCCTTTGTCGGTGGTGTGTTTGTCGGGGGCGCGTTTATGGTTCACCGAGTCGTATAGCTTGACGACCTGACCATCAATGTAGATGGCATAGGGGATATACATGGTAGTGCTTAAAATCATTTGCCCGACAGCGCGCGCTACGCTGGTTTTGCCGTTCCCTGGTGGCCCGTATAAGAAGATGGATGTTCCGGAATTGACTGCCGGGCCGATGCGCTGAAAGGTCGATTCGCCCAGCACTAAGTGTGAGAGCGCCTGCCGAAGCAGGCGGTGAGTCACGCGTAAACGGCCGCGCTGTTGATTGCGGATCGAGCGGACATACACTTCCAGGGGAACAGGGGCAGGCCCGGCATACTGGCTGCGCTCCAGGGCTTCGCGGGCGCGCTCGATCCCCGCGCCGGTGATGGCATATTGATAGGAGCCTTCGCCCAGCCCCATTTGAGAAGATTTAACTTCGACGAATTTTTCGCGCTTCAAGGCATTGAGAATACTATCGGTGACTCCGGCAAAGGGTAAAGCAACCGCCTCGGCGACTTGAAAGCCGGTCAGATAGCCCTGAAAATAAAGCACTTTCAGCACCAGATCTTGCAGCCATAATTGTGACAGCCCGGTGTCGCCCACTTTGGTAATTGGCGGCGGCACAAAAGGCCCTTTTTGCGTTGGCGGATTAATTTGCCCCGTTTGCGGATTCAGTACACTCATGCTGGTTATCTCCCATTAAAACAAGCTGCTTGAAAATTTAGCGATGTATTCCGTGAAGGAGCGCTCACGAAAGTTTTACCCTTAAAGCGGGGACTATTCCTTGAACGACATTATCCTACGATTATAGCACGGTGATGACCTCTCGCAAGGCTCGCCGGGTGCGTAAAATACGGTATAATCCCCCGCATGAAACTCACAGTGCTGATCCCCATCTATAACGAAATCCACACCATTCGCGAAATCCTAAAGCGTGTTCAGGCCACACAACTGGCCGATGAAATTTTACTCATTGATGATGGTTCCATTGATGGGACGCGGGATGTGCTCAAAGAACTTGATGGCAAAGATGCGGTGCGGGTCCTTCTCCACGAGAAGAATCAAGGTAAAGGCGCCGCCGTGCGAACGGGAATAGAGCATGCCACCGGGGATGTGCTCCTGATTCAGGATGCCGACCTGGAATATGACCCGCGCGATTACCCCAAGTTGTTGCAACCCCTGGAAGAAGGTCTTGCCGATGTGGTGTATGGCTCGCGCTTTTTGGGGGCGCCGCGCCGGGTAGCGATGTTCTGGCACATGGTTGCCAATAAGCTACTGACCTTTATGACCAACCTGCTCTACAATACCATCCTCACGGATATGGAAACGGGCTATAAGGTTTTTCGCAAGGAAATTATTACAGGAGTGCCGCTTCATGCCAAACGCTTCGAATTCGAGCCGGAATTCACTGCGAAAATTCTAAAGCGCGGCGTGCGCATTTTCGAAGTGCCAATTTCCTTTAACCCGCGCGATTACGCGGAAGGGAAAAAGATTGGCCTGAGCGATGCCTTCGAAGCCGTGTGGGCCTTGTTGAAATATCGCTTTGTGGATTGAATTTCCTAAGGTTTTCGGTTAAGTTTGTCATCATTCTGGGGCTTTGATGTCGCGCACGTTGAGTTGCAGGGTTTTCTTGCCGCGGAATTCATTCACCTCGAAGCGGTACAATAGATCGATGGTTTGGGGGAGCTGGTGCGCCCAGTGCCCTTGCCGGAAGGCGATGGCAGAATAGGTGATCGTCCCATCGGTAACATCCAATTTTAGGTGATTATTGTCTTTGCCTACTGTGCGGGCGTTAATGGGCCTGAGACCGCGGCTGACAAATAGGGCCTGCGGGTTTCCGTAGCCGGTGGGTTGCAGCCAATCGAGATATTCTAGAATCTCTGGCTTCAACTCTGAAAGTGGTAGTTCCACATCGGCGGTCAAAGTTGGGCGCAAATCTTGTCCGCTAAGTTCTTTCTCGGCGATAGCTCTTAGGCGGTGGATTAATTTGGGCAGGTTATCATTATGCACGGTGAAGCCGGCTGCAGCAGCGTGACCGCCGTATTTTTCCAGCAGGTCTGCGCATTGATCGAGCGCCTCGGTGATGTGAAATTCGGCGATACTGCGGCAGGATGCGACCGTAAACTCACCTTCGGTATGACCGACGATGGCGGGGCGGTAATAGGTCTCGGTTAAGCGCGATGCGGCCAGCCCAACAACCCCGGCATTGAATTCGGGGTCGGCGGCAAACATGAGCATGGCTTCGTCATCATCGGCCAGGGCTAACGCCTCTGCGCGGGCCTGGATGACCTGGGTGAGGCTCTGGCGTTTGCGGTTTTGGCTGTCTAAGTGCTGCGCTAACCGCCCGGCTTCGAAGACATCTTCTGTGATGAGGAGATTCAACGCGTCCAGAGCTGTATCCAATCGTCCGGCGGCGTTCAGGCGCGGGCCGAGGCCAAAGCCAATGTCGCTGGCAACAATTTTTGGGGCGTTCAGCCCGGTGATGCCGATCAATGACATCAATCCCTGGCGTTGCGGAGTGCGCATGCGTTTCAGCCCGGCGCGTACCAGGCTGCGATTCTCACCGGTCAGTGGAACCAGGTCGGCCACTGTGCCCAGCGCCACCAGGTCGAGATAGCGGCCCATATCTTGGGGCCTATTAATCTGGCTGTTGAGCGCCGAGGCCAGTTTGTAGGCGACGCCTACCCCGGCGAGATTTTTTTCGGGGTAAGCGTCGCCAGGGCGTTTGGGGTCAATGATCGCTGCGGCGTGAGGTAACTTGTTCCCAGGGTGATGGTGATCGCTGACGATCAGATCCAACCCCAGGCCGCGCGCCTGATGCGCTTCTTCCAGGGCGCGAATCCCACAATCAACCGTAATAATCAAATCCACACCTTCTGCGCGAAGTGTAGAAAGCGCCTCCATATTCAAGCCGTATCCCTCCTCGAAGCGGTGCGGAATGTATCCTAAAACGTCGGCGTTAAGCGACAAAAAGTATTGTAATAGCAGGGCTGTCGCCGTGACACCGTCTACATCGTAGTCGCCATAAATGGCGATTTTTTCGCCCTTGTCGAGCGCGCGCTGGATGCGCTGGACAGCCGGAGTCATATCGGTGAGCAAGAAGGGGTCTGTATCTGAGGGTGGGCGCGCTTCGAGAAAAAGGCGGGCGGCCTCGTGGGTGGCGTAGCCGCGATTAAAGAGAACTTGCCGCAAAATAGGAGGGTAGCCATGCAAGGCCTCTTCGACATTGGGCGATATTCGGCTGGCAATCTGCCATCGTTTTTGAATCATGATGTTTTTTTAATGGCCTCCCGCGCCAGAATTAGCGCACCAATGATCCCGGCGTCGTCACCGAGGGCTGCTGTTGTCAGCGACAGTTTATCGAGATAACCGGGTGCGATGACGTGTTTGGCAAGTGATTCTTTGGCTGGCTCGATCAACAGATCGCTGCTTTGCGAAACCCCGCCGCCAAAAATGATCATGCTGGGGTTGAAGATGTGAACGAAATTCGCCAGGGCAATTCCCAGATAAAACCCGGCCCGCTGGTAGGCGCGTTGCGAAAGATCATCACCAGCGCGGGCTGCCTCGGCAATGCTCTTGGCCGAAACTTCATCGGCATTCTGTAAGGAAGAGGCCGCCCCGTTAGCGATTTCGTTTTTTACCCAGCAGGCAATGTGCGTACCTGAGGCAATCGCCTCGATATGGCCGCGTTGCCCGCAGCCGCAAACCGGGCCGTCGGGCCATACGAGCACATGCCCTAATTCGGCAGCCATCCCGCGCGCGCCATGAAGCAATTGCCCATTGCAAATGATACCGCCCCCGATTCCAGTGCTGATGGTCAGATAAATCAAATCGTTGTGGCCTTGTCCGGCTCCGGCTTTCCATTCGCCCAAAGCCGCCAGCCCGGCGTCATTGTCGAGAAATACCGGCGTATGCAATTTGGAATGAAGATATTCCACCAACGGAAAATTACGCAAGGCAGGGAGATTGGGTGCGGTGAAAATCACCCCGCTTTGTGGATCAACAGGGCCGGGTGCGGCAACGCCAATGGCCGCAATTGCCTCGCCGCTTGGGCAAACAGATTGGATTAATTGCACAAGGCGTTCCTGTGTCGAAGCCCCCGCGCCTTGCGATGGTACTCGTTGGATCTGGATAGGTTCATACCCCTGTGCGGAGAAGGCCGCAGCCCGCATGCGGGTTCCGCCGATGTCAACGGCAATCATTACGCTCATGTGCCCAAGTATAGCATACCCGTCCAGAGTAAATTTTAGTTCACTCCCGGCGAATTTTTTGGGCCACTAAGAAATATCCAAATGGAAAAAATGGACTCGTCTTTCTTGAAAGCCATTGGATAAGGGTCGTTTTCAGGAGAAGCGTGATGAGACGATGGATGACAGCGGCGATGAAAGGGCCGACCCGAGGGACAGCTTGAGCGTGTTTAGCGAACAGGTCGGCCAGGATTTCGGGGCTACCTCCTAGCGGTTCCAAAACGAGCAGGCTGAATCCTGCCTCCTGAGCGAAGCGCCGCAATGCGAAGGCCGTATAGCGGAAATAATCGTGCGGCGCGTCATGGATTCCATAATAAAAGGGTACGCTGACAAGTAACTTACCTCCCGGCTTCAAGATACGCGCCATCTCGAACCATAATGCTTGTGGTGTGGGAATATGTTCGAGAACATCGGCCAGGATGATGGTGTCGAAATTGCAACTTCGGATAGGGAGCGGCGCGGTCAGGTCGCAGGTGAAGTCGCGGTAGGCTTTCGATGCGGATGCCTGTTCGCAGTCGGTGCACACAATGACATCGACGGCGGTGCGGTACGCGGCAAAGAGCGGTACATTTCCGCAACCCAAGTCAATGAGGCGGTCATGCGCATGTAACGAGATATGCACCTCAAAGCAACGCGCCAGCGCATCGGCCAAGATGCGCGAGCCGGGGTGGAGCTGCCCGCTATCACGTGAAGCGGTCAGCCTGCCATTGCGGTAGATAAATTTGCCGGGCTGCCATAGTTCCTGGTTGCGCATGTTGACGTCCATCCGAAAGCTTGCTATCATCCTACCATATGAAGCGAAGCCGTTCTCCCAGGCAGAAAATTCTCTGGCAGCGTATCTTGCACGCCTTTCGTTGGCTCAGGCCGGGCTTGGGGGTCAAGCGTTGGCTTGCTTTGGTGTTGCTAGGGGCGACATTTCTGAGTGTTGGTTTTGCCCTTTTTGCTTTAGATTTTTATCGCACCGCGCCCGAAACCTGGTGGCTGCCCTATCTTTCATTGGCTTCATTGCGGGCCTTGCCGCGTTTGTTGCGCGTGATCATTTTTGGCGGGATCGGCTTGCTCATCTTGCTAGGCGGAATCTTCGGCCTGAACCGTGCCCTGTTGCTGCCTTTTCATCTTCCGGGGCGGGATGTGGTCGGCACGCTCGAATTGCACCGTCGACGGCAATATGGGCCGCGCCTGGTGTCCATTGGCGGTGGGCATGGGTTAGCCATGCTCTTGCGCGGTTTGAAGGAGTATTCTCACCGGATTTCGGCGGTAGTAACTGTTGCCGATGATGGCGGTTCTTCAGGGCGCTTGCGGCAGACGATGGGGATTCTCCCGCCGGGGGATATTCGCAACTGTCTGGCGGCGCTTTCGAATGACGAGGCCATGATGGCGCAGCTATTCCAATATCGCTTTGCCGACGGCGATGGTGCGCTGGACGGGCACTCGTTTGGAAATTTGTTTATCACCGCGCTTTCCGAAATTACCGGGAGTTTCGAAGAAGCAGTTGCCGAGTCGGGGCGGGTGTTGGCCGTGCGGGGGCGCGTGCTGCCCTCTTCGTTGCACGATGTCCGCCTGGTGGCCGATATTGTGCCTCCCCATGCCAGTCAGGAAGTCCGTGTTCGGGGCGAGAGTCGCATCCCCAAGATCGGGGGGCGCATCCGCCGTCTCTGGTTAGAGCCAAATAATCCCCCCGCGTTCCCTCAAGTCATCCAGTCGATCCTGGCAGCCGATATCATCGTCGTTGGGCCGGGAAGTTTATATACCAGCATTTTGCCTAATTTGCTGGTCCCCGACATCACCGCAGCCATTCGCGCCAGTCAGGCCTTCAAGGTTTATGTGTGTAACGTAGCTACGCAGCCCGGCGAGACGGAGGGCTTTACCTGCGGCGATCATCTTGATGTCGTCACCGATCATGTGGGCGGCGGTCTGTTTGATCTGGTGTTGCACAACAACCGCCATGAAGGGCAGCTTCTTGAAGGAATGCAATGGGTTACCCTCGGCAACGATGAAGATACAGGGTATCCTATGTATCAGATTGATCTCATTGATGAGAGCGAACCCTGGCATCATGATTCGAAGAAGCTGGCCTCTGTGTTGATGGATCTTTACCTGGAGCGCACCGGCCCTTTGGTTGTGGCGTAGAGAATCGCCAGAGCCGTGATAAAATTCACGTTTGGTTTTGTAGTTTAGGGACCTGCGCAGTTCAACGAAAATTTTTGTACCTTTTGCTATCGCGAGCGCGTAGTCCTGTATCTATCAAGGTGAGGGAAACTTAATTCCCTTGTTATAATTTTTCATTCGAGTTATGCTTTGCGCAGTTCGACGAAAAGTTGTCTGACTTTCCCTGTGCAAGCGTGTAACTCCAAAGAGTATCGGAGGATACTATGACAACAAAAATAGGTATAAATGGTTTCGGGCGCATTGGCCGTCAGGTTCTAAAAGCTGTGCTGGAGCGTCACCCCAATGAACTGGAAGTCGTCGCCATTAATGACTTGTATCCGGCTGAAACCAACGCTCATCTCTTCGCCTACGACTCGAACTACGGGGTCTTCCCCGGCACTGTCGAAGTTGCCGATGGCGATTTGGTGATCGACGGCAAGTGCATTCGGGTTTTTGCGGAGCGCGACCCTGGCGCACTGCCCTGGAAAGATCTGGGTGTCGAAATTGTTGTGGAAGCGACCGGCGTTTTCCGCGATACTGGAAAATCGCCCGGCCCGCAAGCCCATATCGAAGGCGGCGGTGCGAAGAAGGTGATTATCTCAGCTCCTGGTAAAGGCGTAGATCTTACCGTTGTGCTTGGTGTCAACGACGATGAGTACAATCCGGCCAAACATCACATTCTCTCGAATGCTTCTTGCACCACCAACTGTCTGGCCCCGCCGATGAAAGTCATCAATGATACCTTTGGCATTGTCAAGGGCCTGATGACAACGATCCACGCCTACACCACCAGCCAGCCGGTCCTCGACCTGGCCGCTAAAGATATGCGCCGGGCTCGCGCCGCGGCTCTTAATATCATTCCCACCACGACCGGCGCGGCCAAGGCCATTGCGCTGGTGTTGCCGGAATTAGAAGGCAAAATGGACGGTTATGCCATTCGTGTGCCTACGCCGACGGTTTCAATTGTAGACACGGTTCTTCAGGTTGAGAAATCAACCACCGTTGAAGAAGTCAATGCTGCCCTTCAGGCCGCAGCCGAAGGCCCCTTGCAGGGTTTGATGGGCTTCGAGACCAAGCCACTTGTTTCGATGGATTACAAGGGCGATCCCCGTTCCTCGATTGTGGATGCTGACTTAACCAAAGTTATCGATGGCAATATGGTCAAAGTGGTCTCCTGGTACGATAACGAATGGGGCTATTCCTGCCGCACGGTCGATCTGGCTGCAATGCTGGCGAAAACCTTATAATTGCTCTCGATGAAAAGGTTTTCAATTTCTTCCTGAAACCTGAACCGGAAATAAGGGTATTGCACACCCTTATTTCCGGTTTTGTCTGTTGGAGGCGGTGATGTTTGAAAAAAAGACTTTGAAAGATTTCGATTTTAGCGGAAAAAGAACTTTGGTGCGGGTGGATTTTAATGTCCCGCTGAGTGATGGAAATGTTGCCGATGATACCCGTATCCAGGCGGCCTTACCGACGATTGCATACCTGCTTGAGCGGAGTACGGCATTAATTTTGTGTTCTCATCTTGGGCGTCCAAAAGGAGAGCCACAGCCACAGTTTTCGCTCCGTCCAGTGGCCGCGTATCTGGATAGCCTGCTCGACGCGCCGGTTTCATTTGTGGAGGATTGCATTGGCCCCGAGGTGGAGGCAGCGGCCAGCGCTCTGCAGCCCGGAGAAATTCTTGTGTTGGAGAATACCCGTTTCCATGCAGGCGAAAAGAAAAACGATCCAGCCTTTGCCAAACAATTGGCTTCACTGGCCGATGTGTTTGTCAACGATGCTTTTGGCACAGCGCATCGCGCCCATGCTTCGAATGTTGGGGTGGCCGAATATTTACCGGCAGTGGCGGGTTTGTTGCTCGAAAAAGAAATTCAGTATTTGGGGCGCGCCATAGCAGACCCCAAGCGCCCTTTTATCGCTATTCTCGGTGGCGCCAAAGTCAGCGATAAGATTGGCGTTATCCGCAATTTGCTTGATATTGCCGACCAAATTCTCATTGGTGGCGGCATGGCGAACACCTTCTTCAAGGCGCAGGGCTACCCCCTGGGCGATTCGTTAGTAGAAGAAGATGCCCTAGATATTGCCCGTGAACTGTTAGACACTGCCGGATTAAAACTGCGTTTGCCAGTGGATGTTGTCATCGCGAACGCTTTTGAGGCTCAGGCCGAATGCAAAGTGATAGGGATGGGGCCGATCCCCGATGGCTGGCGAATTTTAGATGTTGGCCCGGACACAATTGCCGGATACGCCAAAGTTGTTGCTAATGCAGGCACAGTCGTCTGGAATGGGCCGATGGGGGTCTTTGAATTTCCCGAATTTGCCAAAGGTACTTTTGCATTGGCCGAGGCGGTTGCCCAAAGCCCGTGCGCATCGATCATCGGCGGCGGCGATTCGGCTGCAGCGATCAAGCAATCGGGTTTGGCCGATCAAGTAACGCATGTTTCTACGGGGGGCGGCGCATCGCTGCAAATGCTCGAGGGAGAAGAGCTGCCCGGGCTGGCTGCCCTGCAAGATAGGTAGAATACCCTCACGATTAGGTCAACTGAAAACAAGGACGCGAGTGTCGAATATCCTTGTTTTCAGTTTTATCAGGTGTGCTTTACGATGCTTCCATCCGAGGCTATAATCAATCCATTGACCGTATTTATCCAAATAAGCCAGTAGGAGTGCATTATGCCCTTTATTGTCGGGGGCAACGTTGGCCCGTATAAAATTACTGAGCAACTAGGGCGCGGGGGGATGGCTACGGTATTTAAAGCCTATCATGCCAAACTCGACCGCTATGTGGCGATCAAAGCCTTGCACCCGGCCTTTATGGAAGATCCTAATTTCCTGGCGCGTTTCCAGCGCGAGGCGCAAGTTGTTGCCCGATTAGAGCACACCAATATTGTGCCGGTGTACGATTATGCCGAACATGAAGGGCGCCCTTATTTGGTGATGAAATTTGTTGAGGGAGAAACACTGAAGGCGCGCCTGGTGCGAGAGGGTGTTACCCGAGAGCAGGTGTTAGAAATTACAGAAACCGTTGGCGCAGCGCTGGCCTATGCCCACCAAGAGGGGATTTTACACCGCGATGTTAAGCCTTCTAATGTATTGCTGGCCGAAGATGGGCGTATTTATCTAGCAGATTTTGGCCTGGCGCGTATTGCCCAGGCGGGCGAATCGACCCTATCGGGCGATATGATGCTGGGCACGCCGCAGTACATTTCTCCTGAGCAGGCTATGGGAGTCGGCGAGTTAGACGAAGGCACCGATATTTACTCCTTTGGGGTGATGCTCTACGAGTTGATTGTGGGGCAAGTGCCCTTTAGCGCCGACACGCCTTTCTCCATTATTCACGATCATATTTATACGCCGCTGCCTTTGCCGCGCCAGATCAACGCCTCGATCCCCGAGACCGTTGAGCGGGTTTTACTTAAGGCACTGGCAAAGGAGCGTGGTGATCGCTTTGAGAGCGTAACCGCATTAGTTGCCGCCTTTGTTCAGGCCTATGGCGATGCAGATGAAATCTTGCCCATTGATCTCGCTCCCCCCCTCGTTGATGATAGCGCGCCTACTTTACTGCCAACCCCGCCAGAGGCGGTTTCAACAGACAGCCTGCCCTCTGCTGGGGTTGTTGAAGCGCAGCCCGTATCAACAGAGAAAAAGCCCTGGATAAAACGATTGCGCTGGTGGCAGTTAACGCTTATGGGGGCAGGGGTGGTATTCTGTTGTCTGTTAGTCATGGGTGTCATCAATGAACGCCAGAAAGAAGCCGGATTGGCAACTGCAACTCCGGCAATCCTGATCGAAGAACTGCGGCGCACGCCTGTTGCAGAAGCGGGGAGCGAGCTTGATTTGGCCCTTCAAGGTGTTAGGGAGAATCCTGAAGATCCTTACGCCTACATTGATGCAGCCGCTGCCTATTATGATAGTAATCAGCAACGGCAAGCCAATGCTGCCCTAGATCAAGCGGTTGCCTTCAGTCAGGGGGAGTATGAAGTTTATCGCAAAGTTGGTGTGATTCTGATGGAGCAGCAGGCCTGGCTGGATGCCTCTCGACATTACCTGGAAATGTTAAGCCTATTCCCCGAAGGGTTGGATGATGAGGCTCTCGAGAACTTTCATAAAGCGGCGTATATTGCATCGGGCACGCCCGTTGCTTCTGATGGCATCCCAATTTATGCGGTTGCCGATTTCGACCCGGCCTTTGAGCGTGTGTTGAAGGCGCGCAATGTGCTTTACACCGGCACGTTGGACGAGGCTCAGGCAATTATTACCGAGGTTTTAAACGCCTACCCTGATTATCCAGAAGCCAAGTTGCTGCAAGCTGAAATCTTCATGCAGCAAGGAGATGTTGGCACCGCTGATGAATACGCCAGCTATTTAATGGCGCGTGATGATGTGCCGGGTTGGATTCTTGACTTTGTCAACGTTTATCTTTATCGCGAGCAGAGTGATTTTGCGATCACAAATAAAATTGATGAACTTCGGGAAGCTGTCAAGGATGCCCCCGATGATCCCTGGCTGCGCCTGGAACTTGTATCGGCGCTGCTTTCGGGGGAGGTCTTTAGTGATGTTGAGGCTGAATTGCGCAAGGCGCTTGAATTGTCGGGTGATGACCCGGCTGTATATTTCCGTGCTGGAGAAATTCTGGCCGAGAACAATTTGTATATCTTCGCAGTAGGGTTATATGTGGATGCAGTCAACCTCAGCGGCCAACCCATGAGTGACGAAGTCGGCCAACAAATTGCCGAGTGGCTTTATCAGGGCGCTGTTACCGAAAACGCTATCGAAGCCATTGAAAGTCATGCCGATGAACTTGATCCGCTCATGTTGGAAGTAGCCCGCATCCGCTACACCCTGCATCACGAAGATCGCGAAGTCGCCCGTTACAAACTTGATACAGTTAAAGAACAATATCCCAATGCGCCAGAGTTATTCTTGCTTGAGGCAGAAATCAACTATATCATCGGTGATGAAACACTGGCTTTCGAGCAATGGAAAGTGATCTCTAACGATCTTGAAGCGCCAGATTGGGTGCGTGAGCAGGCTCGTATTTTCTTAGAAAAACTAAAACAATGAGGTGAACAATGCGAACGAAATTCGTTGCTGGAAACTGGAAAATGAATAATACGATTGCCGACACCCGGCAATTATTAACCGAGTTGATCCTGGCTTTGCAGCCTCTCGATACGGTTGAAAAAGCGGTTTGTCCTTCCTTTATGTCGTTGCCAATGGCTGCAAAATTATTGGCCGATACTGGCATTGGGCTTGGCGCACAAAATATGTATTGGGAAGAGAGCGGGGCCTATACCGGTGAGGTCGCGCCGGGTATGGTGGCGGAATTATGCCAATACATTATCATTGGTCACTCAGAACGCAGGCAGTATTTCGGTGAAACCGATGAAACCGTCAACCGCAAAGTGAAGACTGCCCTGGCGCATGGGTTGACCCCAATCGTTTGCATTGGTGAGTCCTTGGGTGAGAAGCAGGCCGGCCGCACAGGCGAAGTTGTCGCCCGGCAGGTGCGCGGCGGTTTAGCAGATTTGACCCCGCAGGATGGGGCGAAATTGGTCATCGCTTACGAACCAATCTGGGCGATTGGCACCGGGTTAGCGGCCACTCCTGAAGATGCCAATGCCATTCATCGCGATAGCGTGCGTGACTCGCTGGCAGCGTTGTTCGGTGAAGACACTGCTCAACAAATTCGAATTCAATATGGCGGCTCGGTCAAGCCAGATAATGCCGCCGGATTCTTCATGCAATCTGATATTGATGGCGCGCTGGTGGGGGGCGCCAGCCTCAAAGCCGATTCCTTCGCAGCCATTGTCAGAGCTGCTGCCGAAATAGACATCCCCTAAAATAAGGTCATAGCCTCATCGTACGCGGCGGCCCAAGCGCTTTTTCAAGCAATCGATGCCAATGTGGTCTTCCCTCGACGGATTACCCTGGGTAATCCTCACATTGATCCCCTTCATCTTTTTGCAGCGTGCTCTGCATTACGAGATGCAGGCGGTCTTTTTACTACTGACGCGCCGCAGTGATATTGCCCTGGCGGTATTCTCTTTTTTGCTTTTACCGGGTGTTTTGTTGCACGAACTCAGCCATTGGGCGATGGCGAAACTGTTGCGTGTGCGTACGGGACGATTCTCGTTGCTGCCGCAGCAGCTTCCGGATGGACGCTTGTTGATGGGGTATGTGGAAACCGCGCCGACCGATATGTTGCGTGATGCCCTAATTGGGGCGGCTCCGCTGATCACTGGGGGAATCTTTGTGGCCTATGCCGGGCGGACTCGCCTGGGGTTGCTGCTCATGTGGGATGCATTGACCCGCCTCGATGTTGTTCAGGCCGCGGCCAACGTAGCAGAATTGTTAACCCGCCCTGATTTTTGGCTGTGGTTCTACTTGACCCTGGCCGTTAGCAGCACCATGCTGCCTTCGACCTCCGACCGGCGTAAATGGCTGCCCGTAATTTTGGGAGTTGTTATCCTATTAGCTTTAGGGGTGATCGCCGGAGCCGGTTCGTGGATGTTGCAACATTTAGCGCCGCCGCTGAACGAAGCCTTGCGCGCCAGCGCAGTCATGCTAGCCATGAGCGCTATCATTCATTTTGTGGCGCTTGTCCCCATGCTTCTACTCCGCCGCCTGTTGAGTAAAATCTTAAGATTAGACGTCGTCTAGCGATGAGGATGTATGCGCAGGGCATACATCCCTGCGCATACATCCTCGGGCATTATCCTGTGCCAAATTGGCGGTCTCCGGCATCGCCCAGGCCGGGGACAATATAGCCATGCTCGTTGAGGTGTGTATCGATGGCGCCGACATGAATGGGAACATCCGGGTGGGCTTCTTGCAAGGCGGCAACCCCCTCTGGGGCTGCCAGGATCCCCACAAATTTTATTTTGTTCACTCCCCACTCTTTGAGAATATCCACCGTAGCAACCGCCGATCCGCCTGTCGCCAGCATCGGATCCAAAATCAGGCATACCGATACGGTGGGGGCAACGGGCAGTTTGTTATAGTACGAAACCGGCTTAAGCGTGCGCTCATCGCGATAAAGACCAATATGCCAAACTTCGGCGCTGGGCATCAGCTCCCAGATGCCTTCTACCATACCAAGCCCGGCCCTCAAAATGGGCACCAGCCCGACGGGTTCTTTGAGTTCATTCCCCTGCATTTTTGCCAGCGGTGTTTCGACCTGGCGCGGCGCAATTTGCAGGTCGGCGGTGGCCTCATAGGCCAATAGTGCTGAGACCTCACGTACCAACTCGCGGAACTTTTTCGAGAGGGTGTGAATGTCTCTCATGCGGGTGATCTTATGGGCAACGAGGGGGTGTGGGGATTCGAATACATTGCTCATGATATTCCTCCTTCAATAATGGTAGGACTTACGCAGTTCGATGAAAGATATTCCGGAAATAGGGGTGTGTGGGGCGCGAAGCGCCCCACACACCCCTATTTCCGGGCTTCCCCTGTGTAAGTGCGTAACTCCTAAATGGGTTGAAAAGTTCTCGACTGCGTTTATTATAGCCTGATTTGTCACCCTGACGCAGCGTGTCGCCGGTAAACCATTGTATAATTGACCCATGAGCGAACATCAAAACCGAGTCGTGGACCCTGAAACGAAGCCTGGCGATGGCCTGGATCATGCTTTGCGCCCAACCCGCCTGGCAGATGTCATTGGGCAGACGCAAATTAAAGAGAATATTCAAATTCTTATCGAGGCCGCCAAACAGCGTGCCGAAGCTTTAGATCATGTACTCTTTTATGGCCCTCCGGGGCTGGGGAAAACCACCCTGGCGCATGTGCTAGCCAATGAGATGGGGGTGAACATCAAAGTGACTGCCGGGCCTGCCATTGAGCGGGCCGGTGATCTGGCCGCTATTCTGACGAATTTGCGCGCTGGCGATGTGCTTTTCATCGACGAGATCCACCGCCTAGGGCGGGCAGTAGAAGAAATTCTCTATCCGGCCATGGAAGATTATGCCCTCGATATTGTCATTGGCAAAGGCCCTTCAGCGCGCTCTGTGCGTCTAAAGTTGCCGCGCTTCACTGTGGTTGGCGCGACCACGCGCCTGGCGCTGATCACGGCTCCCTTGCGGGCGCGCTTCGGCGCCACCTTCCGGCTAGATTATTACGACCTGCCTGCCATGCAAAAAATCATCACCCGGGCTGCTGATAAGCTTGAAGTCCCGGCAGAAGTGGATGGCATCCGGGCGATTGGGCAGCGAGCGCGTGGCACGCCGCGTGTTGCCTTGCGCCTGCTGCGACGGGTGCGCGATTTCGCTCAGGTACGCGCCGATGGCGTTGTCACGCCCGATGTGGCTTTGCAAGCCCTGGATTTGCTCAATATTGATGCCCGCGGGCTAGACGATATGGATCGCCGCGTCCTGAAGTCGATCATCGAGAAGTACGGCGGCGGGCCGGTGGGGCTTTCGACCATCGCGGCCTCCATCAGCGAAGAAGCCGATACGATTATGGATGTCGTTGAGCCGTATCTGATGCAATTGGGCTTTCTGGAGCGCACTTCTCAGGGGCGTGTGGCAACCCCTGCGGCGTATCAGCATTTGGGCTTAACGCCGCCCCATCGGCAGCAGCCCAAGTTACTTTGAAAGCTATGCGCCAAAAATAGAAGGGCATGCAAAATGCCGCAATATTGTGGATAACGCGTTGTGAAAACCGCTTATTTCGATTACGATTTACCGGAAGAATATATTGCTCAGACGCCTGTGGAACCGCGCGATGCTGCGCGGCTGCTGGTTTTGCGGCGGGATGCCGATGATCTGGAACATGCGATCTTCCGCGACTTGGGAGGCTACCTGCGCCCGGGCGATTTACTTGTCCTCAACCAGACGCGCGTCATCCCGGCGCGTGTTTTCGGCCATAAGATTCCCACCGGGGGGCGCATCGAGTTGTTGCTGCTCAAGCCGCGCCAACCCCAGCTTTGGGAGGCGCTGGTCGGCGGCAAAGGCCTCCGGCCTGGGAAAGCCATCCAGCTTGAAGACGGCCCTCAGGCTGAGATTGTGGACGATTTGGGCGGCCCGCGCCGCCTGGTGCGCTTTGGTGAAGCGATGATGGATTACTTGAATACCAGGGGCCATATGCCGCTGCCGCCCTACATCCATGAGCGGCTGACCGATCCGGAGCGTTATCAAACGGTGTATGCCCAAAATCTGGGTTCGGCCGCAGCTCCCACAGCCGGGTTGCATTTTACCAACTCTTTACTCGGTAAGCTGCGCGCTCAGGGGGTGGGTTTTGCTGGTGTTACTCTGCATGTTGGATTAGACACTTTCGCCCCCGTCCACGAAGACGATCCGCAGGAGCACGCCATTCACACCGAATGGTGCCAACTCCCCCCGGAGACAGCACAAGCCATCTTGAAAACGCGTCAGGCCGGGGGGCGCGTGATTGCTGTGGGAACCACCAGTGTCCGCACCCTCGAGTCGGCGCAGCATCAGGGATCTTCCACCGTGATTGCGCCCTTCGAAGGCCCCACCGACTTGTTCATCTTGCCAGGGTATACCTTCAAAGTTGTGGATGGCATGATTACCAATTTTCATTTGCCGCGTTCCACCCTGATGATGCTGGTAAGCGCCTTTGCCGGGCGTCAGCGCATCCTTTCGGCCTATGCGGCAGCCGTGCAAGAGGGCTATCGGTTCTATTCCTTTGGTGATGCCATGCTAATTCTGTAGAGAATTTATGAGCGCGCTTTCGAACACTTTAGGCTATCGAAGATTTTTTGAGAATATCCCGATTGGGATCTATCGCACGACGCCGGATGGCAAAATTGTCGATGCCAACCCGGCCCTGGTGCGCATGCTGGGGTTTTCGAGCAAAGCAGCCCTGCTGGCGACCGGTATTCGTGAACTCTATGTCGATATCAATGAGCGCCATCGTCAGCAAGCCATTTTGGCACAAGATGGCGCCATTAATGATTTTGAACTTCGCCTGAAACGAGCCGATGGCGAGGTCATCTGGGTGCATGATAGTGCATTCCTGGTGCAGGACGACGAGGCCAACAACTTGTATTACGAAGGCAGCATGATCGAAATTTCTGAACGCAAACGTTTGGAGTTTGCCCGTAGTGCGCAAGTTCGCTTTCAGGAGGTGCTGGCCAGTTTAGGGCAGTATGCGCTCAGCGAGGTGGACGTGCAGGCTGTTTTTGAGGATGCAGTAGTTTTACTTGTGCGTTTACTCGAAGTCGATTTTGGCAAGGTACTCGAAATTGTACCGGAGAAAAACTCTCTTCTGATGAAAGCCGGAATTGGCTGGGAGAAAGGCCTGGTTGGAAAAGCAACTGTCAATATGGCGAGGGATTCGCAAGCCGGTTATACGCTGTTGACCAATAAACCAGTGATTGTCGAAGACCTGGCTAATGAAGAGCGTTTTGTCGGTCCGCCATTGCTTATCGATCATGGAGTTGTCAGCGGCATGAGTGTCATCATCGGGGATGTTGAGCGCCCGTACGGGGTGCTAGGGGTGCATGCCCGGCAGCGCAGAACTTTCAACAGAGTCGAGGTTAATTTTCTCCAATCTATTGCCAATATTCTCGCCGAGACCGTGCGCCAGCGTCAGACTCAGGAATCGTTGCGGACGAGCGAAGCGCGTTTTCGCGCCCTCTTTGAGAATGCCGGGGATGCTATCCACGTAACCAACGAAGCTGATGAGATTATCGATGCCAATTCGAGAATTTGCGAAATGTTGGGATACTCGCGGGACGAACTTTTACAGTTGCGCATCCCCGATATCCAGGCCCCAGAGATGCGCGGTGAAGCCGGCAACGTTGTGCAGGGTGAATTTTCCCGATATGGCAGCACGGCCTTTGAAGCGCTCAATATCAGCAAAACGGGTGAACGCATCCCGATAGAAGTGTGCCTCTCCCGAGTGCGTTCGGGGGGTGAATATGTCTATTACTCCATCTTGCGCGACTTGCGCCCCCGCATCCAGGCCGAACAGGCCTCGCGCGCCAGCGAGATCCGCTTGCGGACGTTGATAGAACACGCCCCTTTCTCCGTGGAAATTTATCGCCCCGATGGGATTTTGATGCAAGTCAACCGCGCCTGGGAGACAGTGTGGGGTGTCGAACGCGAAGTTGTCCTGGGGAAGCATAATGCCCTTGAAGACCCGCAGATTAAAGCTTTGGGTATTTTCGACTATATTCAAGACGCTTTTTTGGGTGGCGAGGGTGAAATTCCGCCCGTTGAATATCGCTCACCCGATACCCCCGAACGTGTTCTGTGTTTGCGGACGCGCTATTTCCCGCTTCGGAGGGATACGGGGGAGATTATTAACGTTGTCGTGATTAGCGAAGATGTCACCCTGCAAAAAGAAATAGATCATGTGCTGCGCGAAAACGAAGCCCGTTTCCGAATGATCTCGGAAATGACATCCGATCTGGCCTACGCCTATACAGTGGATGAAAACAAACGTCTAAAAATTCTTTGGACAACGGGTGCGCTGGAGAAAATTACCGGATTTACAGAACCTCAATTATCTGCACAGGGAGGCTGGGAAGCGCTAATACTCTCGGATGATGTTCGAATTCCGCTACGCCAATTGGAAACTTTGCTCAGTGGAAAAGAACAAGAAGTGCAATATCGCATTCGGGCGCGTACGGGCGAAGAACGCTGGGTGCAAGATTTTGCCCGCCCCATTATTGATGAAAAGACCGGTGATGTAACGATGATTGTAGGGGCGTTGCGCGATATTACCGAGCAAAGACAACGCGAGCAAGAACGCACCGCTGTGTACAAGACCCTCACGACGGTCATGGAAAGTATTGACGCGCAAATTTACGTCGCCGACCTGGAAACCTATGAAATTCTCTACATGAATACGGTAATGAAAAAGGCTTTTGGGAATGATCTCACCGGACAAATGTGTTACCAGGCATTTCGCGGCGAGAAAGTGCCCTGTGATTTTTGCTCGAATCCCAAATTGGTGCTTGAGAATGGATTACCCGCCGAACCACATGTTTGGGAAGGGCAAAACCCGCTCACCGGACGTTGGTATGTCAATCACGACCGCGCCATACGCTGGCACGATGGCCGCCTGGTGCGCATCCAAATTGCCACCGATATCACGGAGCGTAAACAGATCGAAGTTGAGTTGGTACAGCATCGCGATCATCTGGAGCGACTTGTTTCTGAGCGCACTGCCGAACTTCAGGTACGCATCAAACATGTCGAAAACCTGAATAGCGGTATGGTCAATTTGATGGCCGACTTGCAAGTTGCCAACCAGCGAGCGACTGAAAGCGCTGAACGCCTGGCGGCTGCCAACCGCGAATTAGAGGCCTTTGCCTATTCGGTTTCTCACGACCTGCGCGCCCCTTTGCGCGGGATTAATGGCTTTGCTCAAATACTTGCCGAGCGCCACCGAGACGATCTCAGCGAAGAAGGCCAGCGCTATGTCGATTATGTTGTCCAATCGGGTGAGCGCATGGCTTTACTGATCGAAGATCTGCTGCAATACTCGCGCATGGGCCGCCGCGCCGTGCGCTCAATGCCGCTGGATTGTGCCCAGGTTGTTACTGAGGTGATCACTGCGCTTGAACCGATGATGGAAGAAGCCCAGGCTCGCATTGAAACCCCTAGCGACTTTCCCACAGTCCATGGGGACCGCACTTTACTATCCCAGGTGTTTAGCAATCTGATCGAGAACGCCATCAAGTATCATGAGACAGGCATACCCCCGCTTATTTCAATTACATGTCAGGTTGAAGCGGATGATGTCGTGATACGAGTGCAAGATAACGGGATTGGTATTGCACCGGAATATCACAACAAGATCTTCGACATGTTCCAGCGATTGCATAGTGATGAAGAAATATCCGGCACGGGCATTGGATTGGCGTTGGTGAAAAAGGCGGCCTATCTGATGGAGGGGGATGTGGGCGTTGAATCAACCGGAGAGGGCGGCAGTACGTTTTGGGTGCGTTTGCCCCTGGGGCAGACAGAAGAAAAGGACATCCCTGGTGATCGATGATGAAACAACGCGCCAATATTCTACTGGTTGAAGATAATAAAATGGATGTTGTGCTGACCCTGGATGCGTTTCGTCAGGTGTATCCTGATTATCGTGTACATGTCGTTGGCGATGGGCTGGATGCCCTCGATTATCTTTTCGCTCGCAAGCAATATGCCGACCGTCAAACCTACCCCTTGCCCGATATGATCTTGCTTGATCTGAAATTGCCCAAGATGCACGGCCATGATGTGTTGCAGGCTATTCGTCAATCAAAGCACTTAACGTATATTCCAATTTTAGTGTTATCTTCATCAAAAGAAGAAAAAGATGTGCAACAAAGCTACGAATACGGCGCCAATGGCTATCTGGTAAAGCCAATTTCGTTTAATGAATTTTTAGATATGGTCGCAAAAATTGGCGAGTTTTGGCTGGGTATTAATTTGCTGCCATAGGAAGAGTTATCGGTATGAACATTTCTCCCCTACGCATTCTCTACGTGGACGATTATCCGCTCGACCGGGCATTGGTGCGCGATTCGTTGACCCATGCCTGGGAGAATGTGGACCTATACGAGGCTGCCTCACGACACGACTTCATGGATCTGTTAAATACGCGCAGCTATGACATCGTTCTAAGCGATTTCAATATTCTGGGATATACCGGCCTGCAAGTTCTTGAGGCTGTGCAAGAACGCTTGCCCGGCACACCGGTGATTATTGTCACCGGAACTGGATCGGAGGAAGTCGCGGCTGAAGCTATCAAGCGCGGCGCAGCCGATTACGTCATCAAATCGTCAGACCATATCCGACGTTTGCCCCATATTATCGAAACAGCTTTGGAGCAAAAACAGCTTCGGGAAGAGCGCGCCCGCACCGAGGCCGCCCTGCGCGAGAGCCAGCGCATGTTGTCTACATTAATGAGCAATTTGCCGGGGATGGCCTATCGCTGCCTTAACATCCCTCAATGGACAATGCTCTTCGTCAGCGATGGCTGCCATGAACTAACCGGCTACCCGCCGGAAGAGATGGTCGGCGATGCCCGTGTAAGCTATGCGGACATCATGCACGAGGATGATCGTGAACGGGTGTGGACTTCGGTTCAATCGGCCCTGGCCGAGGGGCGCACATTTACTCTGACCTATCGCATTGTCACTGCGCAGGGAGAAACCAAATGGGTTTGGGAGCGCGGCCGGGGTGTGCAGCTTTCGCCGGGCAGTCCTGAGGTGCTGGAAGGATTTATCTCAGATATTACGGAGCGCGTTCAGGCAGAAGACAAACTGCGCCAGTGCGGCGAAGAGCTACGCATGCTGACCCTTCGATTAGCAGAAGCTGAAGAAACCGAGCGTCACCGCCTGGCGCGTGAATTGCACGATCAGGTAGGGCAGTCGCTGGCTGTGCTGAGTTTTAACTTGAATATAGTCAAGGGAGAATTGTTGGAAAACTTCTCTAAAGAAGTGGCTGCCGGAATGGATGCATCGATCCACATGGTCGCCGAAGTCACTCAGGGAATCCGAAATGTCATGGACGATTTGCGCCCATCGGTGCTGGACGATTATGGGCTATTTGCCGCGCTAAACTGGTACGCCGATCGGTATTCCGATCAAACAGGCGTGGCGGCTCAAGTTCAAGGCGCAGATTTGCAAGGACGCTTGCCTGCGAACGTCGAGAATGCCCTCTTTCGCATCACACAGGAAGCGCTTACCAATGTTTCCCGCCATGCGAGCGCCAAAAAAGTGATTATTTTGCTCACGGATGAGAAAGACACATTTTCATTGCAGATTCAAGATGATGGTGAAGGCTTTGTCCTCGAAAGGTCGGACGGACGGCGCGGTTGGGGATTAATCAATATGCGCGAGCGTGCCGAGGTTCTGGGCGCATCCCTGGAGATTGAAAGCGATCTCGGACACGGCACCACAATTACGGTGCTGATCCCTAAGGAGGGAAAATGAAAATTCGAGTGGTATTGGCCGATGACCATAAAGTCATTCGCGAAGGTTTGCGGGCCATTCTCGCTAGCCAATCGGATATTGACGTTGTGGGTGTAGCCAATGATGGCCGTGAGGCAATCCAGTCGGTCAAGGAACTGAAGCCCAATGTAATTGTCTTGGATATCAATATGCCCGTTCTCAATGGCATTGAGGCCACCCGCTATATTCGCGAGATCGACCCTGATGTTCAGGTTGTCATTCTCTCAATGCATTCGAACAAAGAGCATGTGTTTCAGGCGCTTAAGGTAGGCGCTCGCTCCTATTTGATTAAGGAGACCTCCGCACTTGAAGTGGCCGACGCTATTCGAGCCGTACATACAGGTCGGCGGTATCTCAGCGAGACCATTGCCGAAGCCGTCATTGATGATTACGTGGAGTATCGTCAGCGGGCCGTCGAATTCAGCCCTTTAGAGCGTTTGAGTGAGCGTGAACGTGAAGTGATGTATTTAGTGGTCGAAGGCCGCACCAGCGCCGAGATTGCTGCCATGCTGCACCTTTCGGTCAGCACCGTAAATACCTATCGCAGCCGCTTGATGAAAAAAATAGGGGTTGAAGATGTCCCAGGCTTGGTGAAATTTGCCGTAGAACATGAATTAGTCTCATTGCGATAAAAACTCAAGTGTGTGTAGGCACACTTTGACATACGAATATCAACAAAAAAGACGGGCAGACGGTGCCGACACCCCCTGCCCGTCTTTTTATAAATGTTGCATGGCACAGGGTGTCAAAGTTGCCTGACAGCCAGGAACAGCTGCCGCGAGTACACTGTGGGCAGAGAATTCTCTGCGCTAATGCCCGACATGCAATGTGCGAACAAGAGGACTTGATGCCTCGATATGAGCGATAACTCAATGCAAGCCCAGAACCCAAACTCCGCATAAAGGAATTACCATGGCCGAATACCCTCCCGCCTCGATTCTCATCGCAGACGATCATTCCATCATCCGCAAGACGCTCCGAGAATGGTTGATGAAGAAATACCCCTGGGTGATTATTTTAGAAGCCAGCAGCGGCGAAGAAATCATCAGTATGATTGATGCTGTCGCTATGGATCTTATTTTAACTCTAGTTTCCGGTAACTGAAGCTGCTCACAATCGAAGTTGGAGCAAAC